>DASYER010000125.1:0-5854 GCA_036498905.1 Steroidobacteraceae bacterium | reverse complement strand
CGACCCGGGCCTGCGCGGGGACACCGCCACCGGCGGCCAGAAACCGGCGAAGCTCGAAACCGGTGCCGTCGTGCGCGTGCCGCTGTTCATCAACGAGGGTGAAGTCATCCGCGTCGATACCCGCACCGGCGAGTACATCTCACGCGCCAAGCAGTAGCCGGCTATGCCGTTTGCGTAGGAAACGGCAGCACTTCCTGAATATGAGCGGCTCCGGCCGCCAGCATCAATACCCGATCGAAGCCCACCGCGACTCCGGCGCAGTCGGGCAGACCCGCGGCCAGTGCCGCGAGCAGCCGCTCATCCATCCGATGGACCGGCAGAGCGCGCTCGCGCCGCTCGCGCAGATCTGCGGCGAAGCGCGCGCGTTGCTCATCCGCGGCAGCCAATTCGTGAAAGCCGTTGGCCAGTTCCAGGCCGGCACCGTAAAGCTCGAAACGCTGGGCAGTGCGCGGATCAACCGGATCCAGGCGCGCCAGGGCCGCCTGCGAGGCCGGATAGCCATGGATGAACGTCAGGCAGTCATGGCCCAGCGCAGGTCCGATGACAGCCCCCATGATGAGGTCCAGGAGCTCATCGCGCCCACCCGCGCTGCGATACCCGAGGGGGGCGACGACAGCCAGCAGCTGCGCGACGCTGGCATCCAGCGGATCCAGCCCGGTATGACGCGCAAAGACCTCCCGGTATGCCAGCCGCTGGGCGGTGACCTGCAGCGCCGGATGCGCGGGGCACAGCGCCCGTACCAGGGCCTCGACTTCATCCATGAGGGCATTGAGATCGAAACCCAGCCGATACCATTCCAGCAACGTGAATTCGGTGTTGTGCATGCGGCTTTGCTCGAAGCCGCGCGCTACGTGACAGATCTGATAGATATCGCCCATGCCCGCGGCCAGCAGCCGCTTCATGGCGTACTCCGGTGAGGTATGCACGAACACGGTCGCGCCATCACTTAAGTCCACGGCCAATGAATGGATGTGACGGTCCGTGACGGCGGCATTCACCAGCGCCGGCGTATCCACTTCCAGCACCCGCCGGGAGGCGAAGAAGGCGCGCGTGCGCGCCAGCAGCGCGGCTCGCAGCACCAGCCGCTCGCGCGTGGCGGTCGGGCGCCAGTCCGCCGATGGATCGTTCATGGTGGCGGCAGCAGCCGGCCCAGGGGCTGGCCGACCCGCACCGGCATCCCGGCGGCGAGGCTCGGCAGCCAGCGCACGCGATCCTTCGGGAACAGCACGATTACGGTTGAACCCATGTTGAACCAGCCCATCTGCTCGCCGCGCTCCAATTGTGCGCTCGGGCCGCGGATCGGCGGCAGTTCCCGGGTCATTCGCCCTGCGGGCGGCGTGATCTCGTGATGCCACACGGTGCTGATGCTACCGACGAACAACGCGCCGACCAGCACCATCGAGAAGGGGTGGCGGCCGTCATCCCAGATGCATACCACCCGCTCATTTCGCGCAAACAGATCCGCAACACCTGCCGCAGTCACGGCGTTCACACTGAACAGATCGCCCGGCACATGGCGCGTCGTGCGCAGTTGGCCGGCCAGGGGCATGTGGATGCGGTGATAGTTATACGGGGCCAGGTACAAGGTGGCGAAGGCGCCGCCGGCAAACTGTGCGGTCTCGGCGGCGCTGCCGCCGAGTAGCGCGGCCAGCAGGTAGTGGCGTCCCTTGGCCTGCAGGATGGATTGATGCTCGAGGTACCCGATCTGGCTTATGGTGCCGTCGACCGGCGAGGCCACAATTTCCGGATCCTGCGGCATGGGCCGTGCGCCGTCGGCCAGCTCGCGGGTGAAAAAGGCGTTGAAGCTCTCATAGGCCAGCGGATCCGGTTCGCGCGCATCGGACATGACCGGCTTGAAACCGCGCACGAAGCTGCCGATCAGCAGGTTCTTGAAGCCCTTCAGGCGCACGCGCGCGAGCGCGTGGATGAGACGGGAGAGGATGTGCTGGGGCAGCAGGCGCTGCAGGAGGATGAAGGCGCGCGCCGCGGGACTACCCGGCATCATGGTCAAAGATCACCGGCCGCGCGCCGCAGGTCCGCCGTCAGTGATTTCACATCATAGGGTGCCGTGAATACGGCCACGTTGCGGCCGCGCCTGTCCATGAGAAAGATCGTCGATGAGTGATCCATGCTGTAGTCGCCGCCGGGCAGGTCAACCCGCAGGAAGGCCACTCCAAAGCGATGCGCCACCGTCTGCACCATCGCGGCGCTGCCGGTCAGCCCGATGAAGTCCGGGTCGAAGGCATGAACGTACTGCGCCAGTTGCGTCGGCGTGTCACGCGCCGGATCGACCGTGATGAATGCGACGCGCAGGCCGGGCACGACGCCGGTCTTCACCACCTGTGCCAGTTGCAGCAGCGTTATCGGGCATACATCCGGACAGTGGGTATAACCGAAATACACCAGCGTCGGTGCGCCCTTCAGACGCGCGGCGGTAAATGGCGCGTTGTTCTGGTCGATCAGCGAGAATTCGCCGACGTTGCGGGGCTGGGGCAGCCAGGTACCATTTGCCAGCTTCGGAGCGGCGTGGTCAAGTCGGTGCGCCAGCCAAAAGCCCGTGGCGGCGGCCAGGGCCACCACCAGGATCATCACGACATGGGTCAATCGCAGTTTCATGAACAAAGTATCCCACAAGCAACGCCCGGTCACGGTTCAGCAGCTGATCGGGCGCGGCGCCCGGCGTCTGCAGCGCGCGCAGGTGTTCTTTGGCCACGGCACCGATAACGCCTGGGATGAATCCGCCGCGCTGGTGTGGCATGCCCTGCAGCTGCCGACGCCGAGCGCCCGTATCTATGCCCGACACACGAGCCCGACGCAGCAGGCGCGCGCGCGTGATCTGATCACGCGCAGGCTCCGGGAGCGCATGCCGGCCGTGTACCTCACCGGTACGACCTGGTTCGCGGGCCTGCAGTTCAAGACCGATGCGCGGGCCTTGATTCCGCGCTCACCGATCGCCGAGCTCATCGAGCGAGCTTACGCGCCGTGGGTGGATGCACGTCGGGTGCGCCGCGTGCTGGACATCGGGACGGGCGGCGGCTGCATCGCGATCGCGAGCGCAAAAATGCTTCCCAAGGCCAGGGTGGATGCACTCGACTCTTCGCCACAGGCCCTGGGGCTGGCGGCCGAGAATGTGCGCCGTCACCGCCTGGGAGGGCGGGTCCGATTGCTCGAATCGGATTACTTCAGCGCCCTGAACGGCGAGCGCTACGATATCATTGTCAGCAACCCACCCTATGTCGGGGCGCGCGAGATGCGTTCGTTGCCACCGGAGTATCGCCACGAGCCGCGCATGGGACTGGCCTCAGGCAAGGACGGCATGGACGCGGTACGGGTGATTCTGAAGGATGCCGTGCGGCATCTGAATCCCGGAGGCATTCTCATCGTGGAAGTGGGCAACACACAGGCCGCGGTCCAACGCGCGTTTGCCCGGCTGCCATTCACCTGGCTGACGTTCGAACGCGGGGGCGGTGGCGTCTTCATGCTCACGGCCGAACAGCTCGGATCGCAAGGCAAGCAGCAACATGTCCGGTAACAGCTTTGGCAGACTCTTCACCGTCACCAGCTTTGGCGAAAGCCACGGCCCGGCGCTCGGCTGCATTGTCGATGGCTGTCCGCCGGGGCTCGAGCTCAGTGAGGCGGACCTGCAGGGCGATATCGATCGACGGCGCACCGGGACGTCAAAGTTCGTCAGCCAGCGGCACGAATCTGACGCAGTCCGCATCCTCTCCGGTGTATTTGAAGGCCGCACCACCGGTACACCGATCGGCCTGCTGATCGAGAACACGGACGCGCGCTCACGCGATTACGAGAAGATCAAGGATCGCTTCCGTCCGGGACACGCGGACTACACCTATCAGCAGAAGTACGGTTTTCGCGACTATCGCGGCGGCGGCCGCTCCTCGGCGCGCGAGACCGTCATGCGCGTGGCGGCAGGTGCCATCGCTCGCAAATACCTGAGCCAGCGCCTGGGCGTGCGCATATATGGCTATGTCTGCCAGGTCGGCGCGCTCACTCTGGAGCCGGTGACTCCGGCGTTCGCCTACGAGAACCCGTTTTTTTGCCCCGATCCGTCGCGGATCGCGGAGCTCGAAGCGCTGCTGTGGGACTTGCGCGGCGCCGGTGATTCAATCGGCGCGAAGCTCACCGTCATCGCCAGCGGCATTCCACCGGGTCTGGGTGAACCGGTGTTTGAACGCCTCGATGCGGATATCGCCAGCGCCATGATGGGCATCAACGCGGTGAAGGCCGTGGAGATCGGGGACGGCACGCGTGCGGCCAGTCAGAAGGGCAGCGAGCACCGCGATGAACTCACGCCCGGGGGGTTTTTGAGCAATCATGCCGGTGGCGTGCTCGGCGGAATTTCCTCCGGCCAGGACATCGTCACCCATGTGACCTTGAAGCCGACCTCGAGCATCCAGGTTCCGGGCCGCACCATCAATCTCGCCGGTGAGCCGGTCGAGGTCACCACCACCGGGCGCCATGATCCGTGCGTGGGGTTGCGTGCGGTGCCGATCGCCGAGGCCATGCTTGCGATCGTCCTGATGGACCATTACCTGCGACATCGCGCGCAGAACATGGATGTACAGTCGGCGACGCCGGTCATCTAGATCAATGAAACAGGGGCGAACATGAGTGGCAGGGCAGGGGGCGAGGGCTTCAATGTGGCGGTGGTGGGCGCCACGGGCCTGGTCGGGGAGACCATGGTCGAAGTGCTCGAGGAGCGAAAATTCCCGGTCAAGCAGCTGTTCGCCCTGGCCAGCGAGCGCTCGTTGGGCAAGTCGGTGACCTTTCGCGAACAGCGCCACCATGTGGGCAATCTTGCCGAATTCGATTTCAGTCAGGTCGATATCGCACTGTTTTCTCCCGGTGGCGAGGTCTCGCGCGAGTACGCGCCGAAAGCTGCGGCGGCCGGTTGCGTGGTCATCGACAATACCTCGGAGTTCCGCTACCTGGATGATGTGCCGCTGGTGGTGCCGGAGGTGAATCCGGAAGCAATCGCGCAGTACACCAACCGCGGGATCATCGCCAATCCGAACTGCTCGACCATCCAGATGGTGGTGGTGCTCAAGCCGCTGCATGATGTCGCCGTCATCGAGCACATCAATGTGGCCACTTACCAGTCCGTCTCCGGCGCGGGCCGCGAGGCGATCGCAGAACTGGCCACGCAATCGGCCGCACTGCTCAGCGGTCAAGGTCCGGTCAAGGCGGGCATCGTTCCGGCGCAGATCGCGTTCAATGTGGTGCCGCAGATCGATCGCTTCGAGGACAACGGGTATACCCGCGAAGAGATGAAGATGGTGTGGGAAACGCGCAAGATCCTCGGCAGTACGCAGATCCAGGTGAACCCGACGGCCGTGCGCGTGCCGGTGTTCTTCGGGCATTCGGAGGCGGTGCACCTGACGACCAAGCGTAAACTCGGCGCTGTTGCAGCGCGGGAGATACTGCAGAAGGCGCCCGGCGTGACCGTCATGGATGAGCGGCGAGCGGGGGGGTACCCCACGGCAGCGGTCGAGGCAGCGAAACGCGACACAGTTTATGTGGGGCGCATAAGGGATGATATGTCGTCAGAGCGTGGGCTCGACCTATGGATCGTCGCGGACAATGTTCGGAAGGGAGCGGCCACGAACAGCGTTCAAATTGCTGAGATTTTGGTGCGCGACTATTTATAAGTTATATTGCCGTCCGTAGTGTGGATTTGCGTAATCCGGTCCATGCTTTTGTTTTTTAGGACATTTCTCTCGGCCGCTGTGGCGCGGAGTATCGTGAATGACTGCCAAATCCCTTAAGTGGACGCTGGCGGCGTTGATCGTTGGCTCGCCAGCCGCGATGGCGCTTGGCCTGGGTGACATCCATC
>DASYER010000124.1:0-111882 GCA_036498905.1 Steroidobacteraceae bacterium | reverse complement strand
ACTTCCGTGCCGGCAAGCGTGTAGCGGTAGATGTTATCGACGAAGAACAGCACGTCGCGGCCCACGCCGCCGTCTTCGCGTTTCTCATCCCGGAAGTACTCGGCCATCGTCAGCCCGGTGAGCGCGACGCGCAGGCGGTTGCCCGGCGGCTCGTTCATCTGTCCATACGCCATGGCCACTTTCGAGTTCGACAGAGTGTCCTTGTCGATGACGCCCGACTCGATCATCTCGTGATAGAAGTCGTTGCCCTCGCGGGTGCGCTCGCCCACTCCGGCGAACACCGACAGGCCGCTGTACTGCTTGGCGATGTTGTTGATGAGCTCCAGCATGTTGACGGTCTTGCCCACGCCGGCGCCGCCGAACAGGCCGACCTTGCCGCCCTTCGCGAACGGCACCAGCAGGTCGATGACCTTGATGCCGGTGACCAGCAGATCCTGACCGCCCGCCTGCTCATCGAACGCCGGCGGAGCGCGGTGGATCGGCAGGGTCTCCTGCGCCGCGACTTCGCCGCGGTTATCCTGCGGGCGACCCAGAACGTCCATGATGCGGCCCAGCGTCGCCTTGCCCACCGGGACCGAAATCGGCTTGCCCGTCGAGCGCACCGACAGTCCGCGCTTCAAGCCTTCGGAGGCACCCATCGCGATGGTGCGCACGACGCCATCACCCAGCTGCTGCTGCACTTCCAGGATCAGATCCGAATCGGCCAGCTGTAAAGCCTCGTACACGTGCGGAATCTGTTCGCGCGGAAATTCGACGTCGATGACGGCGCCGATGATCTGGGTGATCCTGCCTTCAGCAATGTTGGTCATGCATGTGTCCTTGACTTATACGGCAGCCGCGCCGCCGACAATCTCCGAAAGTTCCTTCGTGATCGCGGCCTGGCGGGCCTTGTTGTAAACGAGTTGCAGGTCTTCGATGAGCTTGCCGGCGTTATCGGTGGCAGCCTTCATCGCGACCATGCGCGCGGCCATTTCCGAGGCGACGTTCTCGACGACGCCCTGGTAGACCTGCGATTCGACATAGCGCATCAGCAGTCCATCAAGGATGGCCTGGGCATCGGGCTCATAGATGTAGTCCCAATGCTCCGGCAGCCCGTGATTGTCGGCCGCGTTCACCGGCAGCAGCTGCGTGATGCTCGGCTGCTGCGTCATCGTGTTCACGAACTTCGCGTTGGCCAGATACAGCCGATCGATCTTGCCCTCGCGATAGGCGTCGAGCATGACCTTGATGGTGCCGAGCAGATCCTTGATGTGCGGGCGATCGCCCAGTCCCGAGACGGCGCCGAGCAGCGGTGTCCCCAGACGCCGAAAGAAGGCCGTGCCCTTGGTGCCGACGATCGACACACTCACCGCGGCACCCTTGTTCTGCCACTCACGCATCTGCAGCAGCACCTGTTTGAACAGGTTGGCGTTGAGACCGCCGGCAAGACCACGATCGGTCGAGATGATGATGAACCCGATCGCCTTCGGCTCGCGCTCGATCAGGAACGGGTGCTTGAAGTCCGGATTCGCCTCGTTCAGGTGGCCGATCACCGTGCGCATTTTTTCCGCGTACGGGCGCGCGAGCTTCATGCGCTCCTGCGCACGACGCATCTTGCTGGTGGCCACCATCTGCATGGCCTTGGTGATCTTCTGAGTGCTTTTGACACTCGCGATCTTGGTACGGATTTCCTTGGTGCCGGGCATGCTGAGCGCTTCTTCAGTAGGTACCGTTGGCCAGGAAGTCTTCGATGATCTTCTTCAGCGTCGCCTCATGTTCCTTGAGGACCGGCTTGGCGTTGATCGCATCGAGCGACGCCTTGTGGGAGGAGTTCGCGTAGCCCTGCAGCGCCGCCTCGAAGTCCACGATCTTCGGGATCGCGACCTTGTCCATGTAGCCGTTGTTGACGGCGTAGATGGACAGCGCCATTTCGGCGACCGACTGCGGCTCGTACTGCTTCTGCTTCATCACCTCGGTGGTGCGCTGACCGCGCTCGAGCTGCTTGCGGGTCGACTCATCCAGATCCGAGGCGAACTGCGAGAAGGCCGCCAGCTCGCGGTACTGCGCGAGCGCGAGGCGAATGCCGCCGCCCAGGCGGCGGATGATGTCGGTCTGCGCCGAGCCGCCGACGCGGGACACGGAAATGCCGGCATTCATGGCCGGACGGATGCCGGAGTTGAACAGATCCGTTTCCAGGAAGATCTGACCGTCGGTGATCGAGATGACGTTGGTCGGCACGAAGGCCGTGACGTCACCGGCCTGCGTTTCGATGATCGGCAGCCCCGTCAGTGATCCGGTCCGGCCCTTCACGGCGCCCTTGCTGACCATCTCCACGTACTCTTCGTTGACGCGCGCGCTGCGCTCGAGCAGACGCGAGTGCAAATAGAACACATCGCCGGGGAAGGCTTCGCGTCCCGGAGGACGGCGCAGCAGCAGCGAGATCTGCCGGTAGGCCACGGCCTGCTTCGACAGATCGTCGTAAATGATCAGGGCGTCCTCGCCGTTGTCCATGAAGTATTCACCCATGGTCACGCCTGAGTACGCCGAAATGTACTGCATGGCCGGCGGCACGGAGGCCGAGGCCGCCACGATGATGGTGTGCTTCAGGGCATCGTGTTCCTCGAGCTTGCGCACCACGTTAGCGATGGTCGACTGCTTCTGCCCGATCGCAACGTACACGCACTTAATGCCGGAGGTCTTCTGGTTGATGATGGTGTCGATCGCCATCGCCGTCTTGCCGGTCTGGCGATCACCGATGATCAGTTCGCGCTGACCGCGGCCGATCGGCACCATCGCGTCGACAGACTTGTATCCGGTCTGCACCGGCTGGGAAACAGACTTGCGGTAGATCACGCCCGGAGCCACGCGCTCGATCGGCGCGGTTTTCCCGGCATTGATCGGACCCTTGCCATCGATCGGATTGCCCAGCGCATCGACGACGCGACCCAGCAGTTCCGGGCCCACCGGCACTTCGAGAATGCGGCCCGTCGTCTTGACGGTGTCGCCCTCGCCCAGGTGCTTGTAGTCGCCCAGCACCACCGCGCCGACCGAGTCCTGCTCCAGATTCAGCGCCAGGCCGAAAGTGTTGCCCGGAAATTCGAGCATTTCACCGTAACGCGCGTCGGCCAGGCCGTGCACACGCACGATGCCGTCCGTGACGGACACGATGGTGCCGACATTGCGCGCCTCGGTGACGCCCTTGAAATTCTCGATGCGCTGCTTGATGAGATCACTGATCTCAGTTGCCTTGATGGCCATCTTTAGGATTCCTTGCGAATTTCGTATGTGTGGCCGGTCATCACGCGACCAGTTCGTTGGCGATGCGCGTGAGTCGCCCGCGCACCGAGCCATCAATGACCAGATCGCCCGAGTGCAGCACCGCGCCGCCGAGCAGTTCCGGGTCGGTCGCGCAATGCAGACGCACTTCGCGCTTGAGGCGGCGGGTCAGCGCCGCGGTCAGTGACTGCCGCTGCCGTTCATCCAGCGGGACGGCCGAAGTCACGGTGACATCGGCGATGCCCTCCGCTTCGTCCTTGTACGCATCGAACAGCGCCGCGATCTGCTCCAGGCAGTCCAGGCGGCGGGTTTCGGCCAGGGTGCGCACGAAGTTGCGACCGTGTTCGCCGAGGCCCGCCCCGGCAATGTCGAGTACCAGCTGCGCGAGCTGCTCCGGGGTGACATGCGGATCGCCCAGCAGCGAATGCACGCGCGGATCGTCCATCACGGCTGCGGCCGCGTGCAGCGCCGACGACCACGCGGCCAGCATGCTGTCGGCCCGCGCCTCGGCGAATGCCGCCTTGGCGTAGGGACGGGCGATGGTTGTCTTGTCCGCCATGCGCTAGATCTGCGCTGCGAGCTTGTTCAACAGGTCGGCATGCGCACTGGCGTCGATCTCGCGCTCGAGCACCTTGGAGGCCGCACGCACCGCCAGCCCGGCCACGTCCTTGCGCAGCGATTCGCGCGCGCGCGTGGCTTCCAGATCGATCTGCGTCTGAGCCGATGCCACCAGCCGTGCGCCTTCGGCGCTCGCCTGGGTCTTGGCCTGCTCGACCAGCTCGTTGGCACGCTTCTGCGCCTGATCAATGATGTGCGTCGCGTGCTCGCGGGCTTCACGGATCAGTTCGTCGACCTTGACTTGCGCCTGCGCCAGGGACTGCTGTCCCTGATCGGCAGCCGCCAGGCCCTGCGCGATCTTGCGCGACCGGTCTTCCATTGCCGCGAGTAGCTTTGGCCACGCGAACGTCATCACCGCCCAGATGAGGATCGCGAACACGAGCATCTGGATGATGAGCGTCAGATTGAAGTTCACCCTGGTCTCCTGATTGCGGGCAGACTCAGGCCTGCGCCGGGATCCGCGTTCAAGATGTGCTTCAGTGCGCCGCCGCGGCAGCCGTCTGCAGCGCGGTTACGAACGGATTCGCAAACGTGAAGAACAGGCCGAAGGCGATGCCGATGAAGGCCACCGCGTCGAGCAATGCCGCGACGATGAACATTCTGGCCAGCAGCGCCGGCGCCAGTTCCGGCTGGCGGGCCATGCCCTCCAGGAAGCGGCCGCCCAGGATGCCGAAGCCGATGGCCGTGCCGAGCGCGCCCAGGCCGAAGATGATGCCGACGGCAAGGACGGTCATACCTTCAATGTGTGCAATGTTTTCCATTCAACTCTCCGAAATACCAAACCGTTTTCAAATAGATCGTGACTAAGCTCAATGATGCTCGGACGCCTGCGACAGGTAGACGATGGTGAGCATCATGAAAATGAAGGCCTGCAGGGTGCCGATGAACAAATCGAACCCCGTCCACAGCACACCAACAAATACCGAGCCGACGATGCTCAGCCAGCCGCCGGCAGAGCCCAGCGCCGCAAACCCGGAAGTCAGGGTGAGCAGGGCGATGAGCACGAACACCATCTCGCCCGCGTACATGTTGCCGTAGAGCCGCAATGCCAGGGACACCGGGCGGGCAAAGAAGGTCGGCAGCTCCATGATCAGATTCACGGGGATGCAGGCGATGCGCAGCGCGATGTTGGCCTGCTTGCCGCTGGGCGGGAACGGATGCATCGACAGTTCGGCAAGGAAGCCGCCCAGGCCCTTCATCTTGATGCTGTAGAAGATGATCAGGAAAAACACCGTCAGCGACAGCGAGAATACGACGTTCAGATCGATGCTCGGTACGATGCGCAGGTGCCCCAGGCCGGCGGCGCCGGCGGCGCCGGGCAGCAGATCGATGGGCAGGATGTCCATCACATTGAACAGGAACACCCAGCAGAAAATCGTCAGCGCCAGGGGTGCGATCAGACGGTTGTTGCCCTGGAAGACGCCCCGGACCTGGTCGTCGACGAACGTCACCACCATCTCGACGAAGCTTTGCAGCTTGCCCGGCGTGTCGCTGGTGGCCCGGCGCGCCGCAAAAATGAAGGTGCCGCCGAACACCAGCGCCAGCACCACGGAGAAGAAGACACTGTCGTAGTTGACGACCGACAGGTCCAACAGCCCGTTGGGGGCATGATTGGTCAGAAAGGTCAGATGATGGGCGATGTACTCCGACGGAGTCTTGGTACCTTCAGCCACATGTAGAACGAAATTGCTCATCAAACCATCTCGTGCGGCGCACCGCGGACCGAACCCTTGGTCTCCGGCAGCGGCGTAGTCTTCGCGGACCACAGCGCACGTGCCAGCACCACCCAATAAACCAAAAACGTGGCCATAAAGGCCGTAATCATCGCCACCGGGTTCACTTTCATGAACACCAGCGCCAGCACCAGCGCCACGATCACCGCCGTGATCTTGGCAATCTCGCCGACATAGAACGCCAGCAGCATCCGCTCGGCACCCGATCCCGACAGCCGGCCAAAGGCCAGCAGCGCCATCGCGAGGCTCCCCAGGGTGCTGGCCCCACCGCCAACCACCGCTGACCAGGCGGCATGCGTCCCCGCCACCGCCAGGCTCACCGCCGCGACCAGCGTGGTGACCACGACCTGGGCGCGCACGCACATGAACGCGAGCCTGCGCGCATGCGGCAGGTCAATCGCGCTCACCGGAATTCCTTGTGCATTTCAGGCGACACGCTTTAACTCCCTGACTGCACTGTTAAGGCGAGTCGCACACTGAATGTGCGGCTTCGAACTCCCGCCGCCGGTGATAGCACCCTCTGTCCCTTCAAAGACGAGGGATGCTGCGACAGGATTTGTTTGTCCTACAGCCACTTACGTGACCGGGTCACAACGGCGGCGAATTATAGATATGCCGGCAGGAAAACGCTACACGTTAGCTTGCTAACTTGGCTTCTTAACAATGCGCAAACGGGCCGCTCAACGGATATGTTCGAGAATGCCGTCCAGCTCATCGAGGCTGTTGTAGCTGACCACCAGTTTGCCCTTGCCGGTGCGGGTGTGCTGAATGGCCACCCGGGCGCCCAGCTTCTCGGCCAGATCCAGTTCCAGGCGCTGCACATCCGGGTCGGCGCCGGTTGCCGCCACGGCAGGCTCGGCCCGCTCGGTACCGGACTGGGCCATGCGCCGCACAATCGCCTCGGTCTCGCGCACGGACAGGCCCTTCTTCACCACCAGCACCGCCACTTCGACCTGCTGGCGGCGGGTGGTCAGGCCCAGCAGAGCCCGGGCATGACCCATCTCCAGGGCGCGCGATTCGAGCTGATCGCACACCTCCGGCGCCAGATCCAGCAAGCGCAGCAGGTTGCTGACGGCCGCGCGGGAGCGCCCGACGGCATCGGCGGCCTGCTGGTGCGTCATGCTGAACTCACTGATCAGGCGCTCCAGGGCCCGCGCCTCTTCCAGCGGATTGAGGTCTTCGCGCTGGATATTCTCGATCAGCGCGACCGAAATGGCGGTCTCATCCGGCACATCGCGCACGATGGCCGGGATGTCCGCCAGCTGCGCCAGCTGCGCGGCGCGCCAGCGACGCTCCCCGGCGATGATTTCGTAGCGCTGGCCGCCCGTGGCCGTCGCCGCCTCGAGGGGGCGCACGACGATGGGCTGCACCACGCCCTGGGTTCGGATCGAGGCGGCCAGCTCATTGAGCGCCTCCTGATCCATGTGCGAACGCGGCTGGTAACGGCCGCGCTGCAGGAGGTCCAGCGGCAGGCGGGTCAGCCGATCCGCCGCCGGGCCTGCGACGGGTGCAGCGACCCCTGGCGTCGGTGCCTGCATGGGCGTCAGGGGCCGGGGCGTATCGGTCGCACCCATCAGTGCGTTCAAACCACGGCCCAGGCTGGGTTTCTTCTGGTTCATACAGGCACTACTGCAGACCTGGTGAGGGCGGGGCCGGCCGTGGCGGCACGACTTCGTCGTCGCGGCGGATCATCTCTCCGGCCAGTGCCAGGTAGGCCAGCGCCCCGCGCGAATCCTTGTCGTGCAGCAACGCCGGCTTGCCGAAGGACGGGGCTTCGGCCAGGCGCACGTTGCGCGGAATGATGGTCCTGAACACCTTGTCGGGAAAATGCATGATGAGCTGCGCCCCGACCTCATTCGACAGGTTGTTGCGCGGGTCGAACATGGTGCGCAGCAACCCTTCGATCTCCAATCCCGGATTGACGGCCGCACGGATCTGCTCCACGGTCGCCAGCAGGCCCGACAGACCCTCCAGGGCGTAGTACTCGCACTGCATCGGGATGAGCACGCTATCGGCCGCGACCAGGGCGTTGACGGTGAGCAGATTCAGCGCCGGCGGACAATCGATGAGGACCACGTCGAATTCGTCGCGGATCGGCTTCAGGGCCGTGCGCAGCTTCATTTCGCGTCCGGCAAGCAGCGTGAGCAGCCGCACTTCCGCCACGGTCAGGTCCTGGTTGGTCGGCAGCAGCGTGAAGCCGGCCGGCTCGATCGGGACGAGCGCGGATTTCATATCACAATCGCCGAGCAGAACTTCGCAGGTGCCCCGCGCCAGCTGCGACTTGTCGACCCCGCAGCCCATGGTGGCATTGCCCTGCGGATCACAGTCGATCAGCAATACCCTGCGCTTGGTGGCCGCCAGCGATGCGGCCAGATTCACGGCCGTCGTGGTCTTGCCGACGCCGCCTTTCTGGTTAGCAACTGCGATGACCCGCTTCATGCGGCGAGTCTACATCTGGCAATGATCAGATGGCGCTCCTCGTTCAAACCGGGCACCTGCAATGGCACGACCTGCTCGATGACCCAGGGCGGCGCCACGGCCGCGATTTCAGCCTCCGGCAGGCGCCCCTTCATGGCGAGCACGCGGGTACCCGGGCCGCACAGCGGCGCCACCCAATTCAACAGCTGCGGCAGGGCGGCGCAGGCGCGCGCGACGACCGTGTCGAATGGCTGCGCTGGATGCAGCTCCTCGACGCGCGCATGCAGCGCCTCCACGTTGGACAGCCCCAGGGTGCGCGCCGCATGGGCCACAAAGCGCTGCTTCTTGCCGTTTGAATCCAGGAGCACGCAGCGCCGCTCGGCCGCGACCAGCGCCAGCGGCAGGCCCGGAAAACCGGCGCCCGTGCCGACATCCGCCAAAGTGCTGCCTTGCACAAAGGGCGCGACCGACAGGCTGTCGAGCAGGTGATGGGTCAGCATCTGGGCGCGATCGGTGATGGCCGTGAGGTTGTAGGCACGGTTCCAATGCAGCAGCTCATCCAACAGGCGCAGCAGCGCGTCCGCGGCCGCCTCATCCAGGGCTACCTGCAAATGCCGCGCGCCCGCCACCAGCGTGGCGCGCTCATCGCCCATTGCTGACCAGCTCAGCCATGAACTCATTGACGCTGAGCGCCGCGAGTCGCGCCGGGTCGCTGAACAGTGCCACCACGCGGGCGGCCTGCTTGGCCGGGTAGTGCGTGTTCACCGCCGCTTCAAACTTTGCGACCAGCAGCGGCTCGCCCTCGGGCCGCCTGAGCCGGTGGCCCACCGGAAAATCCACCTGGATGCGCGGGGTCGCGCTGCCGTCCCGGAAGTACACCTGCAGCGCATTGCCGATGAAGCGGCGCTGCGGATCATAGTAGTCCTTGGTGAAGCCCGGATTCTCGCGCACCTGCATCAGTTCGCGCAGCGGGTCGATGCGCGGATCGGCCGCGACCTCATCCTCGTAGTCCGCGGCGGTGAGCCGGCCGAAGATCAGCGGCACCGCGACCATGTACTGGATGCAGTGATCACGATCCGCCGGATTCGCCAACGGACCGGTCTTGTCGATGATGCGCGCGCCCGGTTCCTGGGTCTCGATCACGATGCGATCGATGTCATCGAGTCGGTCGCGCACCGCTGCGTGCAGGGCCAGGGCGCATTCCACGGCCGTCTGCGCGTGAAATTCCGCGGGCCAGGAGATCTTGAAGAGAATGTTCTCCATCACGTAGCTGCCGAAGGGCTGTGACAGGGACAGTGACTGGCCGGCAAACAGCACATCCTGGAATCCCCAGCGCGGCGCGCTGAGAACTGTCGGATAGCCCATCTCCCCGCCGAGCGCCATCAGGGCGTGGCGCACGCCGCGACTGGTCGCATCCCCCGCCGCCCAGCTTTTGCGTGAGCCGGTATTCGGCGCGTGACGATAAGTGCGCAAGGCTGCGCCATCGGCCCAGGCATTCGAGAGTGCATTGCTGATCTGTGCCGGTGACCCGCCCAGCATGGCCGTCACCACCGCGGTCGTTGCCACGCGCACCAGCAGTACATGGTCGAGCCCGACACGGTTGAAACTGTTGGTCAGCGCCAGCACGCCCTGGATTTCATGGGCGCGGATCATTGCCGTGAGCACGTCCGCCACGCTCAGCGAGGCGCGACCGTGCATCAGGGCCTGGCGCGACAGGTAATCCGCGACGGCCAGGATGCCGCCGAGATTATCGGATGGGTGGCCCCACTCGGCCGCCAGCCACGTATCGTTGAAATCCAGCCAGCGCACCATCGCGCCGATGGCAAAGGCACCCTGCACCGGATCAAGTTCCAGCGAGGTCCCGGGCACCCGGGCACCACCGGGCATGACGGCACCCGGCACCACCGGGGCGATCAGGCGTGAACAGGCCGGAACCTTCAGGGCCATCAAACCGCACGCCAGCGTATCCATCAGGCAGTGGCGCGCGGTATCGAATGCCAGTGCCGACACCTGCGGCGGCGCGCTGACGAAAGCTGCGATGTCCGTGAGCACCGCATCCGGTGCCGAGCGTTGCGCCCGCCTGGGATCAAATGCCGACATCACTTCACGGCCTCTGGTTCAGCGGCACGTAGGGCTTGGGCGCCGGCCCGGTGTATTCGGCGGCCGGGCGCACGATCTTGCCGTTGTCACGCTGCTCCATGACGTGCGCCGACCAGCCGGTGGTGCGCGCCATCACGAACAGCGGCGTGAACATCGACACCGGAATCCCCAGCTGGTGGTACAGGACGGCCGAGAACCAGTCGACGTTCGGAAACAGCTTCTTCTGCTGCCACAGCACCGCTTCGATGCGGTCGGCGACCTCAAACAGCGTCGTGTCGCCGGCTTCATGCGACAGCAGCCGCGCCAGTTCCTTGGCGATCGGATGGCGCGGATCTGAAATCGTGTATACGGGGTGACCGAAACCGATGATGACCTCGCGCGCCGCCAGGCGCGCCAGGATGTCGGTCTGCGCGGCCTCCGCGCTCGCGTAACGCTGCTGGATTTCCAGCGCCACCTCATTGGCGCCGCCGTGCTTCGGGCCGCGCAGCGCGCCGATACCGCCGACCTGGCAGGAATACAGATCCGACCCGGTGCTCGCGATCACGCGCGCGGTGAAGGTCGAGGCATTGAACTCGTGCTCGGCGTACAAGATGAGGGAGATGTGCATGGCCCGCACCCACGATGCCGGCGGCTTGCGCTCGTGAAGCAGATGCAGGAAATGGCCGCCCACCGAATCATCGTCCGTCTCCACGGTGATGCGCCGGCCGGAGCGACTGAAGTGATACCAGTACGTGAGCATCGAGCCCAACGATGCGACCAGCTGATCGGCAATGTCGCGCGCGCCGCTCGCGCCATGCGCGGCGGGTTCCGGCAAAGCACAGCCCATCGCCGAGACGCCGGTGCGCAGCACGTCCATCGGATGGGCGGCCGGCGGCAGCACTTCGAGCGCCCCGCGCACCGTGCGCGACAGCCCGCGCAGCGATTTGAGCTTGGCCTGATAGCCGGCCAGGGTTGCCGCATTCGGCAGCTCACCATGGATCAGCAGGT
Organism: Steroidobacteraceae bacterium; assembly: GCA_036498905.1. Classification (GTDB taxonomy): domain Bacteria; phylum Pseudomonadota; class Gammaproteobacteria; order Steroidobacterales; family Steroidobacteraceae; genus DAIDKA01. The sequence goes on along the minus strand of DASYER010000124.1, from coordinate 100,771 downwards.
AGGCAACCTCTTCAAACGAGGCCTCGCGTGCCAGGTCCTGAATGTCGTAGCCGCGATAGTGAAGATCATTGCCCGTCTGTCCCACGGTGCACAGCGCCGTGGAACCGGCCGTGACGCCCGCGAGGGCCACGGACTTCTTCGGGCGCAAAGCGGATGAAGTCTCGCTCATTGCTACTCCTGTGGCGGATTGCTGCCGAACAGCCGATCCAGCCGCTCCTCATAGGCGTGATAACCCAGCACCTCATACAGATCTTCGCGGGTCTGCATGCGCGCCACCAGCGCGCGCTGGGTACCGTCGTTGCGGATGCCGGCGTACACCTCCTGCGCTGCCCGGCTCATGGCCCGGAAGGCGGACAGGGGATACAGCGCGATGCGCACGCCGGCCTCGTCAAGTTCCCGCGTGGTGAACAGCGGTGTACGACCAAACTCGGTGATATTGGCCAGCACCGGTGCGCTCACCGCCGCGGTGAACTGCCGGTATTCCGCCAGTGTGGTGAGGCCTTCGGCAAAAATCATGTCGGCGCCGGCCGCAACGTAGGCTTGGGCGCGCGCAACGGCCGCAGAGTTACCCTCCACCGCGTGCGCATCGGTGCGCGCCATGATCACGAAGGCCGCATCGCTGCGGGCATCGAGCGCGGCTTTGAGCCGGTCGCACATCTCCTGCGCCGGCACCAGTTTCTTGCCCGGCCGATGGCCGCAGCGCTTGCTCTGCACCTGGTCCTCCAGGTGCATGCCCGCGGCGCCCGCGCGCGCCAACTCGCGGGTGGTACGGGCGATGCTGAACGCGGCGCCAAAGCCGGTATCCGCATCGACCAGCAGCGGCAGTGCGCAGGCCGCGGTAATGCGCCGGACCTCCTCGCTCACATCGTTCACAGTGGTGACGCCCAAGTCCGGCAATCCGAAGGCGCTGTTGGCCACACCCGCACCGGAGAGGTACAACGCCCGAAAACCGGCGCGCGCCGCCAGCATCGCCGCGTAGGCACTGACCGCCCCCACCACCTGCAGCGGCCGCTCCAGTTCGAGCGCCGCGCGCAGGGATTGCCCCGGAGTAAGTGTCGCCATCGCTGCCCTACCTTCGCTGGCGTTGCAGCCAGGCGATCAGACCCTGGGTGTTGAGGTCGAGGTCCTTGGACAGGTATTCATCCACGCGGGCCTGCGGTTCGGCAACCCCATGGCCGCGCGCCAGTTCTATCCACAAGGCGCGCATGTCGGCATAGATCGCCTGATACGGATCCGCGGCGTCGGCGTGCCGCAGCGCCATGGCCGCAAATTCCGGGATCTGTGCCTTGAGCGATGCGGCGATCGCGGGCAGGCCGCTCACGCGGCTGTAGTGCATCAGGTAGGCCGCCTCCGCCCCGGTCGCCATCAGCCGGTCGATCGACTCCACCAGCTGTACGGGATCAAAGTGGGTGGGAGTGGTCGTCGGCAGACCCATGGCCCCCTGCGCCGTATCGAATTCGCGGTAGGACAGGCCGAAGGTATCGCCGGTGAACAGATTGCGGTGCGCAAGGTCGACCAGGCAGTAGTGGTGCAGGGCGTGTCCCGGGGTATGCAGCAGCTGAAACGGGCGTCCCTGCAGGGACATCAGCTTCCCGTCCGCGCTGCTGATGATACGACCGGCATCGATCGGAACCAGATCCCCGTACAGCCGGCGGTAGAGGTCCTCGCCGTATACCTCCTTCGAGGCAGCGATGAGTTTTGTCGGATCGATCAGATGCGGCGCGCCGCGCGGATGCACCACCACCTGCGCATTCGGCAGGGACTGCAGCAACAGGCCGGCGCCCCCGGCGTGGTCCAGGTGAACGTGCGTGAGGAACAGATATTCGACGGCCTGCGGCCGGATCTTGAGGTCCCCGAGCGCGGCCAGCAGATGCGGCACCGAATGATTCGTGCCCACATCCACGAAAGCGGCCGCCTCGGCCTGCCGGATGATATGGGCCGCCGCCAGCCCGGGTCTGATGTATTCGGTGTCCACCGCCGTGATGCCGTCGGGATGGCGGGTGATACGCGCGACGGCGAATTGGGCTGTCATGAGAGCGATGCTATCAGGCACCATAGCGGCACCCATGAGAAATCCGGTTCTTGCACTTTGCCTGGCGCTCGGCAGCGGATTGCTCGCCCAGGCGCCCCGCACCCACGCTGCAAATCCCGTGATGCCGATCCCCGTGCAGGGTCTGCCGGCGCAATCGCGCGGCATGCTCATATTCGACGGCGTGCCGCCGATCGATCCGAAACTGGGCGCGCGACTCGGTGACTACCTGGTGGGTCGCGACGCGTCCTTTGCCGCCTGGCTGCCGGACAACAGCCTGCTGATCAGCACCCGTTTTGCCGAAGTCCCGCAGCTACACCGGGTGCTGGCGCCCCTGGGTATGCGTGAACAGCTGACCTGGTATCCGGACCCGATTACGAAGGTACTCACCGCGCCCACCGGTGCGGCCGAGGGCTTCGCCTTCCTCAAGGAGCAGGACGGCGGGGGTCCGCCACAGCTGTACTACTACAGCTTTGCCGCGCACAGCGCACGCATGCTCAGTGGCGGCACCGGAAGTCACGGCAGTCCACTGTGGTCACCCGACGGCCAGCATGTCGTGTTCACCGGCAATGACCGCAATGCGGCCATCACCGACATTTATATGGTGGACATCGCAGGTCACGGTGCGCCGCGCCTGGTCGTGGCCGGCCGCGATCGTCCCTGGTTCCCCATGGACTGGTCGGCCGATGGACAGAAGCTGCTGTTATGGCAACCGGACGCCAGCGACGAAAGCAGCCTGTTCATCGCCGATGTGAACACCGGGAGCGTGCTGCCCGCCGAGGCCGGCGGCAAGCATTTAGGCGTACGGCAGGCGCGGTTTTCCGCAGACGGCCGCGGTATCTACATCAGTTCCGTGGATGACGGGGATTTCTCCGAGCTTCGCTATCTGGACCTGGTCACGCACGAGGCCCGCGAACTGACCGCGACCATTCCCTGGGACATCGTGGACTTCCAGGTCGGCGTGGACGGCCGCTATCTCGCCTACGTCACCAACGACAGTGGCCGTGACCGCCTGACGGTGCTCGACAACCAGCTGAAACTCGAACTGTCGCCGGCGGGGCTTCCGGAAGGACGCATCACCGGTCTGCATTTTGATCATACCGGCCATTCGCTGGCGTTCAGCGCCGAGGGGCCGCAGTCGCCCAGCGACGTCTATGTCTATGAGCCGGAACACAACCAGCTGGCGCGCTGGACGCACAGTGAATCGGGCGAGGTCGACGCGCAGTCATTCGTGGCCGCCCAGGTCGTGCAGTTCCCCACCTGGGACCGCGGCAAGAGCGGCCAGCGTCCCATTCCGGCCTTCGTCTACCGCCCGCGCACCCCCGGCCCGCATCCGGTGCTCATCGATATCCACGACGGGCCGGCCGCCCAGTACCGCCCCGGCTTTGACGCCTTCATCCAGTTCGCGGTGAATGAGCTCGGCTACGTGGTCATCGCGCCGAATGTCCGCGGTTCCACCGGCTACGGCAAAACCTTTGCGAATCTGGACAATGGGCCGGCGCGCGAGGATGCCGTGCGCGATCTGGGCGCCCTGCTGGTGTGGATCGGCATGCAAAAGGACCTGGATCACACGCACGTGGCCGTCATGGGCCAGTCCTACGGCGGCTTCATGGCCCTCGCCATGCTGACAACCTATGGCGACCGCCTCAGCGGCGCCATCATCGTGAACGGCTACGCCAGTCTGCCGGCCTATCTGGCCGATGCGACGCCCGATGAGGCGGCGAACCGGCGCGCCGAATTCGGTGACGAGCGCGATCCGCAGGTGCGCGCGCAGCTGAACCGGCTCTCACCGCTCAACAGCCTGGCGCAGATCCGCAAGCCGGTGCTGGTATTCCAGGGTCTTCAGGACACGCCGGCCCAGGTGCAGCAGGCCGGCCAGATCGTCGCCGGTATCCGGGCGCGTGGCGGCGAAGCGTGGTACGTGACGGCCCGGAACGAAGGCCACGAGCTACGTCATGTCGCCAACCGCGATGCGTGGCTGGCGACGGTGGCGCAATTCCTGAAGAAGCTCGCCCCGTAGCGGGCAGGCCGGGCCGATCCTTACCGGCCGGCGGACAGGATCGAGAACGGACGGTTCAGGGTACCCAGCGACGGCTGCATCTTGCTGAAGTAGTCGGCCAGCGCGTCGACATCGGAGTCTTTGATGGTCGCGGCCATGCCGACCATGATGGGATTCTTGCGGCCGCCATCCTTGTATTCGGCGATTTCGCGCTTCAGGTAATCGGCATGCTGCCCGGCGAGAATCGGGTAGTTCGGCACGACACTGATGCCTGTGGCGCCATGGCAGGCGGCGCACACGGCGACGGCGGCCGGGGCCGGCGGCGCATTGGTGGGCACCGGACCCGGCTTCAGGACCGTGCCCGAGAAGTACGCCGCAATGTCCGCCATGTCCTGGTCGGACAGTTCAGAGGCCTGCGAATGCATGGTCAGATGCGAGCGCTGGTCGCCCTTGTATTCCTGGAGCGCGGCAATGATGTACTCGGGGTGCTGGCCGGCCAGCTTCGGGACGCTGTAGTTCGGGTAGGCGTTGCGATAGCCGTCCACACCGTGGCAGCCCAGACAGGTGTACGAGATCGCCTTGCCGTGCACGGGATCGGCCTTCACAGCCGGTGCGTCGCCCGATCCTTGCGCGAATGCGGTCGCTCCCGTGAACACAAAACCTGAGGCGAACAGCGACACAACGCCCGTGCGGAACCAAAAACCCATACCCGTAACCACCTTGCGCAAAACGGCTCCGAATCTTAAGGATTCGTCCGTGGAATTACCACTCACTGTGGCACCGCACCGCGGATTCGCGGATCCTTGGCGCCCATGATCGCACTCATTCAACGGGTTACGCAGGCGCAGGTGCGCGTGCGATCCGAAATCATCGGCGCCATCGGCCGCGGCGTGCTCGCCTTCATCGGCGTACAGAAGGAGGATACCGCGTCCGATGCCGATCGCCTGCTCGAGCGACTGCTCACCTACCGTATTTTTGCCGATGACGAGGGCCGCATGAACCAGGACGTGCGCGCGGTGGGCGGCGGGGTGCTGCTGGTGTCGCAGTTCACGCTCGCGGCGGACACCCGCTCGGGTACCCGGCCGGGGTTCAGCACCGCGGCGGCGCCCGAGCGGGCGCACGAACTGTTCGATTACCTGGTCGCGCAGGCGCGCGCCGCCCATCCGGATGTGGGCACCGGGGAATTCGGCGCCGACATGCAGGTGAGTCTGGTGAATGACGGGCCGGTCACCTTCTGGCTCGGAACCCGTTGAATTTGAGAGAGAAGTTTACAGCGCCGCAGGCCTCATTTGTCCTATCATTCCGGCTATGTTCGAACTTCTCATAATTGCAGTGGTATTGCTGCTGGTGTTTGGCGCCGGCAAGGTGCGCAGCGTCGGCTCCGACCTCGGCGCGGCGGTCAAGGGTTTCCGCAAAGGCGTGAAGGCCGCGCAGGCGCCCAAGCCGGCCCCTCCGGAGAGCCTGCCGGATGCGGAGTTCCCCGAGGTGCTGGCCGCCCGATCGCGCAGGAGCGGCAAGCCAAGTGCCTAAGATGATGCGAGCGCCCGCCGCACGGGCCCGGCAGCGCGGTTTCTTTGACTTCAGCTTCCCGGAGCTGGTGATCACCTTCGGTGTCGCCCTCGTGGTGCTCGGCCCGAAGAAACTGCCCGGCCTGGTGCAGCAGCTGGGCCGCTGGGTCGGACGCGCGCGCCACATGGCGCGGCAGTTTCGCGAGCAGCTCGAGCAGGAGGTCAACTCCATCAACGCCGTCAAGCCGGTGACGCGCAATGTCGCCCCGGATGTGGGTCCGCCGGCGCCCGGAACCGAACCGGCGCCGGACCCCCAGGCCAGCGCCGCGGCGAGCGAGGCAAGTGTCGCGGCGGAGAACACCACGGCACCGCCGGAGCCCGAAGCCGCGCCCGTCGAACCCGCCGGCAGCGAAATGCATCCGGAGGCACAGATCTACTTTGCGATGAACGGCAGCGAGCCTGCGGTTCTGGCGCAGGATCCCTATGCGCTGCCCGCCGAAGCGGCCGATCCGCATGGGACCATGGACATGTTTCCGACCTCCGAGCCGAACGGGCCGGCCGGCCCGCGCGAGACGCAGGGTGGCCCGGGTAGCGATGCAAAGAGCGCGGAGCCGGATCAGCCGGCCACCGTCGAGGTAGTGTTCCCGCACGATCATGGCTGAGGAACCCAAGAAGGAAAACCTGGCCGAAGGGACGCTGATCTCGCATCTGCTGGAGCTGCGCAATCGGCTGATGCGCGCCTTGATCGCCTTCATCATCGCGCTGATTCCTTGCGCGTACTACTCGAACGACCTGTTCACCTTCGCGGCGCGGCCGATCCAGGCCAAGCTTCCGAAGGGTGCGACGCTGATCGCCACCGGGGTGATGTCGCCGTTCATGACACCGTTCAAGCTGTCGATGTTCGTGGCGGTGTTCATCGCCATGCCGTACATGCTCTACCAGATCTGGTCGTTCATCGCACCCGGGCTGTACAAGCATGAGAAGCGCTTCGCGATCCCGCTGCTGGCCTCCTCAGTGCTGTTGTTCTACCTGGGCATCGCCTTCGCCTATCAGTTCGTGTTCCCGGTGGTGTTTACCTATTTCGTGAACACCACGCCGAAGGGCGTCACGATGATGACGGACATCACCAGTTATCTGGACTTCGCGATGCAGATGTTCTTCGGTTTCGGCCTCGCATTCGAGACGCCGGTGGCCGTGGTGCTGCTGGCGCTCACCGGTCTGGTGAGTGTTGAGAAGCTCAAGGCGAACCGCCCCTACGTGGCGGTGGGTGTGTTCGTGGTCGCCGCCGCGGTGACTCCGCCGGATGCATTTTCACAATGCATCATGGCGATACCCATGTACCTGCTCTATGAGGGCGGACTGATCATGGCGACCGTGATGACGAACATGCGCAAGAAGGACATTGCACGCCGGGAAGACCAGACGCCTTGAGCGCGGCCGCCGCCCGGGCGACCTGGATGGGCCACCCGCGGGGGCTCGCGACACTGTTCTTCACCGAGATGTGGGAACGTTTTTCCTACTACGGCATGCGGGCACTGCTGCTGCTGTACATGACCGCCGCGCTCAACGCCGGCGGGCTCGGCATGAGCGATGTGCAAGGTGGCGCCGTCTTCGGCCTGTTCACCGCCGCCGCCTATCTGGCAAATTTGCCCGGCGGCTGGATCGCAGATCGGGTACTCGGCCAACGCCGATCCGTCTTCTGGGGCGGCGTACTGATCAGCGCGGGCAACTTCGCGCTCGCGATCCCCGCCGGCATGACAACCTTCTACCTCGGGCTGCTGATCATCTGCCTCGGCACCGGGATGCTGAAGACCAATTGCAGCACGCTCGTGGGCGCGCTGTACGAGGGCGAGTCCGGCTCGCGGCGCGACGCCGCGTTCTCGATCTACTATGTCGGCATCAACCTCGGCGCCCTGTCGCCCCTGGTCGTCGGCACCATTGGTGAAACCGTCGGCTACCGCTGGGGCTTCCTCGTCGGTGGCGTCGGCATGGTGCTGGGACTCATCCAGTATCACCTGACCGGAAAATGGCTGGGCGATGCAGGCGTGGCGCCACATCCGGCTGCGCCGCGCGAGCACAAACGCGCGCAGCGGCTGCTGACCGGATCACTGGTGGCCTTGGGCGTGCTCGTGCTGCTCACCATCGCCGGCCTGCTGCCCATCGGTGTCGTGCAGCTGGCCAATGTGACCGGGGTGGCGATGATCGCCCTGGCGATCGCGTTTTTCGGCAACGTGCTGCTGTTCGGCAAACTCGCGACGGCCGAGAAAAAATCGGTGGCGGTGATTGCGATTTTCTTCGTCTGTGCTGCGGTGTTCTGGGCGGGCTACGAGCAGGCTGGTTCAACCTTGAATCTGTTCGCCCGCGATCATACCGACCGCTCCTTCCTGGGCAGCTGGTTTGCCTCCGGGCAGCATCCGGTCAGCTGGTACCAGATCGCGCAGGCCGTGTTCGTGCTCGGCTTCGCACCGGTATTCGCCTGGATCTGGATCAGCCTGGGCAGGCGCGGACGCGATCCGTCCGCCGGCGCCAAGTTCGGCCTGGGGCTGCTGCAGCTGGGTTTGAGCTTTCTGGTCATGATGGTGGCCGCACAGACCGTGCTGCGCACGGGTCACAAGGTATTGCCGATCTGGCTGATCGTCACCTACCTGCTGCAGACCACCGGGGAGATGTGCTTGAGTCCAATCGGCCTGTCCAATGTCACCAAGCTCGCGCCGGCCCGCTACTCCGCGCAGATGATGGGGACCTGGTTCCTCGGCGCCGCGATAGGCAACCTCGCCGCGGGGCTGATCGGCGGGGAGATCGGGTCGGATGTGGCCGACATGCCTGCGCAGTTCCTGCGCATGGCGCTCATCGGCACGGTATCCGGCTTCATCATGCTCGCGCTGGCGCGCCCGGTGCGTGCCTGGATGGGAGCCGCGCGGTAAGCTGCGGCGCCATGGATAATCAGACTCTGGCCGGCAAGACCATTGCCGTGCCCGAGACCCGTGAACTGGATCTGTTTGCCGCCCTGCTGGAGCGACGCGGCGCGCGGGTGCTGCGCTGTCCGCTGGTGGTGATCCGTGACGCCGCCGATCCGAAGCCCGTTCTGGCCTTCATCCGCCGCTTCGCCGCGGGAGCGTGCGACGATCTCATCCTGCTCACCGGGGAAGGCCTGCGCCGGCTGCTGAGCTGTCTGGAGCAGCACGAACCTGCCTTGAAGCCCGCATTCCTGCTGCAGCTGGCGAAGGTGCGCAAGATCACCCGTGGGCCGAAGCCGGCCAAGGCGCTGCGCGAGCTGGGCCTCAAATCCGACATTGCCGCCGAAATACCGACCACGGCCGGGATCATCGCCGCCCTGCAGCCCCTGGCCTTCAGTCTCGAAGGCCGCAGTTTCGGCGTGCAGCTGTATGGCAGCGAGCCGAATCTGCCGCTGATCGAATTCCTCCACGGCTGTGGGGCCGCGGTCATCACCGTCGCGCCCTACCGTTACGCGGATTCCACCGATGATGCCGCGGTACTGGCGTTGCTGGCGCGCATCGAGCAGGGCGGGATCGATGCGATCGCCTTCACCAGCACCGCGCAGGTGCGCCGGCTCATCGCGGTCGGTGGCGATGCGCGCATCACCCAGGCACTGCAGCGCACCCATGTCGCCGCCGTCGGACCGGTGGTCGCAGCGTCGTTGCAGGACCATGGCATCCGCGTGCAGTCGATGCCGGAGGAGAATTTTTTCCTCAAGCCCATGACCAGCGCCATCGAAGCGGCGCTGAACGGTGCGGCGAACGAGTAAGGCGCCTGCTCAGGGGCGACGGTGGGCGTAGACCTCGAATCGGCCGCGGCCGCCGATGAACATGGAGCCGATCCACCCCGTCACACTGACGATCAGGCTCGCCAGCAACGCCGCGCGGAAGTCCGCCACATGGAAGCCGCGCAGCAGCCATGCGGTCAGGCCGAGCATGCCGGCGTTCACCACCAGCAGGAATAATCCGAGGGTCAGCAGGGTGAGGGGAAAGGTGAGGATCACCGCGATGGGACGGACGATGGCATTGACCACACCCAGTACGACGGCGGCGAGTACCAGTGTCTGAGCGTCATCGATCCGGATACCGCTGACCCAGCGCGTCGCGATCCACAATCCGACCATGCAGAGCACGGCACGGAACAGGAAACCGGCCATCAGGCGTTCTCCTTCACCATCTGCTCGACGAGCACCTTCAGTCTGGCAATCGCGCGCTCCCAACCGGTGCGCAGGCGCAGATAGGCCTTGTCCGATTCGCGGTTGGCCGGAAAGCCCGAACCCAGCAGCCGCACCACGGTCTTGCCGGCATCCGTATCATCGAGCATGAAGTCATCGATGATTGCGCTGCCCTGCTGCGGCAGATCCTGTGATGGCAGGTAGATCAGGCGCATGCGGCGCTGCGGCAGCAGCACGTCGATGTGGGCTTCCAGCTCCGTGACCCGATCGACGGACGCCCGGAACACTCCGCCCTCGCGGGCGCTGATCTGCGCCTCCGGGGAGCACCATTTGCGCAGACACTCGGTGTCCGTCAGGGCCTTCCAGACATCTGCCGCCCCCGCCGCAATGTCGACCCGGTGGGCGTATCCTCGAGTGCGTCCGCTCATAGGCGGATTGTGCCACGCAAGAGGTGTGATGCAGCACCCGGTTTGTGACGGCGCTCATAAGTTCACTCGACCGTCTATGACACAGTCCAGTCACTGAAGCTCAAGGTTGCAGCCCATCACACCGATTAGCGCGCATCTGCTCGACATCATTGCCGACATGACGGGCCTGGGCGCCTGGGAACTCGATGTCGAGACGATGACGCCGCTGTGGTCCATCCAGGCACGGCGGATTTTCGGCATGGACCCGGCCACGGCACTGGGACCGGGGATCGCCGCTGCCTTTCGGGAGGCTGTCACCCACGGCAAGGCCTTCGATCTGACGCTGCCGGCCACCCGCCGCGACGGGGCACAGCTTTGGGTGCGCTGCGTCGGCGACCCGGAAGTCGTCGGTGATCGCGCGGTGCGGCTGCGCGGCGCGGTACAGGATGTCACGCGTCAGCATGTAGCTGAGCGCGATGAGCGCATGGCGCAGGTCGAGCTGCGCGAAATACGGGCGCGCTTCGAGCGCGCCGTGGGGGGCAGCAGCGACGGATTGTTTGAATACGACCTGATCGGCGGCGCCACCTGGTACTCACCGAGCGTGCGCGAAATGCTCGGCTACGGTCCCGACGAACGCTTCCCGCACAGCATCCTGGAACTGACGCCGGCCGCCGAACGCTATTCGGTCGAGGACGCAGCGCGTCGGCACACCGCGCACGGCACGCCGTTTGATGTGGTGTTCCCGGTGCGCCATCGCAGCGGCGAGACCCGCTGGGTGCGCTCGCGGGGCCGCTGCGAACGCAATGCGGGCGGGACGCCAACGCATTTCTCTGGCTCCATCCAGGACATCACGGCGCAACTGAAGGCCCGCGCCGCGCTGGTTGCCGCCACCGAGGAAGCCTCGGCGGCGAATCGCTCCAAGAGCGCCTTCCTCGCCAACATGAGTCATGAGATCCGCACGCCGATGAATGGCGTGCTGGGCATGACCGAGCTGCTGCTCGACACCTCGCTCAATCCGGTGCAGCACGAGTACGCCGAGACCATCCGTACTTCGGCGACCTCGCTGTTGGGAATACTCAACGACATTCTCGACTTCTCCAAGATCGAAGCCGGACGCCTGGAAGTGGAATCCGTGGAGATGGATGTCCGCGATTGCGTCGAGGATGTCGGCACGATGATGGCGGTGCAGGCCGCGGCGAAGAACCTCGAATTCATCGTCAACGTCGATGCGGCAACTCCGGAGTGCGTGCTCGGCGATCCGCACCGCCTGCGCCAGATCCTCACCAACCTGGCGGGCAACGCCATCAAGTTCACCCAGGCCGGAGAAGTCGTCATCGAGGTGCACAACGTCGGCACGCGCAGCGATCGCGTGCTGCTGCACTTCGAAGTACGCGACACCGGCGCCGGGATGGCACCGGAAGTGATCGAGAAGCTGTTCCAGCCCTTTGCGCAGGCGGATGCCTCCACCACGCGCCACTTCGGGGGCACCGGCCTTGGCCTCTCGATCGTCAAACGCCTGTGCGAGTTGATGGGCGGCACGGTCAGCGTCGCATCCAGCCCCGGGGTCGGCACGACATTCTCGGTGACGCTGCCCTGCGAGGCGCTCAACACCACCCCGGAGCGCCTGGTCGAATCGCCGCACGCAGCCGTCAGTCGCCGCATCCTGGTCGTGGATGACAATGATACGAACCGGCGCGTGCTGCGCGGACAGCTGCTGCCCGCGGGCCATTTCGTCGCGACCGCCGGCCGTGCCGGGGATGTGGTCGGGCTGTTGCAGCGGGCCGCGGCGGCGGGGACGCCCTTCGATCTCATCATCGCCGACGATCAGATGCCGGATGCCGACGGCGGCTGGCTCGCCCAGACATTGAAGAATGATGCGGCGCTGGCGCCGGTCCCGCTGGTACTGCTCACCTCGCTCGACCGGCACGGCAGCACGCGAAGGCTCGCCGATCTGGGCTTTGCCGGTTATCTGACCAAGCCGGTACGCGGTCGTGAACTGCGCGCCTGCGTCGAGCGAGTGCTCGAGACCACCAACCAAAGCGGCTCGCATTCCCAGCTCGTCACGCGCAGTTCCCTGGCCGCCGAGAAAGTCCACGGCCATTACCGCGGCCGGGTACTGGTCGCCGAGGACAACATCGTCAACCAGCAGGTGACGCGTCGCTTCCTGCAGCGGCTGGGCTGCAAGGTGGAAGTCGCCGACAACGGTCTGCGTGCCGTGGAATGCTGCGCGCAGTCGGATTTCGACCTGGTGCTCATGGACGTGCAGATGCCCATCATCGACGGCCTCACGGCGTGCCGCGAAATACGACGTGCGGAGGCGGGCAGGCGCCGTGTCCCGATCGTCGCCCTCACCGCCAGCGACATGACCGATGAAGTGGATCGGTGCCGCGCCGCCGGGATGGATGGACTGCTGACCAAACCCCTGCAGCCGCGACGGCTGCGCGAGATTCTCGATCGTCACGGACTCGGCGATCCCCGTGCCCCGACGCGGGATACCACCAGCACCCAGCCGCTGCGTATGCTCTCCCCCGCGCTCGACATCGAGCGACTGCAGAGCCTGGTCGGCGATGATCCGCAGTTCATGGCCGAGCTGTGCCGCACTTTCATGGCCAGCAGCACCCGACTGATCGTGGAACTGCGCCAGGCCGCTGCGGCCGAGGACCGCACACAGCTCAAGGCCATCGCCCACAAGCTGAAGGGCGGCGCCGGCAGCGTGTGCGCCCGACGCATCACCGATCTGTGCCTGGCATTGGAGCACACGGCCATGGTCGAACCCTTCCCCGAGCTGGTCGGGGTGGTGGAGCAGCTGCAGGCGACCCTGGACGAATGCGCCAGTGTCATCGAAGTGCATTTTCCGTGAGCACGCCGGCGCCACTGCGTCTGCTGCTGGTGGAGGACGAGCCCACTCAGCGGATGCTCACGCAGCGCATGCTGCGGCGTGGTGGCTACGAGGTCGAAACCGCGGGGGATGGTGCGACGGCCCTCGAGCAACTTGCCACCGGACGTTTCCAGCTACTGGTGACCGATTGGGAAATGCCCGGCATGGATGGTCCCACGCTGTGCCGCAAGGTGCGCGCGGCCCGGCTGCCCGGATATCTGTACATCCTGCTGCTGACCGGCCAGATCGCCACGCGCAGTGTCGTGATCGGCCTCGAAGCCGGCGCAGACGACTATGTGCGCAAGCCCGCCGATGAGGCGGAGCTGCTCGCGCGCCTGGCGGCGGGGCGACGCATCGTGCAGCTCGAACAGTCGCTGCGCGATGCCAACGCCCAGATCCAGCGCCTTTCCATCATCGATCCGCTGGTAAACACCTACAACCGCCGTTACCTCAATGAACAGATCATCCACGAGGTCGAGCAGGCGCGACGCGGACCGCAGGCCCTTTCGGCCATTCTCGCGGACCTGGATTTCTTCAAATCGATCAACGACCGGCATGGTCACCAGGTGGGCGATGAGGTGCTCAGAGCCTTTGTCGCGTTCGCGCGCGGCGCGATCCGCGAGAACGTGGACTGGGTGGCGCGCTACGGTGGCGAGGAGTTCGTGGTGGTGCTGCCGGATACGGATCTGGCCGCGGCCGTGGCAGTGGCGGAGAAGATTCGCAGGCTGTGCGAGCACGGTGCGCTTGCCACCGACGCCGGTGAATTGAAATTCACCGCGAGTTTCGGCGTCGCCGCATTGGCGGGCGGCGCTGAACCCAACGCCGCGGCTGCCGAAGCGCTGCTGCGCCGGGCCGATGCCGCGCTCTATCGCAGCAAGCGCGAGGGGCGCAATCTCGTGACCGTGGCGGAGACTTAAGGCGCAGACGCGCGCCGGGCGCCGGCCAGTCGCTCGTTGGCCACTGCCCACACCAGCGGCAACAGCGACACGGCGATGATTCCCAGGGTCACCAGCCCGAAATTGTTCTTCACCAGCGGGATGTTGCCGAACAGGAAACCGCCCCAGATGAAAAGCGTTCCCCAGGCAATGCCGCCGGCGATGTTGTAGCCCTGGAAACTCACATAGCGCATGCGGCCGACACCGGCCACGAAGGGCGCGAACGTGCGCAGCAGCGGCAGGAAACGCGACAGCAGGATGGTGAGCGCACCGTGGCGGGCGAAGAACGCCTCGGTGCGCTGCAGGTGTTCGGGCTTGAGCAGGCGGAAGCGGCCCGCGAATGCGCGCGGACCGATGGCGCGGCCGATCGCATAGTTGCTGGTGTTGCCGAGGATCGCGGCGACGCACACCAGTACCCACATCAGCGGTGCGCGCAAGGTTCCGGTGGTATCCACCGCGGCCAGCGCGCCGATGGCGAACAGCAGGGAATCACCCGGCAGGAACGGGGTTACCACCAGTCCGGTCTCGGCAAAGATGAGCACGAACACGATGCCGTATATCCAGGCGTGATACATGGCAATCACGGCGCCCAGATGACGGTCGAGATGCAGGAAGGTGTCGATCAGAAAATGCAGTGTGCCCAAGGCTCGACCTTAGAAAATCAGGCAACGCGGATCGACGCGATCGGTTCAGCCGCTGCCGACTGCCACCACCGCGGGCAATTCCGGGGGCAACTGCGCGGCTGTCGTGGCAATCGTCGCACCCCCCCCGTTGAGCTGGGGCAGCGACTGCAGCAGATCCTCGAAGGATTCGGCCCGGCCGATGGCATAGCCTTGCGCGTAGTCCACGCCATGCTGTGCAATCCGATCGCGGATCTCGTCAGTTTCCACATACTCCGCGACGGTGTCCAGTGACATGGTGCGCGCCAGCTGGGCGATGACCTGAACCATGCTGTCGGCGCGCGGGTCGCGCATGACATCGCGCACGAAACTGCCATCGATCTTCAGCATCGTGACCGGCAGCTGGCGAAGATAGGACAGGGAACACAGACCTGTTCCGAAGTCATCCAGCGCCACCTCGCAGCCCATGCGCCGCAGGCGGCGCATCACCACTTCGGCACGCGACAGGTTCAGAATCGTCGCGTTTTCGGTGAGCTCGAAACAGAAGACCTTCGGATTGATGCCGCTCTTCTGCACGCTGTCGAACAGGAAATCCGGGAACTCATCATCGCCGAGCGACTGGCCGGAGAAATTGATGGAGAAGACGCATGGACGGGATTGCAATGCGGCCGCATGGGGCTTGAGCAGGTCGATCGCGCGCTTGACGACCCAGCGGTCGATATCGGCCATCATCTGGTAGCGAACGGCCGCCGACAGGAAGGTGTCGGGGCCTAAGGTCGCGCCGTCGCGCCCGATCATGCGCAGCAGCAGCTCAAAGTGCGGCGGCTTGTGCGCCGATTCCTTGAAGGGAGTTACCGCCTGGGCCACGAGCCGCAGCCGGTCATGGGTAAGCGCCTCGCGCACGCGCGTCACGACGTCGATGTCGGAGAATCTGCGGATGATGCTCTGGTCGGCGACCTGATAGGTCGCGACGCGGTTGCGCCCGCGATCCTTGGCGGCCTTGCAGGCGGTCTCCGCGGCCGCCAGCGAATGCGCCAGCTCCCCGCCACGACCGTTTTCGAGCGGTGCGACGCCGATGCTGATCGTGATGCTGATGTCCTGCCCCGGATGCAGCGCACTGAGCATCTCCGCGCCGGCGCGCAGTGATTCGGCGAAGCGGCTCGCGTCATCGACCTCGGTGGGCAGCAGCACCGTGAAGCGGTCACCCGAAATGCGCGCGGCGAGTGCGCCGGGCGGCAGACGGCCCCGTATCAGTTCGCCCAATTGCCCGATGACCGTGTCGCCCACGTGCATGCCGTGGTTGTCATTGATGACGTGCAGGCGATCGCAGTTCACATACAGCGCACTCCACGGCGTGCTGTTGAGGGTGCGCTCGGCGACGATCGAACGGACGCGCTGTTCAAAGGCGCTGCGCGTATACAGGCCGCTCAGTGCATCGTAATGACCCGCGACCACGACCGCGGCGCGACGCGCGAGGATCTCCGCCACCCGGCCGTCGCGCGCGACGAATTCCTGGGTCAGCGGATCGCGCAGCAGGGCCAGCACGCCCATGCCGCGCCCCGCACCACTGCGCACCGGACACACCAGCGCGCGGCAGGAAATCACGTTCGCCAATGGGCCGCTGTGCGTGTCATTGAGAATGACCGGATGCGTGTTGGCATTGGCGATCTGCAGCAGCTGGCGGTGGGCGCGCGCGATGAGCTGCCCGTCGGACTTCAAATCGCTGGCGCCGCGCACCAGCGCGATGCCCTTCTCCGGAACGATCAGCGCGGCCACCGTGCACTTGAGGTGACCGACCATTCTTTGCAGCAGGTTCTTCAGTTCATCGGCGCCGTCGGGAGCCATGTTGGCGTCCGCGGCATCCGCCAGCAGCAGATCCAGATCCTCATCGAGTTCACCGATCGAGGTCCGCAGGTCCTCGATGGTGTGCATCGCAAGCAGTTCGCGGCGCAGGCAGTCAAGGGCCGGGCGCAGCAGGGAATGGGTGAAGGAGAAAGTGCGCGGTTCGGCCTCGTTCGGGGCCGGACGCGTCAGCACGGCGACCACCGCCAGCAGCACACCGGTGTCGGCGCGGATCCAGAACAGGTACGCCGGTTGTTCGCCCAGCAGTTCGAGCGTGCCCTCACCGGAACTGCGATCGTGTGCGACCGGCAGCATGGCATCCACGCGGCTGGTCAGATCCGGCCCCATGGTCGAGTCATTCGACCAGCGCAGGCGACCCGCGGCGTTGTACACGGCGATCGTCGCGGCGCGCGGCATCATCGCGCGGAACAATTGTGAGAATGGCTCCAGCCATCCCCATCCCTCGTTATTCAGGTCCTTCGAAACCGCTCGGGTCATAGCCTTAAACATCGCAAATGCGCGGGCCGAGGACCATGCGCCAGTTGGCGAATTGCGCAATGTCTTACGCTGCGCGCCGCGACCTCTCGAACGGGGTTTATGCTGCAACGCAACATAAACTAGTTTCTGACGGGTGCGGCCTGGCGAAACCACGGACCCGGGTCGAGCGGGCGGCTGCCCTTGCGGATCTCGAAATACAGCTGTGGCCGGCTGCTTCCGCCACTGTCGCCGCTGGCCGCGATCACCTCGCCGGCTGCCACGGTGTCGCCGACCGCCTTGTAAAGTCGATCGTTATGACCGTAGAGGCTCAGGTACCCATCGCCATGATCGACGATGGTGAGCAGGCCCAGGCCGGGCAGCCAGTCGGCGTAAATGACCCGCCCCCGGTAGATCGCACGCACTTCGGCACCGCGTTCGGTATCGATCAGCATCCCGTCCCACTTCAGGCCGCCGGCGCGCACCTGGCCGAAGCGGGCGGCGAGGCGCCCACCGACGGGCCAGGCCAGGTGGCCCCGCAGATTGCCGAATGCACCGCTCGCGTCGCTGGGAAAAGGCTGCATGGCGCGCTTCAGGTCGGCCAGCAGCGCGGTCAGTGCCGCCTGCTGACCCTGCAGCCGCTGCAGCATCCGTGCGCTGTTGCGCGAGTCGGCCTTGATGGCCACCAGGGCCGCATCGCGCTGCGCGCGCGCCGCCTCCAGTTGGGCCACCTCATCAGTCGTGGCGCTCTGCAGGCTCTCCAGTCGCTGCTCGTCCGCCGCCAGCTGCGCGTTGAGATCGGCCAGCTGCTGAATGTCGGTGTCGATCGTCGCAATGACGCCGGCGCGGGCGCGACCGAAATAGCTGTAGTAGACGAACATCCGGCTCGCCGTGGCCGGGTCCTGCTGATTGAGGAGCAGCTTCAGGGGCTCCTGGCGGCCGATCATGTAGGCCGCGCGCATCTGCTGCGCCAGTCCCGCACGCATTTGCGCCACGGCAGCCTCGCGGCTGCGCTGCTCGGCGGCCACGCTGGCCCGATGGGCGCTGCGCTCGGCGCGCTCCTGGCGCAGGTCCGCCAGCTTCGCGCGCCCCGCCGCCACCGACACTTCGGCGGCCTGCAGCGCCTCGGCGCCCCGATCGGATGCCACTTCATCCTGGCTGACTTTGTCGCGGATGGCCGTGATCCTGGCCTTCAACGCCTGAAGCTGCGCTTGTGTCTGTGCCTGGCGATCGGGGCTCGGGCTGGGACTGGCCGCCAGCAGGCCCGCTGCGGCCGCCGCGAGGCAGGCTCGCAGCACAATGCGACGCGATTCACCCATGCTCGTTATACTACGCGCCCTTTTTTGCAGGTGTGCCCGGTGGGACGTACTCGATGGACAGGCTGATTGAATACATTGGACATCATCCCCTGCTGGCCGCCGCCGCGGTGGTCGCGGCACTGATGGTTTTTGCCTATGAGTACTACCTGCGCAAGCAGGGCATGAGCGCCATTTCCCCGCAGGAACTGATCCGGCTCATGAATCAGGGCGCCCTGGTCCTGGACATCCGCAGTCTCGATGAGTTCGCCGCCGGGCATATCAGCGGCGCGCGTCAACTGCCGTTTGACCAGCTGCCCAAGGCCGGTGACACCCTCAAGAAGCATCGCGAGAAGCCGGTCATCGTCTACGGCGCCGACGAGACCCAGGGGCCTTTGGTCGCGCGCAAGCTCGCGGCGCAGGGGTTTACGCAGGCCCTGTGCCTGCGCGGTGGCCTGGCCACCTGGCGCGCCGAAAACCTGCCGCTGGCCAAGGGCTGATGGCTGCGAAAATCGAGTTCTACGCCACCGGCTGGTGCCCCTACTGCACACGGGCCCGCCAGCTGCTCGCCTCCAAGGGCGTCGCGATCGAGGAAATCGACGTCGACAGCCGCCACGGCGCCCGCGAGGAAATGATGGCGCGCAGTGGACGCAGCTCGGTGCCCCAGATATTCATTAATCAGACCCATATCGGCGGCTGCGATGATCTGGTCGCGCTCGATGAGGCCGGTGGGCTGGATCCGCTTTTACAGGAGACGCATGAATGACCGATAACAATGATGGCGCCGCGCCCGCAATCCCGATGCTGGGTGATCCGAACGCCACGGGCAGCCAGCTCGCCCTGCAGGCCGTGTACCTGAAGGACTGTTCGTACGAGGCGCCGAATGGCCCGCGCGTGGATGGTCAGTGGAATCCGCAGATCAATCTGGATCTGCACACCGGCGTCAGCATCCTCACACCGGAGCTGCGCGAAATCGTGCTGACCGTGACCGTCTCGGCGAAGCAGGGCGAATCGACCATGTTCCTGGTCGAGGTCAAGCAGGCCGGCGCGTTCGTGATGCGTAATCTTTCCGAAGAAGATGCGCGCCGCGCCATCGGCACGATCTGTCCGAACGTACTGTTCCCATTCGCCCGCGCCGCGGTATCGAACCTGGTGACCCAGGGCGGATTCCCGCAGTTCCTGCTGCCGCCGGTGAACTTCGACGCACTGTACGAGCGTGCGCTGGCGGATGCCGGCAGCCAGTCGTCCGCCACGAAGAACTAGTCCGATGGGGTCGGAGCCTGGTTTGCCGCAGACCGGGTCACCCATCGCGGTGCTCGGTGCCGGTTCCTGGGGAACCGCGCTCGCCATCCAGTTTGCCCGCAGCGGCAAGGCCACCCGCCTTTGGGGTCGTGACCGCGAACAGGTCGCCGAAATGGTCCGCGAGCGTGCCAATCGGCGCTACCTGCCGCAGGGCGATTTCCCGGATTCCCTGAGTGTCGGGACCGACCTGGCCGCGCAGCTGAGCGGCGCCCTGGATGTACTGGTCGTGGTCCCCAGCGACTCCTTCCGCGCCATGCTCGGTGAAGTGCGGCCCCTACTTAGCCCGCAGATGCGGCTGGCCTGGGCGACCAAGGGCTTCGAGGCACAAACGGGGCTGCTGCCGCACCAGGTCGCACGCGCCACCCTGGGCACCGGCCGCACGTTCGCCGTGCTGTCGGGTCCGACCTTCGCCTCCGAAGTCGGTGCCGGACTGCCGACGGCCATGACGGTCGCATCGCCTGATGCCGGCTTCGCCGCGGCCCTTGCGCAGGATCTGTCTTCGACCAACTTCCGTGCCTACACCTCGACCGACATCGTCGGGGTCGAGGTCGGCGGCGCCGTGAAGAACGTGCTCGCGCTGGCCGCGGGCCTGTCCGATGGCCTGGGGTTCGGGGCGAATACGCGCATCGCGCTCATCACGCGCGGCCTCACCGAAATGGTGCGGCTGGGGGTCGCGCTCGGCGCCAGCCGCGAGACCTTCATGGGCCTCGCGGGCCTGGGCGACCTGGTCTTGAGCTGCACCGACAATCAAAGTCGCAATCGACGCTTCGGGCTGCTGCTGGCGCAGGGGTCGAACATCGATCAGGCACGCGCGCAGATCGGCCAGGTCGTCGAGGGCGTGCACGCCGCGCGGGCGGTGCGCGCGGTCGCGCAGCGCGAGCAGGTGGATATGCCCCTGTGTGAAGGTGTGTACCGCGTTTTGTACGAAGGCCTGCCCGCCGATGAAGTCGTGCGCGCGCTGATGCGACGGCCGGTTCGGGCCGAGGCCGAGTAGTCGCTACGGGGTCGTCATGAACCCGCGCTGGCGCCACGCTTCGTAGACGACCACCGCGACCGCGTTGGCCAGATTGAGGCTGCGGTTGCCCGGGCGCATCGGAATGCTCAGCCGGCGCGCGCACTCGACCGATTCCAGAATCGCGCCGGGCAGACCTGCGGATTCGGAACCGAACATCAACGTGTCGGTGGCTTCGAACCGCACCTGGGCGTAGTTCGTGGGCGAGCCGGTTTCAATTGCGAACAGTCGGGTGGGGCCGATCGCAGCCAAGCAGTGCGCCAGATCCTGATGGACCGACACCTGGGCAACTTCGGCGTAATCCATGCCCGCGCGCAGCACCGACTTGTGGTCGAGCTCGAATCCCAAAGGCCCCACCAGGTGCAGGGTGCACCCCGTATTCGCGCACAGCCGGATGATATTGCCGGTGTTCGGCGGGATCTCAGGGCGGTACAGAATGACCTGAAGCATAGGGTATTTAGGACATTCCAAATAGCAATACGGGATGAAAGTGGATCAATTGTTTCTTTTATGGATCAATCAGAGATCCGGAAAATCTTTTCGATGGGCAGTGCGAACAAGGCGGCCATGGCGAAAGCTAAGGAGAGGCTCGGTTCGTAGCGGCCGGTTTCCACCGCATTGACGGTCTGCCGGGAGACGGCCAGCCGGCCGGCCAGCTCCCCCTGCGTCCAGCCGCGCTGCGAGCGCAGTTCGGGAAGGATGTTCTTCATCGGGCGCGGTACAACACCCACAGCATCAGCATCGTGAAGAGCGACCACCCGTACAGATTCACGACGATCATCGACAGCTGGGGAAAGCCCAGGCGCTCGAGGCAGAAATATCCCAGCGTACTGAATGCCAGGATCACTCCGGTGAGCGCCGCGCATTTGAGAATGCGATGGCGGATGTACTCATCGCTGGCGCGGTACACCCAGTAGGTGATGCACACCACCACCAGCAGGGTCAGCAGCGGCAGCAGCAGGAGGAACTCCCGGGTGCGGCCGGTGGCCAGGTACCGGGGGGCAAGCGCGGCCATGACCAGGGTGCACAGGTAAACCCAAAGACTGAGGAGGATGGCCAGAACCGGCAGGGGGTAGATGCGCGTAGGCGGAGGGTTGTCCATGGCGTAGTGTAAAGCATGCTTGACACAGTCGCTATGTCCGCCATATCTTACTTCATGTCTGGTTTAACGTACATTTCAATCTGTACTGGAGTGGGTCATGTCGCAGCAGGAACGGGTCAGTTGGGTCTCCCTCATCGTCATCGTCTTCATCGGCTGCTGCTACTTCGCCGCCGTCCTGCCGCGGCCGGGGAACACTCCCTTGCTGGGCCCCGGCATGGCGGTGTTCGCCCTCAACCTCATCATCACCGCGATTTTTGCCGGCATCGCCAGCGAGGTTGTCCTGCGCTGGGTCCAGAAGCGCGCCGGGGGCGATCCGACGCGACGCGAGCGCCCGGACGAGCGCGACCGGCTCATCAATCTGCGCGCCGGACGCAATGCCTACGTGGTGCTGGCAGTCGCGGTCGGCATCGTGCTGGCGTTCATCGCCGGCATCCAGATGCTGCGCTCCCTGCCGATGCCGGCCGGATCCGCGCCGCACGACACGGTGATGCTGCGCATGCTCATGGGCCCGCTGGATGCGCCGCTGCTGGCCCAATGGCTGCTGCTGGCATTAACGCTGGCCGATGTGTGCAAGTACGTGACCCGCATCGTGAGCTATCGCCGTGGCTACTGAGGTTCGCAACCAGATCCGCAGGCTGCGCTTTGAAAGGGGTGAACTCACCCAGCAGCAGCTCGCGGACGCCGTCGGTGCCACGCGCCAGACCATCATCGCCATCGAGGCCGGTCATTACGCCCCATCACTGGAACTGGCATTTCGGATTGCACGGGCGTTTGATAAAGGTATCGAGGAAGTGTTCAGCTACGGGAGTCCAACATGAACCACACGCCCATCGCCGCCCTGGCCATCGCGGAACAGGCGAAGAAAACCACTTACCCGGCGCCCTTCGCCGCAGTGGTGGCCGGCCGCACAAAGCGCCGACTGGGTGATCACTTCGGGCTCACCGCCTACGGCGTCAATCTCACGCAGCTCGCTCCCGGGGCGGCGTCGGCGCTGCTGCACAGTCACGCCCTGGAGGATGAATTCGTGTACCTCATCGCGGGCACGGCCGTGCTGATCATCGATGAGGTCGAATTCACGATGCAGGCCGGGGACTGCTGCGGCTTCAAGGCCGGCACCGGCAAGGCGCATCAACTCGTGAATCGCACCGAAGAGTCGGTCACGTACCTGGAGATGGGCAACCGTGCCGCGAACGAACAGGTGCACTATCCCAACGATGATCTGAAATTCGGGACGGCGCCGGACGGCGGGCGTACCTGGGCGCACAAGGACGGAACTGCCTACTGATGCGGGTTGGCGTCGCGGATGGCCTTGAGGAACTGCCGGTATTTATGCGCCATTTCGGGGATCCGCGCGCCGGAACGCTCGAGCAACTCGTTGGCCGCTGCCACTTCTCCCAGCAGCACCCTTTGATCTAGGTAGGCGTTGAGGCGCGCAACCGCCGTGCAGCTCCAACTCTGCGAGTCACCGATCGGGCTCAGTTCCTGGATGGCTTCCATCATGGCGTCCTGTTGCTGCGCGATCTGAGCAATTCGCTCGGCGCTCCATCCCAGCTTCGTACCGAGAAGCTTGCCGACGCTCTGATCCAGCAGGTCCGGTGCCTGGCTGACCAGCAGCTCCGCCAACGCATTGCACTGCTGGCGCACATCCGCATCCCGCAGCGCATCGGCGGTGCAGTGTCGGGCCGCAATCGCGTAGTGCGGATCAGAAACGGCCGCTTCGACGCCGATCACTTCGGTGGCCAGATAAGCGCGCTGGAGCGGCGTCACGTCCGGCGGCAATTCGGCTGCGGCAAAGGCATAAATGGAGTCGCTGTAGGAGTCTACCTTGGCGGCGCCGGCCGCATGGGCGAAGGCGTCGGCCTCGCCCGCCATGTCGTGGCGACGATGGGCATCCTCGGCAAGCAGCAGCCAGGGAACGGCATTGCCGGGATCCAGCTGCGTCCAGCGCTGCGCCGACAGCTGCCGGCACTCCGGGCCGGGTCGCGCCCTGGGGTGGCTGGCGCACATATCCAGCGCCACCGCATACACAGCCGGCTCGCTCGTGCCCACGGCGAGCTGCACGATGGTCTCGCGGTTCGCCTCCGCCACCGGGCTCAGCGGCGCGCCGCCCGCCAACTTGCCTTCCAACAGCAATCCTGCCGCGCGCGCGCGCAGATCGCCGCTGTTCTGCAATGCCGACAGCCAGCGCTCACCCGCCTCCAGGCTCAATGCGCCGACCAGTTGATTGAGCACGCGCACATCGTCCGAGATGGTGAGTTCCGTGTGGCCGCACACCTGCGCGGCGCTCGGGCCGGCGGAGTCCGCCGCCACCCCGGTGGGCGGTTGCTTCGCGGCAGGCCGGCTCGCACGTGGCGCACCGGCAGGCGGTGGCACCGCCGCGACGGAGCGCGCCGCAGGTCTGCCGAAATGCAGCAGCACCCAAAGCGTTACTAGCAGCAACGCGGCGAGCAGAAAAATGATCGCAGATTTGGCGCGCACCTTGCTCATGATCGCGAGGCGGATCAGCTCACCGGCAACGCGGCCTTCATCGGCATCGGCACCTGCGCGGGGGTCGGGAACTGCACGCCGAGTTCGCGGAATCTGCCCATGAGCGCGATCATGATGCCGTGCTGAACCTCTGCGTACACCGCCAGTTCCGGCGCCCGCACGAAGTAGACGACCTCATAGCGCAGCGCCGTCTCGGTCAGCGTCAACAGGCTGCAGCGCAGGAAGCGGGCGCGCGGGGACTCCTCGATGACGGCACGGACGGCATCCGGCAATGCACGCAGCACGGCCACCGGCGTATCGTGAACCACCGGGATCTCAAAGGAGACACGCCGTTCACTCATGCGTCCGAAATTGCGGATGCGCGATTTGGTGATGTCCGCATTCGACACCACGATCTGCTCGCCGGTGATGCTGCGGATCCGGGTGCTCTTCACGCCGATGTATTCGACTGTCCCGGTCAGCGTATCGACGCTGAGCAGATCGCCGATGACGAAGGGTTTGTCCATCGCGATGGACATCGAGGCGAGCAGATCGCCGAGCACGGCCTGCACGGCGAGCGCGACCGCGATACCGCCGATTCCGAGGCCGGCAAGCAGTGGCCTGATGGCCACGCCCATGTTGTCCAGTGCCAGCAGCAGCGCCAGTGACCAGATCAGCACACCCGCCACGAACACGATGATCTGCATCGAGCCCGCCAGCGCGGCGCCGTGGTCGGATGAGCTGCGACGGCGCTGATCGATCCAGAAGCGCAGCGTGGCCGTGGCCCAGCGGGCCGCCTGGTACCAGAAGATCAGCGTGATCAGGATGTCGACGCCGCGATCGATGCGATGCGCGAGATGACTGGTCGTGGGGAAACCCAGCTGCTCGATCGCGCAGTACAGCGCCACGCCCCAGATGAAAAGGCGGGTGGTCTGCTCGATGAGCTGCGCGCTCAGATCCAGCGCCACGGGCAACGGCCGACCCGCCGCAAGCCACCGCCGGCGCCGTGACCGGAACACCTGCCGTAGGGCCAGCAGGCCGACGAACACGGCGAGGAATACGCCCAGCGCGAGCGTCCAGGCGCCGACGCTATTCCATAGCAGCCCTTGCTTCCAGAATGGGTCCAGGTTCGGCATGGGCGTAAGGCTACTCGGCGGTGTTCATCCCCAGTTCCTTCAGTTTGCGGGTGAGCGTATTGCGTCCCCATCCCAGAAGCTTCGCGGCATCCTGGCGATGACCCTGCGTACGCTTCAGCGCCGCCCGGATCAGCACCCGCTCGAACTCCGGCTGTGCATCGGTGAGCAGCGGACGCTTGCCCACCATCGCCTGGCGGTCCGCCCAGCTGGCCAGTGCCTTGGCCCAGTCCACTTCCCCGGAACCCTCGGCGCCTGCAACGAGTTCGGCCGGCAGATCCTCGATGCGGATTTCCGAACCCGGCGCCAGCACCGTCAGCCGACGGCACAGATTCACCAGTTCGCGGACATTGCCGGGCCAGGTATGCGCCGCGAGCTTCTCCTTGGCATCGCTCGCCAGGGCCTTCGGATCGACCCCCAGCTCCATCGCCGCGACGTGCAGATAATGATCGAGCAGTTCGGGGATGTCCTCCGCGCGCGCGCGCAGTGGCGGCAGCTCGATGCGGATGACATTCAAACGGTGATAGAGGTCCTCGCGGAACACGCCACGCTGCACCCGATCCTGCAGGTTCTGATGAGTCGCCGCGATGACCCGCACATCCACGCGGATCGGGGTCTGGCCGCCGACGCGGTAGAACTCGCCCTCGGCTAGCACCCGCAACAGGCGCGTCTGCAGTGGCGTGGACATGTCGCCGATCTCATCCAGGAACAGCGTGCCGCCATCCGCCTGCTCGAAGCGGCCGCGGCGCAGACTGTCGGCACCGGTGAACGCGCCCTTCTCGTGGCCGAACAGTTCGGATTCGAGCAGTTCGCTGGGTATCGCCGAAGTGTTCAGGGCGATGAAGTGCTTCGCGGCGCGCGGGGAGTGCTCATGCAAAGCGCGTGCGACCAGTTCCTTGCCGGTACCCGATTCCCCGGTGATCAGCACGGTGACGCTCGAACGTGACAGGCGACCGATGGCCCGGAACACCTGCTGCATCGCCGCCGCGCGGCCCAGCAGCTCCGGAATCGGCGGTGGGCTGCCGCCGTCCGCGGTGGCCGGCGTGGCTGTGCGCGCTGCGCGGCGCACCAGATCCACCGCCTGGTCGATATCGAAGGGCTTGGGCAGATACTCGAAGGCACCGCTCTCATACGCCGATACGGCATTGCCCAGATCCGCGTACGCCGTCATCACGATCACCGGCAGATTCGGCCGTGTCTCGCGAATACGCTTGAGCAGTTCCAGCCCCGACTGGCCCGACATGCGAATGTCGGTGATCAGAACATCCGGCGCCTCTGCGCGCAGCGCGGTCAGCGCCGACTCGGCCGCATCAAAGGTCCTCGGCAGCATGCCGCCGTTGCGTAAAGCGCGCTCCAATACCCAGCGGATCGATGCGTCATCGTCCACGAGCCACACGCGAAGATTCAATGTACTCATACAGATTCCTCGAGAGGCAACATCAGCTTGAACACAGTTCGCCCCGGTTCGCTCTCAAATTCGATAAGGCCTCCATGGCGCGTGACCAGATCCTGGGCCACCGCCAATCCCAAACCGGTGCCGGTTGACTTGCCCGTGACCAATGGATAGAAAATGCTCGCCCGCAGTGCGGCCGGAACACCCGGTCCGTCATCTTCAATGTACACGCCCGCCGCCAGGCGCTGACGACGCCCCGCGATACTGACGTTGGAGAACACGCGGGTGCGGAAGGTGATGTGCCCGTGATCGCCGACCGCCTGCATGGCATTGCGCGCCACGTTCAGCAGCGCCTGGATCAGCTGATTGCGGTCGAAATTTCCGCCCGGCAGGCTCGGGTCATAGTCGCGATCGATCACGACACCCGCGGGCGCCTCGCCGCGCAGCAGATGAAACACGTGTTCGCACAACTCATGGATGTTGAGCTGCGTCTTCTGCATCGGCCGATTCGGTCCCGTCATCGAGGCGACGAGTGAGCTTAAGCGATCCGCCTCGAAGATGATGACGTTGGTGTATTCCTTGAGGTTGTCGTTCGGCAACTCCCGCTCGAGCAACTGCGCCGCGCCGCGCAACCCGCCCAGGGGATTTTTGATCTCATGGGCCAGCTGCCGCAGCATCATGCGACTGCTGTCCAGCCGGACCAGCATGTCGTTCTCGCGCGAGATGCGCTGCCGTGCGCTCGTGTCGGTGAGTTCGAGCAGCAGGTGCGTGCCGGTGACGTCGCCTTCGAGCGGCGTGATCGTGACGTCCACGATATGCGCTTCGCGCGGGGTCGACTTGAGGTTCAGGACCAGTTCACGATCCGCGAAGGCTTCGCCCGTCTCGATCGAGCGTCGCAGGATCGAAATCAGGCCGTTGGATTCGAGCAGGTGATCCCCGAAGGGTCGACCGCGGCATTGATTGAGACTGAAGGCCAGCAGATCCTGCGCGGCGACGTTGGCGTAGATCGGACACAGCTGGGCATCCAGCAGGATGATCCCCGTGGTCAGCGCATTCAGCAGATCCGTGGAATCGAAGTGCGAGAGCGCAGAGGGCAGTGAAGGCTCAGATGCCACGGCGCACCCCGAACCACGGCTCCGCTAGTGAACGACTCCCACTCCCGGCGCCTTCGGCGCGGCGGGTGCCCCGGGCACCGTCGGTACTCCCGGTGCCGTCGCGCTGCGCTGCCTGATGGAAAAATTCACGGCAGTGGCCTGACAGACGACTTCCCCGCGGGCATTCGTGACCTGCAGGGTCAGGGAGTGTTCGCCGCGATCGAGTGAATTCAAGGCGAAGCGGCCATCGCCCCCAAGCAGCCCGGAAATATCCTGACCGTCCATGCGCAGCGTGGTCTGGTCGCCGTCCGCGCTCACATGGGCGAGGGTCACGTGCCCGGTTATGGAAAATACGTCGAGGAAGACCTGGCCCGCGCCAGGGGTATCGATGACGCACACCGGTGTCGCCGCGGCCGGAGGTGGAGCGGCGGGTGCCGTCGCAGGCGCCGTCACCGCCGCCTGCTGCGACCCGTAGGTCTGGGCGCCGGAGATCTGCAGTTTCTGCGCCTTCGGATTGGGCTGGTCGCTGTAGTGGGTAACACCAGCGTCGTCCACCCACTTGTAGACCGTGGCGGACCAGGCGCTGGCGCAAACGCCCAGCATCAGAAGTAGTGGCAGTCCTCGCATACACCCTGAGCATAGCCCCGACCGGGCCCGAGGACAAAAATTGACTGCAACCGTACCCCCCCGCGGTTAGCGGGGGAGCCGGGTTGTGGCCTTTCTGGGGTGCATTGTCGAAGACTGCCACCGTGGTCATTAGCAGCTGTAATACAACTCCAGTTCGACCGGGTGCGTGGACATCCGCAGCCTGGTCACTTCCTGCATCTTCAGCGCGATGTAGGCATCGAGCAGATCGTTCGTGAAGACTCCGCCGCGGGTCAGGAACTCGCGGTCCTTGTCCAGATGCTCCAGGGCCATGTCGAGCGAATGGCACACGGTCGGGATGTGCGCGGCCTCTTCGGGCTCCAGGTCGTACAGATCCTTGTCGGCCGGATCGCCGGGGTGGATCTTGTTCTGGATACCGTCGAGACCGGCCATCATCATTGCCGCAAATGCGAAATACGGATTTGCCGTGGAATCCGGGAAGCGTACTTCGATGCGGCGCGCCTTCGGGTTCGACACCCAGGGAATGCGGATCGAGGCCGAGCGATTGCGGGCCGAGTACGCCAGCATCACCGGGGCTTCAAAGCCGGGTACCAGGCGCTTGTAGCTGTTCGTGGCCGCATTCGTGATGGCGTTGATGGCCTTCGCGTGCTTGATGATGCCGCCGATGTAGTACAGGGCGAGCTCCGACAGACCGCCGTACTTGTCGCCGGCGAACAGCGCCTTGCCGTCCTTCTGCAGGGACTGATGCACGTGCATGCCGCTGCCGTTGTCGCCGACCAGCGGCTTCGGCATGAAGGTTGCCGTCTTGCCGTAGCTGTGCGCGACGTTGAGCACGGCGTACTTGAGGATCTGGACCTGGTCGGCCTTGGTGACCAGACCGCCCGGGCCGACGCCGATTTCGCACTGGCCGCCAGTGGCGACTTCGTGGTGATGTACTTCGACGACCATGCCCATCTCCTCGAGGGCATCGCACATGGCCGAACGGATGTCCTGGAAGGCATCGATCGGGGGCACCGGGAAGTAGCCACCCTTGATCGTGGGGCGATGACCCTTGTTGCCCTCGACGTAATCCTTGCCGGAATTCCACGCGCCCTGGACGGAGTCGATTTCGTAGAAACAGCCGTTCAAGCTCGAGCCGCTGCGAACGCTGTCGAAAATAAAGAATTCGTTCTCGGGGCCGAACAGTGCGCCATCGGCGATGCCGGTGGACTTCAGATACGCTTCGGCGCGCCGTGCGGTCGAACGCGGATCGCGCTCATAACCCTGCATCGTGGCCGGTTCGATGACATCGCAGCGGATATTGACCGTCGCGTCTTCGAAGAACGGATCCAGGACGGCCGTGGTCGCATCCGGCATCAGGATCATGTCGGACTCATTGATCCCCTTCCAGCCGGCGATCGAGGAGCCATCGAACATCTTTCCGTCCGTGAACAGATCAGCGTCGACCAGGCGCGCCGGTATGGAGACGTGTTGCTCCTTGCCGCGGGTATCCGTGAACCGGAGATCTGCGTACTTGACCTCCTTCTCTTTTATTAGCTTCAGTACATCAGTCGGTGTCATATCGCCTCCGAAAATGGGTTGCCCGATGCGCATCGAGCAGCAGGATGTTGCAGCCCTTGTGCCAACATGAGGCAGTCTGGAATCAACAAGTTAGGACGGGGCCGGGGAAAATGCGCACTACTATGGAGCAATCGTAACAGTCCGCGCTCTGAAATGGGGCGCGGGGCGTACTATAAAATCAATTTGGCGGCGTTGGAACCCAAAACTGCCTGCTTTCGGTGCGGCGACCTCGCACACGGCGGACGGGTCGCTATACTTCGCGCCCATGCAGTTTCTGGCATCACTGATCTTCACGTTCTTTCTGTTCGCATGGACGTTCCTGTATTCCATCGCCTTTGTCGCCATGGCCCTGTGCGTGCCGTTTCCGCGGCGGGCGGCGCTGGCGCGGGTCTGGGCCGCGGTCCTGCTGACGGTGCTTAAGTGGTTGTGCCGGCTGGACTACACCGTGGAGGGTCGCGAGCACGTCCCGGCCGACAATCACATCGCGCTGTGGAAGCACGCCTCCACCTGGGAGACCCTGGCCATCGGCGTGGTCTTTCCCCGTCAGGTGTGGGTGCTCAAGCGCGAGCTTTTGTGGCTACCCTTCGTCGGCTGGGGCATCCGGCTGCTGCATGCCATCGCGATCGATCGCGGCGCCGGCCATAACGCCGTCAATCAGGTGATCGAGCAGGGACGGCAGCGGCTGCAGGAAGGCGACTGGATCGTGATGTTTCCGGAAGGCACGCGCATGCCGGCCGGCCAGACCCGCCGTTATGGCGTCAGTGGCGCGCTGCTCGCATCCCAGACCGGCAAGCTCATCATCCCGGTGGCGCATAACGCCGGATATTTCTGGCCGCGTCGCGGCCTGCTCAAAAAGCGCGGCACCGTGCGCGTCGTGATCGGCCCGCCGATCAAGGCAGCGGGGCGCGATCCGCGCGAAATCAACGCCGAGGCCCAGGAATGGATCGAAGGACAGTTGCGCCACATGATCCCGCAGTTCAAACGCGGGTCATGACCGCGGCACGGCGCGCCTGGCTCTCGGCCGGCCACAGTTCGGCCGGCTTGTAGTACTCGGCGAACGCCGGCACCCCCGCCGGCAGCATCACCCAGGGTTGTTTGGACTGCGTGAAGATATGCACGTCCGGGGGCCACCGATCCGGCTCATCGAGCGTGCCGATACGCACGAAGCGCACCGCATCCCCGCCGCCGCCATAGTTGCTCCACACGGCAACGCGGCAGACCGGACAGCGTGCAATGCGCTGGCCGCGGCCGCTGTTCGATGGGATATGGATGAGGTCCACCGTCCCGCTGAGCAGCTCCATGCGGTCGAATTCAATGAGCGCGTTGAGCGCAAACGCGGTCCCCGTTTCGCGCTGGCACCAGCGGCAATGGCAGCAATGCACGAACATCGGCCGCTCGTTGAGGCGATAGCGCACCGCCCTGCACGTGCAGCCACCCTCATGGCCGGCCATGCGGTTCTCAGCCCTTGGGCTTGCGGAACACGAACACCGTCTGGTCGGTGAGCCCGCGCAGGCCCGCAGCGAACACCAACTGACTGTGATCATCGCCCGGATGCGCGAGCAGGTTGCTGCGCTTGACCAGTTTGAAGCCTGCCGCCGTGACTTCCTTGGCGATCACCTCCGGGTCGATGCGATGCAGTTTCGCCGTATCGGTGGTGCCGGAGCCCGGCTTGGCGTTGTGGTCGACGACCAGGAAAGTGCCGCCGGGCTTGAGTGCAGCGAAGATGCGCTTGTTGAGACTTGCGGTATCAATGTGGTTGATGAACAGGTCATGGTAGTAGAGCACCATGAACACCTCATCGACCTTCTGCGGCAGTTCCACGGTGTTGTAGTCGGCCAGCTGGTACTGGCAGTTCGGATGCGCCGCGACGAACGCCCGGCTCGCCTCCCCGGCACGCTTGTCGGTATACGGCAGATCGTACATGTACACCTTGCCCTTCGGGCCCACGATGTCCGACAGGAAGGTCGTGAAGTACTGGCCGAAGGAGGCAAACTCGACCACGGTATTGCCGGGGCGTATGCCCGACATCTCCAGCAGTTCGGCCGGCTTGCGGTTCGCATCGCGGGCGCGTTGCTCGGCCGTGCGCGCCGGGTCGTCAATGGCCGCGCGGATATAGGGCGGCGTGCCGGACGGCAGGGTATATGCCGGGGCATCATCGGCCATGGCGGGCAAGGCGCCGCAGGCAAATATCCCGACGGTCACCAGCGCCATGCCGGCGCAAATATTTCGACGCATCATGCCCCTCTCCCTATCATGTTCGTGTGCGCGGCAGGATATGCGAGGATGTCGCCTTTAGGGAAGCCGCCGTACGCTCAGGGAGATATCGCATGCACCCGCTGACACGTCGTGAACTCATTGAAGCGGCCGCCGCAATGCTGTTGGGAGCGACCGCAACCTCGGCCATGGCCGTCGGCAATGATCGGCTCATCATCTCCGGGGCTTCCGGTCAGCTCGGGGGTCAGGCCGTCAAGGACCTGCTGGCGGCGGGGGTGCCGGCGAAGAATCTGATTCTGGTCAGCCGCACGCCCGAGGCGCTCGCGGCCTATGCAAAACTCGGGGCGGCCACGCGCTTCGGCGACTTTGCCAAGCCCGAATCCCTGTCCGCCGCCTTCGCCGGGGGCACGCGCATGCTGTTGATCAGCATCGGCACCAGTGTCGGCCCGCGAGCGATTGCCCACGGGCATGCCATCGATGCGGCCAAGGCCGCGGGCATCCGACAGATTGCCTATACCTCGTGGCTGGGCATCAGCAAAGGCGACAGCAAGGGCATCGCGGCCGATCATGTGGCGACCGAGGAGCTGCTGCGCAGCAGCGGCGTCGCCTATACGTTCCTGCGCAACTCCCTGTACATGGAAAACCTGCTGCCGCAGGCCGCCAAAATGCTGGCGGACGGCAGGGCAACCATCCCGAAAGGGGAGGTGCGGGTCGGATATGTCACTCGCAGCGACTGCGCGGCCGCGGCCGCGGCGGTGCTCGCCACGCCGGGGCATGACAACAAAATCTACGACATCACCGGACCTGCGCTGGTCGGCGTGGAGGACGTCGCCGCGGCGGCCAGGGCTGTCACCGGCAAAGCCATCACGCTGGTGCCGGCCGATCCGAACGCACCGCCCGCCCGCAGTTTTGCCGGGCCGTCGCTCGCTTTCACCAGCACCGCGGTTGCCGACCTCACCGGCCGTCCGGCTACTTCGGTCAAAGACTTCTTCGCGGCGAACCGCGCCAAGCTTGCCGCCTAGCCGCGCGCGTTCACGAGCGCATTCTCGATGCGCCGGTCGGGGATGAGCCACATCAGCGCCACCAGCGCGAATAGCGCCTGCGCGAGCCACGTCGCCCAGAACGCCAGGCCGATGCCCAGCGCGTACAGGAGCGGCGAGATCTTGCCCTTCAGATCGTGGCCGACCGCGCGGCGCAGCAACGACTGCTCCCCTTGTGCGGCGATGATCTGCCGCTGCAGCAGCCAGTAGGCAACGGCGGCGAGCAGCAGGATCATTCCGTAAAGAGCCGTGGGCACGCTCGCGGTGTGGTTCTCGCCCGCCCACTCGGTCACGATCGGGAACATCGACAGCCAGAACAACAGATTCAGATTCGCCCACAGGATGGCGCCGGTCACCTGCTTGGTCGCGTGCAGCATGTGATGGTGGTTGTTCCAGTAGATGCCGACGTAGATGAAGCTCAGCACATACGCCAGGAAATTGGGCACCATCGGGACCAGGGCAGCAAGGTCAGTGTCGTGGGGAACCTTCTGCTCGAGCACCATGATGGTGATGATGATGGCGATGACGCCGTCGCTGAAAGCCTCCATCCGGCTGGTATTCATGGTTGTGCACCGTCAGTTCCTTCGGTACCCATCGTGGCAGGCATTGCAGGCCATCTCAACCCGACCGATGGCCGCCAATGTCGCCGCCTGATCATTGTCGGCGATAGCCCGGTCGAGTTCAGTTGCGGCAAGGGTCAACGCGGCCTGCCTCGATTCAAACTCGCCAGGCTGGGCCCAGATCCGATCGAGGGCGCGGGTGTTCAGCTCGAACCCTTGAGTGTTCGCACGAAAGACCTCCGGGATCAGCGACGACAGTTCAGTCAACCTATCGGCGTTGGTCCTGGCCCGGTGCATGTCGAGTGGGATTTGTTCCACCCTCATCGCAGCAAGCGGGGCCACCACCCACCCCAGGATTCTGAACAGACCCTTGCGGGTTTCCACGGCCGCAGCGGCCCCCTGCTGTGGACTCTGCGGCCCCACGTTGGTGGAAATGACGGAATTGTATCTCCCGGAAGTCTCGGCCATCGCGGGTGCCTCGGGGCTTAGCGGAGGCGCATCGGCAGGCGCTTGCGCGGGCAGCGACTGCGGCTTGGGAGAATTCGCAGGCGTCGCGCCAAAGCGCGGCGGCGGGAGCGCGCGTGGCCTTTCGATCCGGCCCGATGCACCGGAAACAGCCGCCGGCGGGGTCGCCGTGGGCTGCGCTTTATCGGAATCGAACAGCGCGCCCAGGGCGTGCCGGGCCGTTGGCGAGACCAGCGCGAACGCGGTACCGAAGAAGATTGCGAACACCAGCAGCAGTCTTGCCCGCGAGGCAGGAGCCGGCGCCGGCCGATCGAGCTGCCACTTCAACCGGGTCGCAAACCCGGCCGGCGGATCGCGCCGCAACTGCTGCAGGAACTGGTCATCCATATTCATGTGCTGCTACCACTGCGCCCGGAGCCGTTCGACGATGCGCTGCAGCGTCGTGCCCACGTTGGATTCACTCAGGCCGGTGACGCGGGCAATCATCCGATTGCTCAGCGCCGCACCGTATTTGAGTGCGATGAGTTCTTTGTGCCGGTCCGCTAATCCGGCCGTGAGTCTCGCCAGCCGCTGCATGTCCGAGCTGTGCATGGCCCTGCCCTCCGGTGTCACCTGCTCGGTTGCCTCGGACAATGTCGCCGCCCGGATCCGCACCGCATCCGAGCGCAGTTGATCGGTCATGACATTGCGTGCGATCGCAAACAGCCAGGTGGAGAATCCGGCCAGGTCGCGCCGGTACTTGGCTCGCGCCCGCCAGGCCTTCTCGAAGGTGCGCGCGGTCAGCTCTTCAACGTCCTGTGAACGGGCGACGCGGAAGCGGAAATAGTTATAGACGCGCGGGAGCTGGTCGGCGTAAACGGCGTTCCAGTCGAGGTCCTGGGCCGAACCCACCCCGCCCTGCAGCCGCTTCGCGTCTTGCGCCGTCATGCTGCAATATACGGCCGAGCAGATGAGGTATCACAGACGCTGGCCCTTAGACCTGCCCCTCGGGCGGCTCCAGTTCCAGCGCCGGCAATTCCTGCTGGGCCAGCCCCTGAATGTCGCCGGCGACGCCCAGCAGTTCAGCCAATCCGCTCTGCAGCTGTTTTTCGCGCCGCGCCCAGCGCTGCATGGTCACCGAGCGCTCCGATTCAAGCTCCTCACGCATCTTCTGGAAGGCGCCATAGACGGCCTTGAGCTTCTGGGCGAACTGCGGCGAGGTCAGATAGTCGTAGAGCGCTTCCATTTTCTCGCCCTTGCCGGCGGAAATCAGCCGCTGCTTGTGCACGTCGAGCAGACCCGAGCGCAGCACTTCGGCCAGATGCACGGCCGCCGACCAGCTCGTCACCCACACTTCCTCGTGTAACCCGAACAGCTGCCCGGCCGGCCACTCCTTCGGAACGGCGGTGGTCATGCTGACCAGCACGCCGATGTCGGCGCCACAGCCGCGCATGTCTTCCTTCAGCTTCGCGATCCAGGCCGGACTCCAGTCCTTGGCGCGCTTGGATTCCCACAGCATCACGCCGGCGGGCTGACCCGAACGTGCGGTCACGCGGTGGATGATGTCGCCGCCGCGCGCGCCCTTCTTGACCTCCTCGATGGCGTCGAGCGGGAACGCCCGCTTCAGGCCATCCTCGATGGCCAGCTCGAGTACTTCGCCCTGCAGCTGCTGTGAGCCCTGCGCCATCCTGCGCTGCGCCGAAGCGAGCTCGGCCATCGCGTCGTCAAGTTTCTTTTGCAGCTCGGCCTTGTCCAGCTGGGCTCTTTCCTGCTCCTGCGCCCGCACCTGTGAATCGCGCTCGGCAACCTTTGCATCGACCTGCCGGTGCACTTCCAGCGCCAGCGTGTCCTTCTCGTCCTTGAGCTTCTGGCGTTGCTCGCGCAGCGCGAGCTGCTCATCGCGCAATCCCTGCAGCTGCAGCTGCGTATCGGCATGACGTTTTTCGTACTCCTGGCGCTCGGCGGCGAGCTGCTGCGCGGCGCGGCTCGCGAGCTGCTCCTTCATCACATTCAGTTGCGACTGGAATGATTGTTCGCTCAAGGCGCGCATGTCGGTCAGGGCCTTCGCATGGGTCTCTCCCTGCGCCTGCAGCATCCGCTGCAGCTCCTCGACCTGACGGCGGCCCGCCTTCGCCTGTTCACCGGCAAGCTGTTCGGCGCGCTTCTCGACGGCTTCGCGCTCCTGCTCCTTCAGCGCGACGAGGGCCCTCGCACTGGCCGCCGCCACGCCTTCCAGCGCCTGCTTCGCAAAGCCCTGTTCCAGAGAAAACTCCTGCTCACAGGCCGGGCAGGTGACGCGCGTTTCGGCAGGCAGGAGTAGGGAATCGGTATTCATGCCCGCCCAAGCATAGACAACATCACGGTGCGGTACACTAGCCCCGCGCGCTCATCCTGGGGGATTCAAATGCTCTTTCCGACGACTCTGGTAGGTAGCTATCCGCAGCCCGAGTGGCTGATCGATCGGGCCAAGCTCGCGGGCCGTTTTCCGCCCCGGGTGAGAATGCAGTCCCTATGGCGCGTGCCGGCGGAGTACCTCGCCCAGGCGCAGGATGATGCGACCATCCTGGCGATCCGCGCCCAGGAGCAGGCCGGGATCGACATTATTTCGGATGGCGAAATCCGCAGAGAGAGCTATTCGAACCGCTTCGCGACCGCCCTCGAGGGCGTGGACCTGGAGAATCCGGGTTCGGCGCTCGATCGCTCCGGTCACCCCAACCCCGTACCGCGCATCGTCGGCAAGATCCGCCGCATGCATTCGGTGCAGGTCGAGGATGTGAAATTCCTGCTGCGCCATACGGATCGGCGCATCAAGATCACGGTGCCCGGCCCGTTCACCATGACACAGCAGGCGCAGAACGACTTCTACACCCAGGAAGAAGACGCCGCGATGGACTATGCGGCCGCGGTGAACGAGGAGATCAAGGATCTATTTGCGGCCGGCGCCGACATCGTCCAGATCGATGAGCCGTATCTGCAGGCGCGGCCCGAGAAGGCCCGCCAGTACGGCCTGCGGGCATTGAATCGCGCCCTGGAGGGTGTGACCGGGACCACCACCGTGCACATCTGCTTCGGATATGCCGCCATCATTCATGCCCGTCCCAGCGGCTACTCGTTCCTGAGCGAAATGGCCGAGTGCCGCTGCAACCAGGTATCCATCGAAACGGCGCAATCGAACCTCGACTGCTCGGTGCTCGAGAGCCTGCCCGGCAAGCACATCATGGTCGGCGCTATCGATCTGTCCGATATGAAAGTCGAGACCGCCGCCACGGTCGCCGCCCGTATCCGCCGCGCGCTGCAGCACCTGCCGGCCGATCGGGTCATCGTCGCACCGGATTGCGGCATGAAGTACCTGCCGCATGATGTGGCCTTCGGCAAGATGCAGGCCATGGTCGAGGGGGCGAAGATTCTGCGCCAGGAATATACCGCCTAAAGGCGCATCGACAGCTCGACATCCCCACCGAAGGGCACCGACAGGTAGCCGTTGGCGGGATTGCGCACGCGCTCCAGATATTCGGGGCACCAGTCCGCATTGTCAGCGACGAGCATGGCGCCGGTGCGCAGCTGCGGCTCGAGCAGCTTCAGCACTTTCAGATACAGCGGCTTGGCGCCATCCAGCAGCACCAGGTCGATCGAGGGGATGTCCCGTGCCAGGGTCTGAAGCGCGTCGCCCTCGCGGATTTCCACAAGCTCCTGCAGTTTCGCGGCCTGAAGATTGTTGCGGGCATGGGCGATCTTCGAGGACTCGAATTCGGTGGTGATCAGTCGGCCCCCGCCGTTGTCCTTCAGTGCCGCCGCGATGTGCAGCGTCGATATACCGAAGGAGGTCCCGAACTCCACCGCCGAACGCGCCCCGCTGCTGCGCGCCAGCATGTACAGCAGCGTTCCGGTCTGCGGGGAGACCGCGAGGTGGTACTCCTTCATATTCCCGTAGTAGGTGAGATAGTCGCCGGACTTTGGTCCCAGCGCGGCGGCATCGGGCGGGGCCTGCGCCCGCGCCTTGCGCAGCTTCTCGGAGCTGGCCGCGGCATCGGCGATCAGGCGTGAGAGCAACGGCGCAAGCGGCGGCGCTGTCAGGGTGGACATGATGCAAATCCCGTGCGGCTCGCGCCGCTGGCCTGAAAACAGCCGCTAGCCTACCTTTCTCAGCTCCCTGTTGTCTGCTTCGTCGGTCCACACCTTGAACAACTGCAGGCAGGCCGGTCCAAAGGCCGTGCTGATGGCCACATCCCCGGCATCGCGCCCGCGCGCAATGAGGATCCGGCCCACGCGCCGCGCGTTATTGCGGGGATCGAACAGGTGCCATTGTCCGCCCAGGTACACCTCCATGCACCCTGCGAAATCCATCGGCGACGCGGCCGCTGCGACGCCGATGTCGCCCAGATAGCCGGTGCAGTAGCGCGCCGGGATGTTCAGGCAGCGGCAGAAGGCGATGGCCAGGTGGGCGAAGTCGCGGCACACACCCTGTCGTTCAAAGAAGGTCTCGGAGGCCGTGCGGGTCGGTCGTGCATGCCGATAGTCGAAGGTGACGTACTGATGCACGAAGTCGCAGATCGCCTGCACCCGACCCCATCCCGGCTGCAGATGGCCGAACAGCCGCCAGGCCTCGGCCATCAGGACCTCGGTGTCGCAGTAGCGGCTGCTGAGCAGGAACTGCAGCACCTCGAATGGCAGCTCGCGCAGCGGATGCTCCTGAGCGCTCGGTACGACCGGTTCCGGACGCCCCGTGTCCTCGATAAGAGCATCGGCCGTGATGCGGGTCGGGCCGCTGGGCAATTCCAGGCGCGTGCAGGTATTGCCGAATCCGTCGGTATGGTATTTCAGGATGATCGAACGGCTGATCTGCATGTGATCGGCGACGAGATAGTTCTGGCCACGCCCCAGTTGGGTGTGCAGCATCAGGATCATGTGCGTCGGTACTGGGGTCGAATAGATCAGCTCGTAGCCAAATCGAATATGCATTGTCGCGGGCCTCCGGTTGTAGCCAAGGTAGCAACCCGCCCGCGCCCGCAGCTATGCGTGCCGACGCCTCGCTAGACTAGGACTCCTCCTACTGCAAAGCGGTAGTGTGTCCGGCCCAGCCCAAGTGCCGGGCGCGGACGGGTAGAGGTCTATTTGGTCGAAACGCCGTCTGCGTTGGCGAGGACCTCGATGGCCTTCAAATGTCCCTGCACCGTCGGCAGCACGGATTTCGCAAAATCCTTCGCATCCTGATCCTTGCCGCTGGCCATCTCCTTGCGCAGCAGCCGGATCGCGCCGCGGTGCGCGCTGATCTGTCCCTTGATGTAGGACTTGTCGAAGGTCGTGCCCGACTCCAGCTTCAACTTCTCATGCGTGGCCATCTCGGTCACGCTGGCGCTGGTGGGCAGAGTGAGATTCTTGGTCGCCGCCAGTGCCGACAGCTTGTTGTTCGCCTCGGTGTGATCCTTGATCATCATCGCCGCGAAGTCCTTCAGCTTCGGATCAGTCGCACTCTGCTGTGCGAGTGTCGCGTCGCTGACTTCCGCCAGTCCCGCTTCGGCGAGGTTCTTGTAGAAGCTCGAATCCGGTGTGTTCGCGGCGTAGGCGCCATAGGCGACCAAGGGCATCGCGCAGGCGATAAGCAATATGTGACGTTTCATGACGGCTCCTGGTGAGGGTGGCCGCATTATCAAAGAGTTTGCCGGCG
This sequence comes from Steroidobacteraceae bacterium, assembly GCA_036498905.1. GTDB lineage: Bacteria > Pseudomonadota > Gammaproteobacteria > Steroidobacterales > Steroidobacteraceae > DAIDKA01. The sequence goes on along the minus strand of DASYER010000124.1, from coordinate 61,022 downwards.
CGTGGACGCGGTGCGCGGCGCGATCAGACGTCAGTGAGGTCTGACGGTTGTTAGAGTCTCAAACAAACATGCCGCCGGAGATTTCAATTCTCTGCCCGGTTATCCAGCGATTGTCGTCGGAGAGCAGGGAAGCAATGGCCGGACCGATGTCATCCGGCAGGCCCGGACGCCCCATCGCCGTCACGCCGGCGATGAAATCATTCACCTGCTTGTTGTCGCGAACCGCGCCGCCGCCGAAGTCGGTTTCGATGGCGCCCGGCGCCACGGTGTTGACCGCGATGCCGCGAGTGCCGAGTTCCTTGGCCAGATAGTGGGTCAGGACCTCGATCCCCCCCTTCATGGCCGCATAGGCCGCGTAGCCGGGCAGGCTGAAGCGGGTGAGTCCGCTGGAGATATTCACGATGCGGCCGCCGTCGGCGATCAGCGGCAGAAGCGTCTGGGTCAGGAAGAACACGCCCTTGAAGTGAATGTTCATCAGCCGGTCGAAATCCGCTTCGGTGGTGGTCGCAAAGGGCGCGTGAATGCCGATGCCGGCATTGTTGACCAGGTAGTCGAGGTTCGGACGCGCCCACTTCGCACTCAACGCCTGCTTCACATCGGCGGCAAAGCCTGAGAAGGCCGACACCTTGCCGGTGTCCAGCTGGAACATCAGCGCCTTGCGGCCCAACGCTTCGATGTCCTTGACCGTCGCATCGGCTTCGGCCCTGTTGCTGTGATAGGTGCCGATGACATCGACGCCCTTGCGGGCCAGTGCCACGGCGGTGTTGCGGCCGAGGCCGCGGCTTGCGCCGGTGACCAGTGCAATTCGCATTACTCAGCCCCGCTTATCGCCGAAGGCGAACAGCAGCACGCCGATGACGATGCCGCCTACGCCGGCCCACACCGGCACGTTCACCGTGTGATGGTGCTCGGCGTTGATCGAAATGGGTCCGACCTGGGCCACCGTCGAGGTGCGCGTATAGCCGAAACTGCCATAGGCTAAGCCGAGGACGCCTGCGATGATCAGCAGCGCCGCGATGAGTTTGACGGGGTTCATGGGTTAGATATCCAGGTTCATGACGGACAGCGCGTTCTTCTCGATGAATTCCCGGCGCGGTTCGACCTGATCGCCCATCAGCGTGGTGAAGATGTCATCCGCCGCGACGGCATCCTCGATCCGCACCTGCAGCAGCCGCCGCGTGTCCGGATTGATGGTCGTGTCCCACAGCTGCTCGGGATTCATTTCACCCAGGCCCTTGTAGCGCTGGATGCTCTGCTTGCGGCGCGCCTGCTCGAACAGCCATTTCATGGCGTCCTTGAAGCTGCCGATCTCATGGCGATCATTGTCGCGCGTGACGTAGGCGCCCTCGCCGATGAAGCCCGAGAGAGTGCGGCCCAGGTCCGCGATCCTCTGGTATTCGGCGGACTCGAAGAACTCGCGCGGCAGGTTCTTGTGGGTGGCGGTGCCGTGCTGGCTTCGGTTGACCACCACGCGGGTCGCGTGACTGTCGGAGGCGGCCTGCACCTCGATCCTGAAGCTACGCGTGCCGTCGTCGAGGCCGTTGAGGCGGGAATCCAGTTCGCGGGCCCAGTCGCGCAGCCAGTCGATGCGATCGAAATCCGCCGACTTCACTTCCGGCATGTAGATCAGCTGATCGAGCAGCCGGTCATCGTAGCGCCGTGACCAGCGCTTGATGATGGCCTGCACTTCGGTGTACTTGCGGGCCAACTGCTCCAGTCCCGGACCACGCAGCGGCGGCGCCGCCGAATTGACGTACAGCCCGGCATCATCGAGCGCGGCGCTCAGCATCAGCGCCGTCAGCTCCGCTTCGTCCTTGACGTACTGTTCCTGCTTACCGCGCTTGAGTTTGTACAGCGGCGGCTGCGCGATGTAGATGTGGCCGTTCTCGATCAGCATCGGGATCTGCCGATAGAAGAACGTCAGCAGCAGCGTGCGGATATGGCTGCCGTCGACGTCGGCGTCGGTCATGATGATGATGCGATGGTAGCGCAGCTTGTTGATGTCGAAGTCATCACGCCCGATGCCACAGCCCAGCGCCGTGATCAGCGTGCCGACTTCGGCCGACCCAAGCATCTTGTCGAAACGCGCCCGCTCGACGTTCAGGATCTTGCCCTTCAGCGGCAGGATGGCCTGGGTGCGCCGATCGCGCCCCTGCTTGGCCGAACCACCGGCCGAGTCGCCCTCGACGATAAAGATTTCCGACAGCGCCGGATCCTTTTCCTGACAGTCCGCAAGCTTCCCCGGCAGGCCGGCGATGTCCAGCGCGCCCTTGCGGCGAGTCATTTCCCGCGCCTTGCGCGCCGCCTCGCGTGCGCGCGCGGCTTCGATGATCTTGTTCACGATCAGACGTGCTTCCTGCGGATGCTCCAGCAGGAACTCGCCGAGCTTCTGGTTCAGGGCCGACTCCACGATGCCCTTCACTTCGCTCGAGACCAGTTTGTCCTTGGTCTGCGAGGAGAACTTCGGGTCCGGCAGCTTCACGGACAGAATGGCGGTGAGACCTTCGCGCGAATCATCGCCGGTGGTGTCGAGCTTGTCCTTCTTCGCCGAGAGTTCCTTCTCGATGTAGTCATTCAGCGTGCGCGTGAGCGCGCTGCGGAAGCCGGCCAGATGCGTACCGCCGTCTTTTTGTGGAATGTTGTTCGTGTAGCAGTACATGCTCTCCTGGTAGGAGTCGTTCCATTGGATCGCGACTTCCACGCTCACCGGACCGTACTGATTGCGGAACCAGAACACCGACTCGTGAACCGGGTTACGCGTGCGGTTCAGATACTTCACGAAGGCCTGCAGCCCACCCTCATGCTGAAATGTTTCCGAGCGTGTTTCGCGCTCATCGCAGAACTCGATGCGCACGCCCGAGTTCAGGAACGACAGTTCACGCAGACGCTTGGCGAGAATGTCGAAATTGAATTGGATGTTCGTGAAGATCTGCGCGCTGGGCTTGAAGCGGATGGTCGTGCCGCGTTCCGTGCACGGGCCGACGATCTTCATCGGCGCCACCGGGTCGCCGAGATGGTATTCCTGCTGATGCATCGTGCCGTCGCGGCATACGGTCAACAGCAGATAGTCCGACAGTGCATTGACGACTGACACACCGACGCCATGCAGGCCGCCCGAGACCTTGTACGAGGTGTCATCGAATTTTCCGCCCGAGTGCAGCACGGTCATAATGACTTCGGCTGCCGAGACGCCCTCCTCGGGGTGGATATCGACCGGGATCCCGCGGCCATTGTCCGCGACCGTGACGCTTTCGTCGGCGTGAATCGTGACCAGAACCCGATCGCAATATCCGGCCAGCGCCTCGTCGATGGAATTGTCGACGACTTCAAAAACCATGTGATGCAGGCCGCTGCCGTCATCCGTATCGCCGATGTACATCCCCGGTCGTTTGCGGACCGCATCCAGGCCCTTCAAGACTTTGATTTTACTGGAGTCGTAGACGTCGTTTTGCGGCATGCGGGAGCTCGTTTAGGTGACTGGACATTATATCCGTCCGGAGCCTCCTGATCCATGGATATAACCGCGTATAAGGCTTTGTTTGGTCTATGTTTTTCCGGGCTGCGCCGGGGTTGTCGCGGAGCAGTCGGCACAGTGCTGTAGCCGCGGCCGCAGGGCGCTGGGATCAGGTAGGGAATGATTCCGACACTTTAGCGGCGAATTACTGGCATATCGCCGCTGATGAAGGCTTTTAGAAGCCTGTTAGCGTCATTCCTCACTGACTCGACCCTGTTCCACGTGGAACGTTCGATCCGCCTGCCCGAAGGGCTGCTGGCCGGCGGTGAGGGAGGTCAGAACCAGCTGGCAATGCAGGGGCGCGACCTGTTCGATGAAGCGCACCAGCCGCTGCGGATCCAGTTCGGCGGCCGGATCATCCAGGAGCAACGTCGGTGGTTCGGGCAGCAGCTCGGTCAGCAGTTGTAATTGCGCCAGAATCATCGAAGCCGCCACCAGTTTCTGCTGGCCGCGCGACAGGGTATCCCGGGCCAGCTTCCCATCCAGTTTCAGCAGCACATCGCCACGATGCGGTCCGGAATGGGTGACCCCACGGGCGAGATCGCGCTCACGGGACTGTTCAAGAGCAGTCAGCAGGGAGATATCGCGCGCCCACCCCTGGAAATACCCCAGCTCCAGCGGTAGACCGGCCATGGCCGCGACGGTTGCTTGCCAATGAGGCTGCAGGGCCTCCAGGGATTTGCGGCGTGATCGGGCCAGTTGCTCGCCCCATTGGGAGAGCTCCTGATCCCAGGCATCGAGTTGCCGGGTCGCTCCACTCGGAGTGATTTGCTTGAGTACCGCATTCCGCTGCTTCAGGGCGCGCGTGTAGCTGGCCCAAACATCCACGAAGCCATGTTCCACGTGGAACGTGGCCCAATCCATCCAGCGCCGGCGCCGGAAGGCGCTGTCTTCCACCAGCTTGTGGACCCCCGGATCGATGACCTGAACCGGGAGTGCCTCGGACAAGGCCGCGAGAGAGCGGACGTACTCGCCTTGGATTTTTCCGACCGTGGGTTCACCGCGGCTGACCTGGACGCCGAGTGCGATAGGAACACCAGACTCCTGGGCGGCCATGGTGCGACCGAACACCACCAGTCTTGATTCGCCGTGAGCGATGAGTCGTTCGGAATTGCGGGTGCGAAAGGATCGGCCCCGGCCGAGGAGAAAAATGGCCTCAAGCAATGAGGTCTTGCCTGAACCATTCGCGCCGACGATGAGATTGCGCCCGGGATGCAGATCCAGTTCAACCTGCCGCAGACAGCGCAGGTTCTGAATCGAAAGCTGGCCCAGGCTCATGCGGAACGTTCCACGTGGAACACGTGGATCGGGCCGCCTATAGCCGCATCGGCATCACGACGTACTTGGTATCCGTCGCATCCGGCAGCCGAACCAGACAGCTGCTGTTGGCATCCGAGAGGCCGATTTCCACAGTCTCGCCATCCAACGCTGCCAACGCATCCAGCAGGTAATTGACGTTGAAGCCGATTTCGAGGTCTTCGCCCTCATAGCGGACCTCGAGCTGGTCTTCGGCCTCTTCCTGTTCGGGATTGTGGGCCTGAACCGTCAGCAGGCCTGATTTAAGGTTGAGGCGAATGCCGCGGTATTTTTCATTCGACAAAATAGCAGTGCGCTGAAACGCCTGGCGCAGCAAATCCCGATCGGCATGGACCTTCTTGGTGGGATTGGCCGGAACCACGCGACCATACTCCGGGAAACGACCGTCAATAAGCTTCGATGTGAAGCGAATGTCGCCAATCTGCGCGCGAACGTGATTGGTGCCGATCGCCAACTCCACGCTGCCCTCCGTACCGAGGATACGCTGCAATTCCAGCACGCCCTTGCGCGGCACGATGACCTGCTGGGCCGTGCGTGCCATGGCCGGTAAGGGCGCCTCACACAGCGCCAGGCGATGACCATCCGTCGCCACGGCGCGCAGGGTCTTGCCCTCGGTTTCAAGCAGCATGCCGTTGAGGTAGTAGCGCACGTCCTGCTGCGCCATCGCGAAATGCGTCTTGGCGATGAGCTTGGCCAGATCCGCCTGGCTGATGGTCAGGGTCTGCTGGGCATTGATGTCATCGACCACCGGGAACTCGGAGGCCGGCAGGCTCGAGAGCGCGAAGCGGCTGCGACCGGCACGGATGTTCACCCGATCGCCTTCGGCGCTCAGAGTGACCGCGGTCTTCTCCGGCAAGGCGCGGAAAATATCCAGCAGCTTGCGACCGGGGATGGTCACATCGCCTGTTTGCTGGCCGGCCACCTGCCGGGAGGCCACCAGTTCCACCTCCAGGTCCGAGCCGGTCATGCTCAACCGGTCCTCGCGCACCGACAGCAGCACGTTTGCCAGTATTGGCATCGTCTGCCGGCGCTCGACCACGCCGATGACGCTTTGCAGCGGGGTCAGGAAATCTTCACGTGCAGCGGTGAGCTTCATGGCGTGCTCTTCATAGTCTTAAGGTTTTAAAAGAGATTGTAGTAGTAGCTACAGGGGCTGTGGATATCCGGATAACTTCGAGTTGTTCTAGGGGCATCATGAACTTGCGTGGGCCGAAGGTCACCGGGTAAATACATGGTCGACCTGTCTATTGCCTGTGGGCCGAATGTGCATAACTTGCCGCATCAGAATTATCCCCAGGCTTTCAACATCATCCGGTCAGGGTTCTCAACAGGTTTAAATAATCCTCGCTGACACGCTGATCGGTCGCGCGCAGCTCGACGATCTTCGCGCAGGCATGCAGCACCGTGGTGTGATCGCGGCCACCAAAAGCATCGCCGATTTCGGGCAGGCTGTGTGTGGTCAATTCGCGCGCGAGCGCCATCGCGACCTGACGGGGCCGGGCGATCGAGCGATTGCGACGTTTGGAGAGCAGATCGGCCACGCGAACCTTGTAATAATCCGCAACCGTGCGCTGGATGTTCTCGATTGTGACGAGTTTTGCCTGTAATTGCAGCAGATCCCGCAAGGCCTCCTTGGCGAAATCCAGCGTGATCGGCTGACCGGTGAAGCGCGAGTTCGCGATGACACGCCGCAGGGCGCCCTCCAGCTCGCGGATGTTCGAGCGGATGCGCTTGGCGACGAAGAACGCGACTTCCTCCGGCAGCGCGACACCCACCGCGTGCGCCTTCGTCATGAGGATCGCCACGCAGGTTTCCAGCTCCGGCGGTTCGATCGCCACCGTGAGTCCCCAGCCGAAGCGCGACTTGAGGCGCTCCTCGAGCCCACTGACTTCCTTCGGATAGCGATCACAGGTGAGGATCACCTGGTGCTGACCCTCGAGCAGTTCGTTGAAGGTGTGAAAGAACTCCTCCTGCGAACGGTCCTTGTTGGCGAAGAACTGGATGTCATCGATGAGCAGTGCATCGAGCGAGCGATACGCCGCCTTGAAGTCGTTCATCGTGTTGTGCTGCAGGGCCCGCACCATGTCGCCGACGAAGCGCTCGGAGTGCACATAGGCGACGCGCGCTTCACTGTTGCGCTGTTTCATCAGATGGCCGACGGCATGCATCAGGTGGGTCTTTCCCAGACCCACACCGCCGTAGATGAACAGCGGATTGTAGGCCTTGCCGGGATTTTCCCCGACCTGCTGGGATGCCGCGCGCGCCAGCTGGTTGCTCTTGCCTTCCACAAAGTTCGTGAAATCGTAGTCGGCATTCAGACGGGCGCCGACCACCAGGCCTTCGACACGGCGCGGCGGGGCGTGGACCGGCGCCGCGCTCGCGTGGTTCGCGACCGGTGCCTCGGTACGGGCCCGGGAGCCGATTTCGACGGTGATGATGGGGGCACCGCCGGCGGTCGCCCCGCGCAGCAGTTCGCCGATCCGGGGCAGCAGATTATTGTTCACCCAGTCGACCACGAAGCGATTCGGAGCCAGCAGCTTCAGGACCCCTTCGCCCTCGATGGCCTGCAAAGGCCGCACCCAGGTGTTGAACTCTTGCTCTGCCAGCTCCGCTTCAAGCGTCGATATGCAAATGGACCACAAAGACGCCACTGACAGCCTACTCCCCCGACTAACCCACGAACTTGACGAAAAAGAGCCGCAGTCTACCCCTAAGACTCACGGTTTAAGTACTGGCTGTATTGACACCCTCGGCCTTGGGACGTAGCCTTCCCGCCCCTCTTCGGAACGCCTAAGACGATGAAACGCACTTACCAGCCCAGCAAAGTACGCCGCGTGCGTACCCATGGGTTCCGCGCCCGCATGGCCACGGCCAACGGCCGAGCGGTCCTGAATCGGCGTCGCGCAAAAGGTCGCAAGAAGCTGATTCCTTAGGGTCCCCTTGAGTGTGGCCCCGGCCGACCGCGAGCGCCTGACTTTTCCCGCCGCGCGGCGCGTGCGCCGCAAGTGGGAGTTCGATCAGCTGTACGCCCGCGGCAAGCGCCTGGGCAACAATCATTTCGGGATCACCGTCCACCCCAACGAGCTGGGGTTGGCGCGACTGGGCCTGGCTGTGGCCTCGAAGCCGTTCGGCGGCTCGGTGCCGCGCAACCGTATCCGGCGCCTGATCCGCGAGTCCTTCAGGCTGCGCCAGCACGAGCTGCCTGATGTCGACCTCGTCGTCAGCGCCCGGCCGCGCGCCAAGGATGCGACGCCGGCGCAGCTGCGCGCGAGCCTCGATGGATTGTGGGATAAAGTCAAAGTCCAATGCGCGCCCTGTTCACAGCCCTGATCCGCCTGTACCAGTGGACGTTGAGTCCGTTGCTCGGTCCGACGTGCCGCTTTCATCCTTCGTGTTCACAATACGCACTCGAGGCGATCCAGCGTTTCGGTATCCTGCAGGGCAGCTGGCTCACCGTGCGGCGACTGGGGCGCTGCCATCCCTGGCACCCTGGTGGCATAGACCCCGTGCCCGCCACCGACCGCATGCATTCACATTACGGACATGACAAGTAACTATTCCCGATACGCGCTCTGGGTCGTTCTGGCCTTCGCCCTGTGGCTGAACTATCAGGCCTGGGTGAAGGACTACGCAGCGGTTGATGCCGCAGCCGCAGTCGCCGCCCGTTCCGCCTTCGGCAGCCAGACCCCCGAGCTGCCATCCGCGAACGGCAGCGCCCCCGCCGCTGTGACTGCTGCGGGCAGTTCCGCCGCCGGCACCGCGCCTACGCTCGCGACCCCCACTGCGGCCGACGGCTCGCTGGCGGCCGAGACCAGCGCCGCCGCAGGGCCTGCCGTGCATGTGCACACCGACGTTTTCTCTCTGGATATCAGTCTCACCGGCGGCACGATCACGCAGGCCGACCTCAACCAGTACACCCGGGTGAAGGGCCAGACCCAACCGGTGCGCCTGGAAAACCATGACGGCATCGACTCACTGTATGTACTGAAGGTCGCCCTGCAAGGCCCTGCCGGCAGCGAGCGACCGAACACCCAGGCCACCTTCACCAGCACCAGCACCGACTTCGGTATGGCGGCGGGGCAGAATGAACTGCGCGTGCCGCTGCACTGGACCGACGGTCACGGCGTTTCAGTGACCAAGGAGTTCGTATTTCATCGCGGCAGCTACGCCTTCGATGTCACGCAGACGGTCGACAACCAGTCGGGCGCGCCGTGGGCCGCCGCGCCCTACGCGCAGATCTTGCGCAATGAACTGCCCATCCATACCTCGCTGTTCAGCACCAATCCCGAACGTTTCTTCAAGCCCAGCCCGGCCATCTGGGACGGTGGCAAGTACCGCAAACTGAGCATCACCTCGGAGGATGACCGGCACCTGAACATTCCGGTCACCGACGGCTGGATCGCAGCGCTTCAGCATCATTTCGTGACGGCCGTGGTGCCACCGTCCAATGTCGCCTACCAGTACACGATGATCGCGCAGGACAACGAGTATCGGCTGGCGGCGAACGCGCCGATGACCGAAGTACCGGCCGGCGCTTCCAAAGCCTATTCACTGACGGTGTTCGTGGGTCCGAAACTGCAGGCGCAGCTGGCGACCACCGGGCCCGATCTGCAGCGCGTGACCGACTTCGGTCGCCTGTTCTTCATCGCCCAGCCGCTGTTCAAGGCCTTGAGCTGGGTGCATTCGGTGACGGGCAACTGGGGTGTTTCGATCATTCTCGTCACCCTGCTGCTGAAGCTGATCTTCTATCCGCTGTCCGAGGCCAGCGGCAAGTCGATGGCGAAAATGCGCGCCCTGCAGCCGCGCATCAAGAACATCCAGGAACAGTACAAGGGCGACAAGGAGAAGCTCGGCCGCGCGACCATGGAGCTGTACCAGCGCGAAAAGGTCAACCCGGTCAGCGGTTGCCTGCCAATGCTCATCCAGATCCCGGTGTTCTTCGCGTTCTACTGGGTGCTGACCGAAAGCGTCGAGATGCGCCAGGCGCCCTTCGCGCTATGGCTCAATGACCTGTCCTCGCCCGATCCGTATTTTGTCCTGCCGATATTGATGGCGGGCGGAATGTTCCTGCAACAACGCCTCAATCCGACCTCACCGGATCCCGTGCAGGCCAAGGTGATGATGTTCATGCCGATCGCGATGTCGGCACTGTTTGCGTTCCTGCCCTCAGGCCTGGTGCTGTACTACGTGATGAACACCGGCCTGGGCGTGCTGCAGCAGTGGAACATCAACCGGCGCATCACGGTGGCATCCGCACGCAAGACCTGACACTTAAGCTCCCATGAGCGACGCCGACACGATCGTTGCGGCAGCCACGCCGCCCGGACGAGGTGGCATCGGGATCGTCCGGCTTTCCGGCCCCGCCGCGCAAAGCATCGCGACCAGTGTTCTGGGCACTCTGCCCGCCGCACGCCGCGCGGTGTTCGCGGCATTCCGCGATGCCGAACAGCAGACCCTGGATGCCGGCCTGGTGGTGTTTTTCCCCGGCCCCCATTCCTATACCGGCGAGGATGTCGTCGAGTTCCAGGGACATGGCGGTCCGGTCATCATCGAATCCCTGATCACCCGGCTGATCGAATTGGGCGCGCGACGCGCGCAACCCGGCGAGTTCACGCAGCGCGCCTTCCTGAACGACAAGCTGGACCTGGCGCAGGCCGAGGCCGTCGCGGATCTCATCGATGCGGGTTCGCGCGAGGCCGCGCGCGCGGCGATGCGCTCCCTGCAGGGCGAGTTCTCCACCATGATCCAGGTGCTCACCGGCGCCGTGATCGATCTGCGTACGCACGTGGAGGCCGCCATCGATTTCCCTGAAGAGGAAATCGACTTCCTGGCCGATCCGGCACTCGCCGAGCGACTCGCGGTGGTGCGCCAGCATTTCGAAGTCGTCACACGCAGTGCCGGACAGGGGCGCCTGCTGCGCGATGGCATGACCGTGGTGCTGGCGGGTGCGCCGAATGCCGGCAAATCCAGCCTGTTGAACCGGCTCGCCGGTTACGACGCGGCCATCGTCACCGAAGTGGCGGGCACCACCCGCGATGTGCTGCGCGAGCGCATCCATGTCGACGGCATGCCGCTGCACATTCTGGACACCGCCGGACTGCGCACGGCGCTCGATCCGATCGAAGAGGAGGGCATCCGCCGCGCCCAGGCCGAAATGGCGCGCGCCGACCGCGTGCTGTTCGTGATCGACGGCGCACGGGATCCCACCGCGCAGGCCTACCGCGAACTGCTCGCGAGCCTGCCTGCGCAGATCCCCGTCACCTTGGTCTACAACAAATCCGATATCGCCGATGCCAACGCGCTCGCGGCGCCCTCCGCAGTGCCGCGCATCGATGTGTCCGCACTCACCGGTTTCGGACTGGAGGGACTGCGTGCCCATCTGAAATCCTGCATGGGCTATCACACCCTGGACGGCGGCAGCGTCTCCGCGCGCCAGCGCCACATCGAGGCATTGGCCCGCGCCCGCGCGAGTGTCGAAGAGGCGGCGCGGGTGCTCAAGGAGACTCGCACCGGCGAGCTCGTCGCGCAGGAGCTGCGCATCGCGCAGCAGGCGCTGAACGAAATCAGCGGAGAATTCAGCAACGAGGATCTGCTGGGAAAAATATTTTCCAGCTTCTGCATCGGCAAGTAGCGATTTGGGATCCCGTCGCTGCGCCCGCGGCAACGGTTGAGCTGTACATTGCGGTGTTGCAAAAAGGCCGATAGCCTCCCTTTTCGAAACAACAACGCGGACACGCGTGTCAGGGGATTCACTATGCCGAATCGGATTTTGGGAATTGGCTGTGCCGTGGCTTTTTTACTGCAGTCGGTGAACGTCGCGCAGGCGCAGACCGCGCCTCCCGCACCGACCAGCGATGCTGACACCACCGGCGAAGTCACCGAGGTTGTCGTCACCGGTTCGCGCATTCAGCGCAGCGGCTTCGAGGCGCCGACTCCGGTAAGCGTCGTCGGCGCGGATCGGGCTGACCAGCTCGGCACCACCAATTTGGGCGAGCTGATGAATCAGCTGCCCTCGTTTCGCGCCACGCAAACGCCGGCCTCACAGTCCTCCAACGGCGGCTACGTCGGCGGCAATGTGCTCGACCTGCGCGGTCTGGGCGCGCAACGCACCCTGGTGCTGGTGAATGGTGAGCGCTTCGTACCCTCGACCACGGTCGGCACGGTCGATACCAACATGATTCCGAGCATTCTGCTGGACCGCGCCGAAGTGGTCACCGGCGGTGCTTCGGCACAGTACGGTTCGGATGCCGTCGCCGGCGTCGTGAATTTCATCCTCGACGACAAGCTCGAGGGCGTGAAGAGTCAGGTGTCCTACGGTCAGTCCTCGCGTGCCGATTCGCGCGACATGACGGCCGCATTCGCGGGCGGCCAGGGCTTCATGGACAACCGCCTGCATGTCATCGGCGCGTTCGACTTCGAAAAGAACAAGGGCGTGGAGGACTGCACGACGCGTCTGTGGTGCGCGGAGGACTGGTTGAACTTCGGCCGCACGCCTGCGCAGGGCTCGAGCATTCCGGCCAACAACATCCTGCCGGGCATTCGCCCCTCGACCATTGCGGTGGGCGGTGTCATCAACTCATCGGTCTATGCAACGGGTGTCACCCCGCAGGCCGCGGACCCGCTGCACGGCATTACCTTCAATCCGGACACCACTCCGCGGGCATTCCAGTACGGCAGTCTGGTCAACAGCCTGTACATGTTCGGCGGTGAAGGCGGCAGCCACGACGCCTACTTTTCGGGTATTCCGATCGAAGCGCCGATCCAGCGCTACAACATCTACACCCGCGGCAAATTCGAGGTAAGCGACAAGACCGAAGCGTCACTGGATGTTTCCTTCGGCCATCTGGTCGGCTGGACCTACGGAGCCGTCGATCGCAATACCGCGCTGCCGATCAGCGCGAACAATGCCTATATTCCGACCTCGAGCAATCCGGCTTTCAATATCCCGGCGATCATGGCCGCCGACGGCATCAGCTCGTTCAATCTGGGCAAGGATTATACGGAGCTCGGCAATCCCCATACGGTGGGTACCGACAAGGTGCTGCGCATCGTTCCGGCCATCAAGGGTGAAATTGCCGGCAGCTGGGGCTGGGATGCCTATTACCAGTTCGGCCGCAACTGGCTCGAGCTCGATACCAGCCAGGCCGTGATCAACGCAAATCTGTCCAACGCGGTCAACGCCGTGCGTCAGAGCAACGGCGCCATCGTGTGCGCCAAGAATGCGAATGGCGCGAACGGCGCGCCGGGCTGCGTGCCCTTTGACGTCTTCGGCAACCAGGTGACTCCCGCCGTCGAGCAGTACGTCACCGGAAATGCCTTCCAGACGACCATGACGACCGAGCACGTCGTTGCCGGCAACATCCACGGCAATGTGCTCGATGGCTGGGCCGGACCGCTCGCCATCGCCAGCGGCGCGGAATTCCGCAGCGATCAGCTCAGCGGAGGCACCGACCCGATATCCGCCAACCTCGGATTCTTCACCGGCAATGGCAGCAATATCAGCGGCAAGATAACAGCCACCGAGGGCTACCTCGAAGCCGACATGCCGCTGGCGAAGAATCTGGCGGCGGCCAAGAGCATCGACCTCAACGGTGCGGTTCGCGAAACGCACTATGATCGCGATGGTGCGGGGACCTCCTCGAGCGTCAACGCCAACACCTGGAAGGTCGGCCTGGTTTGGGAACCGATCGATGCCTTGCGTCTGCGCGCGACCCGTTCACAGGACATCCGTGCGCCGAACCTGAGCGAGCTGTTCGGACCGAAGACCACCGGCTTCGGCATCCTGAATGATCCCGCGCGCAACGGTCTGCAGACCAATCCGGTCACGATTTCCGGTTCCAACCCGACCCTGGTTCCGGAAGTTGCCGACACCAAGACGGCAGGCTTCGTGGTGCGGCCGACCATGGATAATTTCCTCGGTCGCATGCAGCTGTCGCTGGATTACTTCGACATCTCCATCAAGGATGCCATCGGTACGCTGGGTGCCCAGACCATCGCGACCCGCTGCTTCCAGGGTGCAACCGAATTCTGCGGGCTCATCACACGCGATGCGAATGGGGTCATCACCCAGATCGTCGACGTGCAGCAGAACGTCAATCAGCTGAACACCAAGGGCGTCGACCTGGAGCTTGAGTACCGCCAGCCGCTGGGTGCGTATGGCAAGCTCGATTCGCGCGTCCTCGGGACCTACTACTCGGACCTCATCACCGTCGATTCGGGTGGTCCGGTCGATCGCGCCGGCCAGACCGGCCTGCGCGCGGGAACGATTCCGGGCATACCACGCTATACCATCGACTGGCTCCTCAATTGGGGCCTGGACCGGGTAAGCGCGGACTTCCATGCGCGCTTCATCCCCGCCGGCATCTACAACGTGGCCTTCATCGGCCCCGGCCAGCCCGGCTACACGCTCGCCAGCCCCGCCAGTTCCAACACCAACCACGTGAAGGCCGCGCTGTACCTGGACTTCGTCGGCCACTACCAGATCGCGGGCAATGATCATTCGAACCTGGAGATCTATGCGGGCATGAACAACATCGCCAACGTCGATCCGCCACGCGTGCCGGGCGCGAACGGTACCGGCAACAATGTGCTCTTCGACCCCATCGGCCGCACCTGGATACTCGGCCTGAAGTTCAAGGAGTAACGGACCCGCGCTCATAGCCGAAGCAGCTGCGTGCTGCTAGGCTAATTGGAGCAAACGGGGGGAACCGCGATGATCAGGACGACGCTGACGCGCGCGGCCGGGTGGCTGGTGGTCGGTGCGATGGTGCTGTGCGCAGACGCAGCATTCACCGCCGACTCCGGCGCCTGCGACCGCGACTGCCTGCACGGGCTCATGGATCAGTACCTGGCGGCGCTGGTCGCGCACCAGCCGGATCAGATCAAGACCACCCCGGATGTAAAATTCACGGAAAACACCAATCGGATGAAGCTTGGCGATGGTCTGTGGCAGACCATCGGTGCGCTCGGCACCTTCAAGCTGTACGTCGAGGATCCTTCCAGCGCCCAGGTCGCCTTCTATGGCTCCGTCAAGGAGAACGGCGCAACCGCACTGCTGGGCGTGCGCCTGAAGCAGCGCGGGCAGCGGCTGAGTGAAATCGAAACCTACGTGATACGCCGGGGCACGGGAGTACACGGTACCTTCGACAATCTGACAACGGCGCCTGCCGAGTGGACCCAAAGCGTGCCGCAGGCCGAGCGTAGTACGCGCGAGCAGCTGCGGCATGCCGCGAATCAGTACTTCAACGGCATCGAGCAGGGCAACGGCAGCATCGTTCCCTTCGCGGCGGATTGCCTGCGCATCGAGAACGGCGCACAGACGGCGCCGACCATCGCAACCGCCACACGGCCCTCGATGAGCGCGGGCGCCCAGTTCGACACTCACATGTTCGACTACATCCACGAGATCACCAACCGGCGCTTCCTGCTGACCGATCCGGAACGGGGCCTCGTCTATGCGGTCGTCATGTTCCAGCATCCGGGCAACATCAAGCCGCAGATGAATTCGGTGAGCCTGTCCTCGTATCCGAATACCACCGAGATCATCGAGACCTTCCAGCTGCGCGGCGGCAAGATCCAACGCATATTCGCCTTCGTCTCCCTGCTGCCGTACCGGCAATCACCGGGCTGGCCCGCCGCAAACACAAAGTAGCCATCATGAAAATAAAATTCGGTACGCCCCTGGCCACCGCTGCCTTGCTGCTCGCAGCCACGCTTGCCGCACCGCCGCCGCTGCTCGCGCAAACCGCCGTTGGCGCGGCCGGCTGCAATCGCGCATGTCTGGAACAGATCGCCGATCAATACCTGGCGGCGATGGTCGCGCATGACCCGGCCAAGGTCGCCATCGCACCGGGTACCCGCTATACCGAGAACGGCGTGGAGCTGAAGCTGCCGGACGGCCTGTGGCGCATCGCCAGCTCAGTCGGCAAGTACCGCCTGAAAGTGTCGGATCCGGAAATGGGCGAAATCGGTTTTTTCGTCAAGGCCGATGAGAACGGCGCCCCGATCCTGGTCGGCACGCGTTTGAGGGTGGTCGATCACCGCATCACGCAGATCGAGAGTGTCGTGGCGCACACCAGTGACCTGATCGGCGGCGCGCCCGGGCAGGCGCGTCCGGATGTGCTCGGCGATGCGCCTCGCGCGCAATTCCTGCAGGCGCTGCCGCCGGCGGCGCAGCGCTCCCGCCAGGAAATGATCGCCATCGCCAATACCTATTGGACCGGTATCGAGAACAATACCGGTACCCATCCGCCCCTGTTCGCCGATGACTGCAACCGCATTGAAGACGGGGCCTACACCACCAACCGTCCGGTTGCGGCCGGAGCCGAACCGAACGGTGCCAACTATTCCTGCAAGCAGGCCTTTGATCTTGGCTTCTATCACGACGACACACGACTGCGCGATCGTCGTTACATGGTCATAGATCGCGAGCGCGGTCTGGTCTATGCCGGCGTCGGCTTCGATCACGATGCGACCATACGCAGCTACACCTTGAAGAACGGCAAGACCGTGAAAGTCACCCGCACCGCGCCGTGGACCTGGATGATCCACGAAATCTTCCAGATCAATAAGGAAGGCAGGATCAGTCAGGTCGAGGCCGTCTTGCTGTCGGTGCCCTATGGCATGCCGCCGGGTTGGGATACCGGTGTGCATGTGCCCGATCCGGCGGCCTCCAAGGACGGCTTCAAAGAGGTGCATTAGCCTGCCGCCCGACCCGCACTGGCCGCGGGTGCGCATGCACGGCGACCCGGCGCGGGTGCACCTGTCGACAACGGCGACGCTGATCCGGGCCGATGCACTCGACTGGCTGCAGGGCCTGCCGGCCTCGTCCCTTCATGCCGTGGTGACCGATCCTCCCTACGGCCTCATCGAATATGGCGCGCGCGATCAGCACAAGCTGCGCGCCGGTCGCGGCGGCGTATGGCGCATTCCACCGCAGCTGGATGGAGTACGGCGGCGACCACTGCCGCGCTTCACGGTGCTGTCCACCGCGCAGCTGGAAGAGCTGACGCAGTTCTTTACGCAGCTGGGCACGGCGCTGCAGCGCGCCCTCGTGCCGGGTGCGCATATTTTCCTCGCCTCCAACCCCCTGCTATCCACGCTGACTTTCCATGCCCTGCAGCGCACCGGGCTCGAAAAGCGCGGCGAAGTGGTGCGGCTGGTGCAGACGCTGCGCGGGGGAGATCGCCCAAAGGGCGCCGAAGCTGAGTATGCGGATGTCTCGGTCATGGCGCGTTCCGGCTGGGAGCCATGGGGGATTTTTCGCAAGCCACTCGAAGGCACGGTCGCCGAGAATCTCGCGCGCTGGGGCACCGGCGGGCTGCGCCGGGTCGGCGCCAACGCGCCCTTCAAGGATGTCATTGCGAGCGCGCCGACCGGACGTGCCGAACGCGCCCTTGCCGCGCACCCGTCGCTGAAACCGCAGGGATTCCTGCGCCAACTGGTGCGTGCCTCACTGCCGCTGGGAGCCGGGATAGTCTACGATCCCTTTGCGGGCAGCGCTTCGACGCTGGCCGCCGCGCAGGCCGTGGGGTACTGCGCCATCGGAACCGAACGCGATGCGCGCTATTACCGGATGGGTACGCGGGCCTTCGCAAAACTGGCCGCGCTGAGGGTCAAAGAGACGCGCTAGGACTGCCGCCTTCTAAGATGGATTGGACACGGCCGCAATGCCGCCACCCCGGCTCGTGGAACGCCACACCGCGCGCTCCACCTGATCCTCCGTGAGACAGCGCCGGACCAGCGGCTGACCGATGTCCGGTTGCACGAAGCGGCAGAAGTCGACCTTGCCATTGGACTCGACGCGTTGAAATCCGTGAAGTGTCGCGTATCGCTGCGTGTTCGCTCGGATCACAGCATCCGAGGCGCACCCGACCAGCGCCGCAGTGCCCACCAGAATAACGACACTCGCAATCCGATTGATTCGATGAGCCATACAGTTCTCCCGATGTCTGAAGCGTAAGCGTTGGCAGGCGACATCTCTGCCTCATCATAGCGCGAAGCGAATTAACCCAGCAGTGCCTCGCGGTGGTACAGCCGGCCCGCGGCGTAGGCGGCCGCGATGCCCAGCACCAGCGACACGCTCACGGATAGTGTCGCGTAGAACGCCGAGACCGGCTCGGCGCGCAGCAGTCCGGTGACCAGGAAGTGCTGGCTTAAGGAAGGCACCATCATCAGCCACGCGGTGGGCCGCAGTCCCAGGGTACTGGCGAAGATCAACGGCAGCGTCGGTATCAGCAGTACCAGGCCCACGTAGGTCTGCGCTTCACGATAGCTGCGGGTGAAGGCCGCCACGATGGTCATCAGCGCAGCCCCCAGCGGTGCCAGCGGTGCGCAGCAGGCAATCAGCGCGAGTATGGTGGCCGCATTCATGTTCACATTCATGCCCAGGTTCTCCAGGCCCACGAAACGCAATGCGACGGCCATGGCGCACACGTTCAGAGTCAGTGACATGAGCATGAAGGCACACGCGGCCAGGATCTTGCCGTAGATCAGCTGCTCGCGGGCGACCGGTACGGTCAACAAGGATTCCAGGGAGCCGCGCTCGCGCTCGCCCGCCGTGGCATCGAGGGTCACATGCAGCCCGCCCATGAGCATCGTCAGCAGGATCATGTAGGTGAGCGTGCCCAGGATGAGCACCGAGCGGCTGCGCGGGGTCGCGACATCAACGTCCTGTACGGCAATGGCGGACAGCACCGTCGGATCGATGCCGCGCGCCATCAGGCGCAGGCGCGCGATCTGCGATCCCAGGCGTGCGAGTACGGCGCGCACCCGCCCGACGTCGCTCGCGCCGGCCGCGTCCGAGGAGTCGCTGTACAGCAGTACCGGCGCCGGCAGGCCTGCAGCGAGTTGGCTCGCGTAGTTGTCGGGAATGGCCAGCACGATGCGGCGCTGCTGCTCACGCACACTGGCGCGCGCGGCCGCATCATCCAGCGTCACCGGCATGACCTCGATGCGATACTGGCGCAGCTGCGCGATCAGGGTCGGCGCGCGCTCGCCGTGTACCACGGCGAGACTCACGGGCTTGTTGTCCTGGTTCAGGCCGCGGCGCACGGTCAGATTCACCAGCAAGGCCAGCAGCAGCGGCATCATGATCGTGCCGATTACCAGCGCCGACATGAACGTGCGACGGTCACGCAGGTTCTCGCGCAACTCCTTGCGCAACACCGTGAACACACTGCGCACTACGCCTGACCCACCGGTTCGAGGAAGCGGATGAAGGCCTCCTCCAGGTCGGCCGTTCCGGCCCGGGCGCGCAGCTCATCGGGCGTGCCCTGGGCCACGACCTGGCCCGCGGCGATGACCACGACGTCATCGCACAGCACCGCCACCTCGTGCATCACATGGCTGGAGAAGAGGATGCAGCGGCCGGCGGCCTTCAATTTCAGCAGCAGCGCGCGCAGTGTGCGCACCGCCATCACATCCAGTCCATTGGTCGGCTCATCGAGCAGGATGTTCTGCGGACCATGCACCAACGCCCGCGCCAGCGCGGTCTTCAGCCGCTGACCCTGGGAGAAACCCTTCGCCTGCCGGTCCGCGAAATCGGCCATTTCCAGCAATTCGATCATCTGCGCGGCGCGCTGCTCGCAATCGGCGCGCGCCAGGCCGTGCAGCTGCGCAAAGTAGAGAATGTTCTCGCGGGCGGTCAGATGCGGGTAGACACCGGCGCCATGCGGCAAGACGCCCATGCGGCGCCGCGCCTCGAGTGAGTGTTCGCCGGCGCTGATGCCATCGATGAAGGCATCACCCGTGTCGGGTCGCAACACGGTGTACAGCATGCGCAGGGTCGTGGACTTGCCCGCGCCGTTCGGGCCGAGCAGTCCGGTGATGCTGCCGTCCGGGGCGGTCAGCGATACATCCTCAACGGCCGTGACCGTCCCGAAGCGCTTGTGCAGGTGCCGCGCTTCGATCATGGCGGCGGACCGGTGAACGAGGTGACGAATGCCGTCGGCAGCGTTTGATGGATGCAGGCGATTTCCGCCGCCAGACCCTGGGTGCTGCCCTGCTCGATGAAGCGGCTGAGCAGCCGGGAGGCACAAGGGGCGGTGATCTGGCCATGACCCATGTCCGCGACCACCACCTGCACACTGTCATGCAGACCGCGTGCCGCCTCGGCCGCGTAGGCGGGCGGTGTCACCGGGTCATCGCTGCCCGACAGCAGCAGCACCGGGCGGTTCGATTCGAGGGGCTGATGGAAGTCGGCGTCCACCGGTCCGTGCGGCCACAGCGCGCAGATCGCTTCGAGCGCATCCAGCTGTGCGGTGCCGATGTAGGTAGCGGCCAGCCGCGCGCGATCTGCCGTGTCAACGTGATAGCCGGCGACGTCCTCGGCACACACCACGCTGTTGTGCATGCCATAGGCGAGAAGATCGTCCAGCGAGTGTGTGACCTGCAGCATCAGGCCCGCGATGGGCGTGAAGTTGGCATGCCGTTGTGCCTCATCGAGCACCAGCGGCAGCAGCGCGGATTGCTCGGTGGAGTAACTGGACAGGCGCACCACGGCCGCCAGGTCATCCGCATCGAAGGTCAGGTTGCGCAGCTGGCCCGTGAACGGATCGGGCACGGCGACCGGGACGGCGCGGGTCTTCAACGCGGCCAGCAGCGAATCGAAGGTGTCGTGGGGGTCACCGAAGCGGGTGCGGCAGGGCGCCGCCGCGACACAGCGCTGAAAAATGCGCTCCAGCGCGCTTTGCGCATCCATCGCCAGCGAGGCGCCGAGGGTCAGCTGCGGCGGCACGACGCCATCCAGGATCGCGGTGCGCGTATGTTCCGGGTAACGTCGCAGGTACTGCTGCGCCACCCGGGTTCCGTAGGAGCCCCCATACAAATTGATGGTCGCGTAGCCCAGCGCGGCGCGCACCGCATCCAAATCGCGCACCGCGAGCGAGGTGGTGTAGTCGGCCACATTGGCGTGCGTGGCCAGAGCGGCGAGGCAGCTGCGCGCCGCCTGCACCAGTGCCGCGGTCGATTCGGGCGCATCCGGATCTGTCGCATCCGGACAGCTCAGGGCGTTGGAGGCTCCGGTGCCGCGCTGGTCCACCAGCACGATGTCGCGCTCGCGGTGAATACGTTCGAAAACCGGCGCGACGCCGGTGTAGAAAGTCGTCGCGGCCAGGCCCGGACCGCCGGCGAGCACGAACAGCGGGTCCGGGCGGCCGTGCTCACTGACGGCCGGAATGCGCGCCACGAACAGCTGCAGCTGGCGCCCGCCGGGAGCCGCGGGATCTTCGGGAACCGTCAGGCGGCCACACTGTGCCTCCACGGAGACCAGCTGGCTCGGATGGGTGAGGCGGCAGGGGATCAGTTTCAGGACCGGGGCCGGCGCGGCGGCGGTCAGCAGGACCATGGCAGCCAGCGCCGGAATGCGGCTCAAGACGCGTCGATATATCGGGGCGGGCCGCATACAATAGGCTGCAATTATAACCCCTTGAACCAACGTGGATTCCATGCGATTCGCGCACACTTTTGAAGTGATCGTCATCGGCGGCGGTCATGCCGGCACCGAAGCCGCGCTGGCCGCGGCGCGCCGTGGTGCGCGCACGCTGCTGCTCACCCACAGCATCGACACGCTCGGACAGATGAGCTGCAACCCGGCGATCGGCGGCATCGGCAAGGGCCACCTGGTGCGCGAAATCGATGCGCTGGGCGGGGTGATGGCACGCGCCGCCGATCACGCCGGCATCCAGTTCCGCACGCTCAATGCGAGCAAGGGGCCCGCGGTAAGGGCCACCCGCGCGCAGGCCGATCGGCAGCGCTATCGGCAGTTCATCCGCCATACCCTCGAGAACACACCCAATCTCGCCCTCTTCCAGCAGGAGGCCGCGGACCTGACCATCGAGGCCGGACGGGTCACGGGTGTGGTCACGGTCTCCGGCATCGTGTTCGAGGCGCCCGCGGTGGTGCTGACCGTCGGCACCTTCCTCGGCGGCCGCATTCATGTGGGCCTGGAGCAGTACCAGGGCGGCCGCGCCGGGGATCCCCCCTCGAACCGTCTGGCCGAGAAGCTGCGCGCTCTGAACCTGCGGGTCGGGCGCCTGAAGACGGGCACGCCGCCGCGTATCGACGGGCGCAGCATCGATTACTCGGTGCTGAAGGCCCAGCCCGGCGATGTGCCCGTGCCGGTGTTTTCATTTCTCGGGCGCGCCAGCGACCATCCCAGACAGGTCAATTGTTTCATTACTGCGACGAATGAGCGTACGCATGAAATCATCCGCCAGGCCACCGATCGTTCCCCGCTGTTCACGGGGGTGATCGAAGGGGTGGGTCCGCGCTACTGTCCCTCGGTCGAGGACAAGGTCGTGCGCTTCGCGGACAAGGGCTCGCACCAGATCTTCGTCGAGCCCGAGGGCCTCGACACCCACGAGGTGTACCCGAACGGCATTTCGACCAGTCTCCCCTTCGATGTGCAGTACCAGCTGGTGCGCAGCATCCGCGGGTTCGAGCAGGCGCATCTGACCCGTCCCGGCTATGCCATCGAATACGATTTCTTCGATCCGCGCGAGCTCGCCGCCTCGTTGCAGACGCGCGCCATCGGCGGCCTGTTCTTCGCCGGCCAGATCAACGGCACGACCGGCTATGAGGAGGCCGCGGCCCAGGGATTGCTCGCCGGCATCAATGCCGTCCAGCACCTGCGCGGTGAGCAGGCGTGGATTCCGAAACGCAGCGAGGCGTACCTGGGCGTGCTGGTGGACGATCTGATCACCCGCGGCGCCCCCGAACCGTATCGCATGTTCACCAGCCGCGCCGAGCATCGGCTGCTGCTGCGCGAAGACAATGCCGATCTGCGCCTGACCGAGCAGGGATACCGCCTGGGTCTGATCGATGAGGAACGCTGGCGGCTGTTCAACGAGCGCGCCGGCCTGGTGAGAGTGGAGTTCGAGCGGCTGTCGGCGACGCGTGTGAAGCCCGACCAGGTGCCGAGCGCCTGGAGCGAGCGGGTGCTGGACGGGCTGCCACCGGCCCGGGACTACAGCGCCCTGGAACTGCTGCGGCGGCCGGGCGTCGGCTACGCGGATATCATCGAACTCGCCGGCGGCCCCTCCTGGGATCAGGTCGATGAGCGGCTGCCGCCGCAGGTCGCCCTGCAGATGGAAGTCACGGCCAAGTACGCCGGCTACATCCAGCGCCAGGACCAGGAGGTGGCGCGGCAGTTGCGCAGTGAGTCGATCCGCGTGCCCGCACAGCTTGATTTTGACCTGGTGCCGGGGCTGTCCACCGAGGTGCGCCAGCGCCTGCGCGAGGTGCACCCGGCGACCCTCGGCCAGGCCGCGCGGATTCCGGGCGTGACGCCCGCGGCCCTTTCCATCCTGCTCGTGTATTTGAAGAAATACACGGCCACCCGCGTGGCCTGACGCGTGACCGAGCCATGAAATTCCAGGAACAGCTGAAGGCGGCGTGGACGCGCAACGATTCCCTGGTGTGCGTCGGCCTGGACCCCGAACTGGAGAAGTTTCCGGCCGAACTGGCCGGCGTGGCCTCCCCGATATTTCAATTCAACCGCGCCATCATCGATGCCACCGCCGACCTGGTTTGCGCCTACAAGCCGCAGTTCGCGCATTACGCGGCCTACGAAGCCGAGGACCAGCTGGAACGCACCATTGAATACATCCATCAGCATCACCCCGGGATCCCCGTCATCCTCGACGCCAAGCGCGGCGATGTCGGCAATACCGCCAACCGCTATGCCATCGAGGCCTTCGAGCGCTACGGTGCCGACGCCGTAACCGTCAATCCCTATCTAGGGACCGATTCGCTCGAGCCCTTCCTGGCGTACGAGGATCGCGGCGTGATCGTGCTGTGCCGGACCTCCAATCCCGGCGCCGGCGATCTGCAGGACCTGCAGACCGGCGGACGCCGGCTCTTCGAAGTCGTCGCGCAGCTGGCCGCCAGCCGTTGGAACTCGCGGGGCAATTGCGCCCTGGTGGTCGGGGCGACCTATCCGCGCGAACTGGCGCAGGTGCGCGCACTGACCGGGGAGATGCCGTTCCTGGTTCCGGGGGTGGGTGCGCAGGGCGGGGATGTGCGGGCGGTGGTGACCAACGGCCAGACCGCATCCGGTGATGGACTCATGGTGAGTTCCTCGCGCGGCATCCTGTATGCCGCCCGCGATGACACCTGGATCCAGGCGGCGCGCACGGCGACGCGCACGCTGCGCGACCAGATCAATCAGCACCGCGCGGGGCGCTGAGCGACCGGGATTCTCAGCGTACCTGCAGCAATCCCATGCAGGGCCTGAAGACCACTTCACGCGGCTGCGCCGTATCCAGATCCACCGGCGCGAGTTCCGCGCCGATGTCGTGCATGAAATGACCGACCAGTGTCAGCGTGCTGTCACAGGCCGGGCGCGCGTTGCTGTCCGCCGGCACGTGCACGATGATCCTGGCCTTCAGCGCCCGCGCCTGCGGTGCCGCAGTGCGCAGCGTCTGCACGCACCGATCCAGCAGCAGCAGTTCCGTCGCCAGGGTCGTGTCCGTGGCGTCCGGGTTGCTGCCCTGGCGCGCCACGCAACGCAGGTGCAGCAGGGCGCCGGCCTCATCGACGGTATCGAAGACACATACCGCGATGCCGCAGTTCAGATGCGCACGCAGAATCACATCTTCGCTTACCACTTCGAACTGGTCGGAACCGACGAGGATTTCGCGCTTGGGGGCAGTCATGCGGCCGATCAGCCTGTTGCTACTTGCGCCAGAAGGTCGGAGTGAACAATACCAGAACGCTGAAGATTTCCAGCCGTCCCAGCAGCATCGCGATGGTGCAGACCCAGGTCTGGAAGTCGCTGAGTGCCTGGAAGGTGTGTCCGGGACCCACGCCCCCCAGCCCGGCGCCCATGTTGTTCACCGCGGCCAGTATCGCTCCCATCGCGGTTTGAAAGTCGAGCCCCGACAGCAGCAGCGCGAAGATCAGCACCGTCGCCGTCATGAAGTACAAAAAGATGAACGCAAGCACGGAGTTGCACACCCGATCCGGAACCGGTCGGCCGCCGATGCGTACCGGCGCAACCGCGCTCGGATGCACCAGCAGCTTCAACTCCCGCCCCGCCTGGCGGGCCAGCAGCAGGGTGCGGAACATCTTGATGCCGCCGCCGGCCGAGCCGGTACTGGAGACGATGCAGGACAGGAACAGCATCCAGTACGGCGCGAACACCGGCCAGCGCGAATAGTCCTGCGATACCAGTCCTGAAGTTGTGGCCACGGAGACGACATTGAACAGCGCGTGACGCAGCCCGGTGCCGAAAGTCGCATAGGTGTGGTGGAACTCCAGCAGCATCGCGATCGCCACGACACTCACCGTCAGCACCAGCAGCACCGCACGTGCTTCCGGATCGCGCGTGTAGGGCGCCAGGGACAGCTGCCGCAGTGCCAGGAAGTGCCGCGAGAAGCTCAACGAGGCGACGATGATCAGCGCACACAGCGTCAGTTCGATGGCCGGAGAATTGAAATACGCGACATTGGCGTCATGCGTGGAAAAAGCGCCGAGGCCCACGGCCGAGAAACAATGACAGACCGCATCCAGCCATGACATGCCCGCCAGGCGCAGCGCGATGATCCCCACCGCGGTGATCGCGCAGTAGACCAGCCACAGCGACTTGGCCGTGCCAGTGATGCGCGGCGTGATCTTGTCGTCCTTCATCGGGCCCGGCGTCTCGGCCTTGTACAGCTGCATGCCGCCGACGCCCAGCAGCGGCAGCACCGCCACCGCCAGCACGATGATGCCCAGTCCGCCGAACCAGTGCAGCGAGCAACGCCAGACATTGATCGCGGGGGCCAGATGGTCCAGACCCGTGAGCATGGTGGCGCCGGTGGTGGTCAGACCGGACATGGTTTCGAAATATGCGTCGGTGAAACTCAGCCGCGGAATCAGCAGCAGCAGTGGCATGGTCGCGGCGGCCGACATCAGCGCCCAGCCCAGAGTCACCAGCAGGAAGCCATCGCGCGGCTTCAATTCGCGGGCGTGACGCTTGGTGGCCGCGGCGATGCAGAAGCCGACGCCGGCCGTGACCACCCCGCTCAACAGGAACTGCGCCGCGGTGCCGTCCTGGGCAATCAGTGCCGTCACCAGCGGCAGTGCGAAGGTCGCGCCGAATGCCATGAGGATCAGACCCAGGACATTAATGACACCCAGCACGCTTGCGAACCTTCAGGCCGCCGTCGCGGTGTTGCCGATCATCGCGACGCCGGTCCGCTGAACAGCCGCTCGATGGCATCCACGTGGCGTCGGTCCGAGAGGAACAGGATCACGTGATCATCGGTCTGCACGACCGTGTCGTGGTGGCACATGATCACTTCATCGCCACGGACGATCGCGCCGATCGAGGCGCCTTCGGGCAATTTGAGTTCCTCGACGCGCCGCCCGATGACGCGCGAGGTCGCCTCGGTGCCGTGCACGATGGCTTCGAGCGCCTCGGCCGAGCCGCGCCGCAGCGAATGCACCTTCACCACATGGCCGCGCCGTACGTGCTCGAGCAGGGAGCCGATGGTGATGGTCTGGGGCGAGATCGCGATGTCGATGCTGCCGCTCTCCATGAGCTCGGCATAGGAGGGCTTGTTGATGAGCGCCATGACCTTGCGCGCACCCAGGCGTTTCGCCAGCATCGCCGAGAGGATGTTCGCTTCTTCGGAATTGGTCAGGGCCGCGAACACGTCCGTGCTGTCGATGTTCTCCTCGATCAGCAGTTCCTCATCGGCCGCGTCACCATGCAGCACGATGGTGTTTTCGAGCAGTTCCGCCACACGCCGCGCACGCTGCGCGTCCCGTTCGATCAGCTTCACCTGGCTGGTCTTCTCCAACGCACGGGCGAGGCGCAGGCCGATGTTGCCGCCGCCGGCGATGACGATGCGGCGCATCGGGCTTTCATCCTTGCGCATCTCCGCCATGACGCGCCGGATGTAGTCACGCCCGGCCAGGAAGAACACCTCATCACCATCTTCGATGATAGTTTCGCCCTCGGGACGCACGGCACCGCCCTGGCGATAGATGGCCACGATGCGCGCCTCCGTGCTCGGGACGTGCTCGCGCAGTTCGCGCAGGCGCTGACCGACCAGCTTGCCATCCTTGTGGGCACGCACACCGACCAGGCGCACCTTGCCTTCTGCGAAATCCAGCACCTGCAGGGTGCCCGGGAAATTGACGAGTCGTTCGATGTATTCGGTGACCAGCCGCTCCGGGCTGATGAAGAAATCCACCGCCAGCGCGTCATCGCTGAAGAGCTCCGGTCGCGTCGTGTACTCGGCCGAACGGATGCGGGCAATTTTCGTGGGAGTGCGGAACAGCGTGTCGGCCACTTCGCAGGCCAGGATGTTCACCTCATCGCTGTTGGTGAGCGCGATGATGATGTCGGCCTCTGCCGCGCCGGCCGCTTCCAGTACTGAAGGGTGTGCGCCGTTGCCGGCGACCGTGCGGATATCGATGCGGTCCTGAAGATCACGCAGGATGTCCTCGTTGACATCAACCACCGTGACTTCGTTGGCCTCTTCGCGGGACAGCTGGTAGGCGACGGTTCTGCCGACCTGCCCCGCCCCCAGGATGACGATTTTCATGTCGGACGCTTATGTCACACAGGTTCGAGGTTCGCGTATTGCAGCATAAGCCACTTGGTACCCTGCTGCTCAAAATTCACCTGAACGCGCGCATGGGCGCCGTTGCCTTCCAGGTTGAGAATGACACCTTCGCCGAACTTGCCGTGACGCACGCGCGCGCCGAGGCCCATTCCCGGGTGGGCGTTACCGGCGCTCTCGCGCAGGGAGCTGCTGCGTCCTAAGCCCGAATCGCTGAAGCGGCCGCCCAGCATCGGCCGGGCCACCGGGATGCGTGCCCGGACCTCTTCAATCAATTCGCCGGGAATTTCCTTGATGAAGCGCGACGGTGCACCGTAGGTGTCCATGCCGTGCAGGCGGCGCTGCTCCGCATAGGTGACGTACAGCTGCTGCATCGCACGCGTCATGCCGACGTAGGCCAGGCGGCGTTCCTCCTCCAGGCCCTCGATGTCATTCAATGAGCGCTGATGCGGGAACAGGCCATCCTCCATTCCCGCCAGGAACACGACCGGAAATTCGAGTCCCTTCGCGGTGTGCAGGGTCATCATCTGGATGCAGTCCTCCCAGGCATCCGCCTGACCCTCGCCGGATTCGAGCACCGCGTGTGCGAGGAAGGCCGCGAGCGGCGGCAGATCCTCGCTCCCCTCGCCGGTGAAACCGCGCGCGGCACTGACCAGTTCCTCGAGGTTCTCCACGCGCGCCTCACCACGGTCGGCCTTTTCGCGTCGATGATGATCGATCAGGCCGCTATGGCTGATGACATGATCGACCTGCTCGTGCAGCGCGAGTCCTTCGATTTCCCGCGCGAGCCGCTCGATCAGCTGCATGAAGCCATGCACCGCGATCGCCGCCTTCGAGCCGAGCGCATCGGCGATGCAGGCGCCGGCCGCATCCCACAGGCATTGACCCGAGCCCTTCGCGGTCTCGCGGATGATGTCCAGGCTCTTCGCGCCGATGCCGCGGGTGGGCAGATTCACCACCCGTTCAAAGGAGGCATCATCGCGGTGATTGGTGATCAGGCGCAGGTAGGCCAGCGCATCCTTGATTTCGGCGCGTTCGAAGAACCGCAGGCCGCCATAGACCTTGTAGGGAATACGCGCGGAGAGGAAAACTTCTTCAAACACCCGCGATTGGGCGTTGGAGCGGTACAGGATCGCCACCTGGCTGCGCTGACCACCGCGCTGCGTCCAGTCACGGATCCGCTGCAGCACGAACTCCGCCTCGTCGCGCTCATTGAACGCCGAATACAGGTGGATCTGATCCCCGCGCACGCCGTCGGTCCACAGCGTCTTGCCGAGCCGCCCGGAGTTGTTCGCGATCAGCGCATTCGCAGCGTTGAGGATGGTGGCCGTGGAGCGGTAGTTCTGCTCCAGGCGAAACAGCTTCGCGTGCGGGAAGTCGCGCCGGAACTGGTGCAGATTCTCCACCCGCGCGCCGCGCCACCGATAGATGGACTGGTCGTCATCACCCACCGCGAAGGGCTGCACGGTGCTGCCCGCCAGCAGTTTCATCCAGGCGTACTGGATGGCATTCGTGTCCTGGAACTCATCGATGAGCACGTGCCGGAAGCGATGGCGGTAGTGATCCAGCAGCGCCGGCTGGTCGCGCCACAGTTCGAACGCCCGCAGCAGCAGCTCCGCGAAGTCGACGACGCCGGCACGCGCGCAGGTCTCCTCGTAGTCCGCGTACAGACGGATCAACTGGCGGCGGGTCGGATCGTTTCCGTCCTTGAGGTGTTTGGGCCGGTGGCCCTCGTCCTTGTTCGAATTGATGAAGCCCTGCACTTCGCGCGGCACCCAGCGGTTCTCATCCAGGCCCTGCGCCTTGATGAGCTTCTTGATCAGGCGCAGCTGATCCTCCGAATCGAGGATCTGGAAGCCCTGTACCAGGCCGGCCTCGCGCCAATGCAGCCGCAACAGCCGGTGGGCGATGCCGTGGAAGGTGCCGATCCACAGTGCCGCGGCCGAGTAGCCCAGCAGCGATTCGATACGGCCGCGCATCTCGCCGGCCGCCTTGTTCGTGAACGTTACGGCAAGGATGCTGTGGGGCGAGACATTCTCGACCTGGCAAAGCCAGGCCAGACGGTGAATGAGCACGCGCGTCTTGCCGCTGCCGGCGCCGGCGAGCACCAGTACGGGGCCAACGGGAGCGGTAACGGCTTCGCGCTGCGCGTCGTTCAGCGACGCAAGGATGGGAGACAGATCCATGGGACGCGCATTCTATACCACGGCTGCCCGGGTCAACCCTTATGGGTCGGGACGTCGGTGACGGACCGTACGATCTCCACCACCAGGCTGATCAGCACCGGGCCGATCACGATCCCGATGAAGCCGAATGCGCTGACGCCGCCGATGGCGCCGACGAACACGGCCAGGGCCGAGACCTGCGCGTGGCGCGAGGTCAGCATCGGGCGCAGCAGCTGCTCGCCCAGGGCCAGCAGGCCCCACCACACCAGCAGGAAGATCGCGGCCCCCCAGCGGCCGATGAAAATCAGATACAGGATGGCCGGTACCAGCACCACGGCGCTGCCGACCGCCGGGATGAAGGATGCCGCGCCGGCGAGTGCCCCGAATACCACGGGCGAGGGCAGCCCGATGATGGCGAAGCCGATGCCGATGAGCACTCCTTGCAGCAGCGCCGTCATGGTGGTGCCGTAGACCACCGCGCGCATCACTGAAATCAGGTTGTTGATCAGCAGGTCGCTGCGATCACTGTCGACCGGTATCAGCCGTGCCAGATGCCGCATGATCGTGCGGCCGTCCAGCAGCAGAAAGAACAACAGGAACAGCATCAGCACGAATTGGACGAAGGTGCCCGCGAGGCCCACGACGAAGTCGCCGCTCAAGGAGGCGGCCGCCTGCAGGGCGGCGTGGGCGGTCTGCGTCGCCCAGTCCTGAACCTGGGTGGCGCTGATCGGCAGGCTCTCCTGTATCAGCCGCACCACCGGCCCGATCACCGGATAGCTGCGCGGGTCGCCGCCCAGGCCCGGCACGTACCAGCTGCCCTGTTTGAAAGAGCTGATGAGACTGCCCACCTGACGTGCGAACGCCAGCCCCAGGATGCTCAGCGGCGCGATGATCACGAACGGCGTCAGCACCGTGATGATCAGTGCCGAAAGGCCCGGGCGGTGCTTCAGGGCACGCGCCAGCCGCACCTGCACCGGAAACAGCAGGAACGCCAGTACCGTCGCCGCCGTGAGCGCTCCGGCGAGGGGTGCGGCCATGCGCAGCAGCAGATAGCCCAGCACGCCTAAGGCGACCAGGGTGAAGGTGCCACGATAGAAGGAGGAGTAGCGTTCCACGGTAGCGAGCCTAACCGGATTGCGACGGCGCGGCGAGCGCTACGGCGGGCGAGCGTTGAGTTCGCTGAGACTGTCCAGGAACGCCAGCAGCTGCGTCCGTTCCTCCTGCTTGAGGGTGAAGGTTTTCAGGCGCGGGTCACGCCGGCCGCCATGGGCGCTCGAGGGCAGCCTTCCGATGTGCTCATAGTGGTCGAGTACGGCATCCAGTGTGGCGAAGCGTCCATCGTGCATATACGGCGCGGTCGAAGCGATGTTGCGCAGGGTGGGGATGCGCACCGGCCCGACCCCCAGACCATCATCGGCGAAGCCGGCCTTGCCGGTCGGCCCCGCATGATCGCGCCAGTTGCCGGAAAAGTTGAAACCGGAATGACAGCCTGCACAGCCGATGCGGCGCGAAAAGAACAGCGCCATGCCGCGCTTTGCCGCCGGTGAGAGGGCATCATGCCGGCCCGCAAACACGTAGGCATCAAAGGCCGAGTGTCCATCAATGAGCGTGCGTTCGAATGCCGCGATGGCATCGATGATGTGCGCGATGCTGATCGCGCCGCCGAAGACGGCGGCGAACTGTTGTTGGTATGTCGCGTCCGCGGCCAGCGCGGCACACGCCACAGTCTCGCGGCCGGCCAGCCCGATCTCCACCGGATGACGATTGAACAGCGGCTGCCGCATCTGCGCTTCGAGTGTGGTGATGTGCGGCTGCTGCCAGCCGTACGACAGGTTGTAGGCGACATTGATCAGCGGCATTGAGCTGTGCGGCAGGAGCGCGCCGGTCGCGCCGCGCGCGTGGGCGCGGCCGTCGCTGTAACTGTGCGCCGGATCGTGGCAGCTGGCGCAGCTGTACTGACCGGTCACCGACAGCTTCGTTTCAAAGAACAGCCGCCGACCCAGCGCGACCTTCGCCGCCGACATTGGATTGGCGGCCGGCACGAAGGGTTGAGGAAAGCCGCGCGGCAGCTGCCATTCAAACGTCCGTGTGGGAGGCTGCGCCGCGGCCAGCATCGGCAGCGCGGCCAACAGCCATGACCACCACCGCCTGGCCAAGTCTAACGCCAGCTGGCGGCCGCACCCTCGCGCGTCAGCGCCGCGGTCTGGGTCGCGATCTGGCTGCGTTCCTGCACCCACTGCTGCAAATCGGTCACTTCGCTGGCATCGACGCTGTGCGCGCCGTGCTGGGTTTTGATCCACACCTTCATCGACTCGAGCAGGACCGCCGCAATCTTGCGGTTGCTGGCGAACAGGTCCAGATAAGCCTGCTTCGCATCATGGAGGCGGTTCAGGCGCAGATAGGCCTCGCCGCGATATTCCAGCGCCTCCGGATAGCCGGGCTTCAGCTCCAGGGCCTTCGCATACGAGGCCAGGGAGTCGTCGAGGGAGCCGAGCTTGCGCTGGGTGTACCCCAGGGCATTCCACGCTTCGGCGAACTGCGGCGAGCGTCCGACGAGGGACTGCAGCTTGGTGCGCGCGCTGGCGTAGGCTTCATGCGCGGCCGGCTGGCCGGCCAGCTCGTCGCCCTTCTTCATCAGTGCCAGCGCGTCCTCGTAAACCTTCTTGTCCTGCGGCGCGGCCGCAGCAGCCGGTGCCGAGCTGCCCTCATCGAGTGAGAGACTGGGGATCGACCAGGCCAGCGGCGCGGCCAGCAGGCAGGTCGAAGTCAGGAGCAGAAGCGGTCGAATGCGCATGAGATGTATCTCCGTTCCTCGCGATTACCAGGCATTGCGCAGGGCGCGCAGTTTCAGGAACACCGCCTTGGCGTCCGGGTTCTCGCCCAGATCCGCAAACTGCTCGCGCAGGCGGGCGATGATGCGCGGATTCTGCAGCCTGAAGAAGGTATTGACACGCTTCTCCTGTGCCAGTGTCGTCACCGGTGCCGTTTCCGCGGCGGCGCCGCGTAGACCTTCAAGCATGCGCGCCGCCTCCTCATTATCCGGCTCCCGGTCCAGCGTGAACTCGAGATTGCGCACCAGGTATTCGTGACCCGGGAACAGGCGTGTCGAATCCGGCAGCCGCGCCAGCTGCGTGACGAAGGTGTCGTAGAGCAGCTCAGGCCGACCGGTGCTGTGGCAGTTGCCGGCTCCGGCATTGAACAGAGTGTCCCCGGAGAACAGCGCCGGCGCATCACCGTGGGCGTAGAGGCAGATATGCGCCAGCGTGTGTCCGGGGGTATCCAGGCACTCCAGTTCGACGCTGCGTCCGACGCGGATCACATCGCCGCGATTGAGCCCCTGATCCACCCCGCCGATCGTGCTCGCCGCCTTCGCGTGCGCCAGCACTCGCGCATGGGTCGCGCCGACCATGCCGGCGTTGCCGCCGGTGTGATCCAAATGCTCATGGGTGTTGAGGATCTGCGTGATCGTCCAGCCGCGGCGGCGCGCGGCCGCCAGGCACAGGCCCCACTCCAGCGGATCGATCGCCAGCGCCTCGCCCGTGTCGGGACAGGCCACCAGGTAGTGGAAGTTGCGTGAATCGTTGGCCGCCCAGACGCGTTCGATCAGCATGCCCGCAACCGTCCGTTCACAGCAGATGCTGGGTCGTGGGCAGGTAGTGATCCACGAGCAGCGCCGCAAACATCCACATCAGATAGTTGACGGAGAAGCGGAATACCCGCATCGGCAGATCCTGGCGCGCCGAGATCTTCAGCACCAGCGCATGGTAGAGAAACATGGCATCGAGAATGAGGGCGGCGCCCAGATAGATCAGGCCGCTCATGCGCGTCATGAACGGCAGCAGCGTGACGAGCACCAGCAATACCGTGTAGAGCAGCACGTGCAGGCGCGTGTGCGCGACGCCGTGCGTGACCGGAAGCATCGGAATTCCGGCCCGGGCATATTCGTCGCGACGCGCGATGGCCAGGGCCCAGAAGTGCGGCGGTGTCCAGGCAAAAATGATGAGGAACAGCAGCAGCGCATCGGCATCGACATGGCCGGTCACGGCCGTCCAGCCCAGCACCGGCGGTGCGGCCCCGGCGGCGCCGCCGATCACGATGTTCTGCGAGGTCGCGCGTTTCAACCAAGCCGTATAGATGATGGCGTAGCCGATCAGTGAGGCAAAGGTCAGCACGGCCGTGAGCAGGTTGACCAGCAGGCCCAGTACGGCCATCGACACGAAGCCCAAGACGGCCGCGAAAATCAGCGCCTGCCGCTCATTGAGACCGCCGGTGGGCAGCGGCCGGCCGCGGGTGCGCGACATCTGTCCATCGATGCGCCGGTCCAGCACATGATTGATGGCGGCTGCGCTGGCCGAGGCCAGGGCGATACCGAGGTTGCCCCACAGCATCGCCGACAGGGGCGGTACTCCGGGGGTCGCCATCAAGGTGCCCACGATGGCCGTGAACACGATGAGCGCGACCACGCGCGGTTTGGTCAGCGCCAGGTACAGACGCCAATGCGCCTGAGGCAGTACGTATCCGGAAGGTGTAGCCACGATGCTCACTGCTCCATCAGCTGCGCGCGCCCGCAGCGATCAGCCGGTGATTGAGCGCCAGGGTCGCCAGCAACAGCAGGGCCGCCCCGCCATTGTGGGCGGTGGCCGCCCACAGCGGGAACCCTTTCACGACCATCGTAATGCCGATCGCCAGCTGCAGGCACAGCGCCGCCAGCACGCAGATGGCCGCAATTCGAGCGCGCACCAGTGCGCGGTCGCGCAGTACCCAGATTCCCGCCAGGCTCAAGGCCGCCGTGGCGAAGAGCGCGCCGAGCCGATGCGTGAAGTGAATGGCAATGCGCGCGGGGTTGGCGAGCACGCCGCCCTCGTAGTTCATGGTGGGCGCGTGCCACAGCACGAAGGCATGAGCGAAGTCCATCCGCGGCCACCAGGACGCCTGGCAGGTCGGGAAATCCGGGCAGGCGGTCGCGGCATAGTTGGTGCTGGTCCAGCCACCCAGCGCGATCTGCACGGCCAGCACCAAAAGACCGATGAGCGCCAGCCGGCGGCTGACGGTGTTGGAGTGGGCCCAGCCGACCGGTGGGCTGCGGCCCAGTGAAGGACCGGCGGTGCGCGGAACGCGCGCATCCAGCGTCAGCCACAACCACCACAGCAGTCCGAGGGTCGTCATGCCGAATAGCAGATGCAGGGTCACGATCTGCGGGGCGACCTGCCAGGTCACGGTCAGCATGCCCAGCAGCGCCTGCACGAGGATGGTCGCCACCACCGCAAGCGTGAGCGGCACACTCGCGGCCGCGGGCGAGCGGCTGCGTTTCTGGGAGAACGCGAGGAAGGCGAGTAGCAGGGTGAGGATCACCAGCGAGCCGGCAAAGTAGCGATGGATCATCTCGCGCCAGGCCTTGCCCACATCGACCGCGGTGCTGGTGGGCGTGAGATGGCCGTAGCAGCCCGGCCAGTCCGGGCAGCCCAGGCCCGCGGTGGTCAGTCGTACATAGGCTCCGAGTACGACCACGCCGAAGGCCAGCAGCACCGCGAGCAAGGCGACGCGGCGCATCCAGGTGAGAGTGGTATCCGGATCCCGAAGCATGAATTCAGCCAATATGAGACAGCTGCAGCAGGCGCTGGAGGTCCTCGAGCAGACCCTTCGGCGGCAGGTGTGCATCGTAGCGCATCATGAGGTTTCCCAACGGATCAACGATGTACAGCATCCGGGCGCGCCCTGCGGCGGGAAATTGCGCGAGCAGCGATTGGGCAGCGGGCGATGAGGCATCGAACACGCGCAGCCCCGGATGTTCGCCATCGAGGAAGCCGCGATCGCAGCAGTGGGCCGGCGCGAGGAACACGCGCTCGAGGCGGGTCATGTCCTTGCCCAGGGACAGGCGTGTCTGGCGCATGAAGAACAAAGTCGTGTGGCAATCCGCATCACAGGTGCCATCGCCGATATAGACCAGGCTCCAGTGGCCGGCAAATATGCCGCGCCGGAGCGTACCGGCGGCATCGGGCAGCGGCACATCAGCCAAGGGGCGCGCCGGTGTGATCAGTTCGCCATGATTGGTCGTGCCCTGTGGCCGCCAGTGCAGGCCGTAGTACAGCCAGAAGGCGAGTATCAGCGGCAGCGCGAACAGGCCGCCCAAGGCAATGACGGTGCGGAAATTACGGCGATGCAGTTCCGGGTCGATGACGGTACTCATGAATTCCTCGGCTCCTGGCGCCGGGCGCTCATGATCCCCCAGATGATCGTGAGCGTCACAGCGAAACCCCACCATTGAATGGCATAGGACCAATGGCGCAGGGGTGAAAGCCCCGGGGGCTGCCAGTCCCTGACATAACCGTCCCCGCTGCGCGGATCCAGCAGCAGTGTCCACGGTTCCAGTCTTTCGTGCAGGGCCGTGGCCAGATCAGCCAGCGTGGGAAAGCCGGTGAGCTTGGGCCACGATCCGCCGACCATTGGGGCCGCATGTCCCAGCGCCAGGCCGGCCACGGGCAGATTGTCCAGCCGACCGGTGACCGTGACCGGTGCGCCCGCAAGGAGCGCGATCTGCGGCAGACGCGCGCGCGATCCGGTGAACGGCACCCAGCCGCGATTCACCACCAGTACCCGACCATCCGCGAGGCGCAGCGGCGTCAGCACCGCATAGCCGGGCAGACCACCGTGCGACTGGTTGTCGATCAGGAACTGGTGCGCGCCGTCCCAGCTGCCGGTGACGGCGATGCGCTTGAATCGGGGCAATGAACCCAGGCTCTGCGCAGCCAGCGGCACGGGCGCATCGGCGCCGCGCGCGAAGGCATCCCACTCGGCCTGCCGATGCACGCCGCGCTGCCATTGCCACTCGCCCAGGCGCACGAACACCACGCACAGCGCGATCGTCAGCAGCGTCATCGCCCAGGTAGGCGCGAAACGGCGGCGGCCGATGGGGAAACTCACGATGGCCATGGGTATTAAGGATCTATAATTCGCGGGCAGTGCAGGCTGCAACGGAGGTCAGCGTGCAGATGGCACTCAAGGTCTTGATCGTCCTGGTCCTGGTGGCGATCGTCGCGAGCCTGGGCTCGGCGCTGTTCCATTTGTCGCGCGCCCAGGGCGACTCGCGCAAGATGTTCCGCTCCCTGGCCCTGCGCGTCGGACTGTCGATCGGCCTCTTCATCCTGCTGATGCTGGCCTGGTCACTCGGGCTGATCAGGCCTCACGGGCTGTGAGGCTGACGACGCCTAGAGCCAGTACACGAAGACGAACAGACCCAACCACACCACGTCGACGAAGTGCCAGTACCAGGCCACCGCCTCGAACGCGAAGTGCTTCTCCGGGGTGAAATGGCCGCGCAGCACCCGCAGCCACACCACCGTCAGCATGATGGCGCCGATCGTCACGTGCAGACCGTGGAAGCCCGTCAGCATGAAGAACGTCGAGCCGTAGATACCGGTGCTCAGTTTCAGGCCGAGCTCGCGATAGGCTTCGCCGTATTCATGGGCCTGCAGCGTCACGAAGCTGAATCCTAGGATGAAGGTCAGCGCCAGGAACACTTTCAGTATGCCGCGCTTGCCCACGCGCAGCGCATGGTGCGCAATCGTCACCGTCACGCCGCTGGTCAGCAGGATCAGGGTGTTGATGGCCGGCAGGCCGAATGCCGGCACGGTCTCGAAGACGCCGCCGTCATGACCGCCGACGTGTCCGGGACCGTTCGTCGGCCAGGTGCCGTCGTAGTGGGGCCACAGCAGGATATTCGTGAAGATTTTCACCCCGCGTCCACCGAGCCACGCGGTCGACAGAGTGCGTGCATAGAACAGCGCACCGAAGAAGGCCGCAAAGAACATCACCTCGGAGAAGATGAACCACATCATCCCCATGCGGAAGGAGCGATCGACCTGGGTGTTGAAGATGCCGTGCTGGTTTTCGCCGATGACTGAATAGAACCAGCCGAAGAAGGTGCAGGCAATGAGCGCGAATCCGGGTGCGAGGGCCCAGGGTCCGGTCCAGTCGTTGAAGTAGATCACCAGGCCCAGCATGATCGAGAACAGCGATACCGACCCGACGATTGGCCAGAGACTGTGATGCGGGACGTAGTAGTGACTGGTGTCCGGGGCGTGCGCCTGTGCCATGGTCATTTCTCGGGTTTGATCATTGTCGTGGAATCGTAGAACGTGTAAGTCAGCGTCACACGATCGATGTATTTGGGCAGTGCCGGATCGACGAAGAAGCGTACCGGCATCACCTTTTCCTGGTTCACGTCGAAGTGCTGCGGCGAAAAGCAGAAGCACTCGGTCTTGCGGAACCAGGCGACCGCCTTGGACGGCGAGATATCCGGCACCGCCTGGGCCACCGTGTCATGGCCCATCAGGTTGTGTGCATAGAAGTGAGCCAGGTACAGCTGACCCGGATGCACCTGCATGGTCTTCACCATCGGGTGGAACTCCCAATTGCCGTTCGCCGGCAGGCTGGTGAGAAAGTCCACCGTGACCAGGCGGTTCAGATCCGGGTGTTGCGTCACCGTCGCCGCCCGCGCCAGCTCCTTCTGATCGCCCTGGCCCGTTACCGCGCACAGCACGTCATAGAGCGGCACCAGCGCGAATCCGAAGCCAAAGCTGCCGAGGGCAAAGATGAAGAGCTTCGTGGCCAGCGAGCGATTGGTCTTGCCGGGTTTGTCGCGCTCCAGGCTCATCGTGAGCCGCGCCAGATCATCATGGCCATGAAGCCCACATAGAAAACGGCCGCGACGATGCCCAGCAGCAACGCCGTGCGGCGCACGCTGCGCCGGCGCTGAACAGCGAGCGTGGGCTCATCGAGGGTCATCAATGCGCCGCGCCGCGGTTGATCAGTGCATCCGACGGCGGATCGGTCCAGGAGTGATACGGCGGCGGAGAGGACAGCTCCCACTCCAATCCATGCGCGCCTTCCCAGGCCCGGTTGCCGATTCGCTCACCGCCACGTATGCACTTCCAGATCAGGTACGGGAACAGCAGCTGGGTGAGACCGAAGGCGAAGCCGCCGAGCGAGGACACCATGTTCCAGTCGGTGAACTGCACCGCGTAATCAGGAATCCGGCGCGGCATGCCCGCAAGCCCCAGGAAGTGCTGCGGGAAGAACAGCACGTTCACGAAAATCGTGGACAGCCAGAAGTGCCACTTGCCAAGCCGCTGGTC
Organism: Steroidobacteraceae bacterium; assembly: GCA_036498905.1. Taxonomy (GTDB): domain Bacteria; phylum Pseudomonadota; class Gammaproteobacteria; order Steroidobacterales; family Steroidobacteraceae; genus DAIDKA01. The sequence continues at coordinate 22,339 of DASYER010000124.1, read as the reverse complement.
ATACATGTTGCCGGTCCACTTCGGCAACCAGTAGTAGATGCCGGCCATGATCGCGAACACGGCGCCCGGAACCAGCACGTAGTGGAAGTGCGCCACGACGAAGTATGTGTCCTGGTACTGGTAGTCCGCGGGCACGATGGCCAGCATCAGGCCCGACAGTCCACCGATCGTGAACAGGAACAGGAACGACAGCGCGAACAGCATCGGCGGCTCGAACGAGAGCGAGCCCTTGTACATCGTCGCCGTCCAGTTGAAGACCTTCACGCCGGTCGGGATCGCGATCAGCATGGTCGAGAGCATGAAGAACAGCTGCCCGGCCAGCGGCATGCCCACCGTGAACATGTGGTGGGCCCAGACGATGAAGGACAGGAACGCGATCGAGGCGGTCGCATACACCATTGCGTCGTAGCCGAACAGCGGCTTGCGCGAGAAGGTCGGGATGATTTCCGAGACAATGCCGAAGGCCGGCAGGATCAGGATGTACACCTCGGGATGGCCGAAGAACCAGAAGATGTGCTGGTACATGACCGGATCGCCGCCACCGGCCGCGGTGAAGAACGTCGTGCCGAAGAAATGGTCGGTGAGCAGCATGGTGACGGCGCCGGCGAGCACCGGCATGACCGCGATCAGCAGGTAGGCCGTGATCAGCCAGGTCCACACGAACAGCGGCATGCGCAGCAGCGTCATGCCCGGGGCGCGCAGGTTCATGATGGTGACGACCACGTTGATCGCACCCAGGATGGAGGAGATACCCATCATGTGGATGGCGAAGATCGTCATCGGGAAGGACGCGCCACCCTGCAGCATCAGCGGCGGATACATGGTCCAGCCGCCGGCGGGACCGCCGCCGGGCACGAACAGCGACGACAGCAGCAGCGTGAACGCGAAGGGCAGGATCCAGAAGCTGAAATTATTCAAACGCGGCAGGGCCATGTCGGGCGCGCCCACCTGCATCGGAATCATCCAGTTCGCCAGGCCCGTCCAGGCCGGCATGACGGCGCCGAAGATCATCTCCAGCGCGTGCATGGTCGTCATGCTGTTAAAGAACAGCGGATCCATGAACTGCATGCCGGGCTTGAACAGCTCCAGGCGGATGAGCATGGCCATGGTGCCGCCGATGAAGAAGCTGATGCCGGCAAACACCAGGTACATCGTGCCGATGTCCTTGTGATTGGTCGCGTACACCCAGCGGCGCCAGCCATGCGGCTTGTGATCGTGCGCATCGTGGTCGTGATCGGTAGCAACGTGCGAGTCGTAGGCCATGTTCGTGTCTCTTTAAGGTATCTGTCGCTTACTTGGCGACCGCCGTCGGGGCAGAAGAGGCGGTCGCAGCGGCCGGCGCCGAGGCGTCGGCGGCAGCCGGCGGATGTTGTTCGAGCTGTTTGGCCTTCAGCCATGCCGCGAAGTCGTCTTTTGACAGGGCATTGACCACGATCGGCATGAAGCCGTGATCACGGCCGCACAGCTCGGCGCAGTTGCCGCGGTACACGCCGGGCTTGTCCGAATCGATATCGAACCAGGCCTCATTGACGAAGCCCGGGATGGCGTCCTTCTTGACGCCGAATGCCGGAACCCACCAGGAATGGATCACATCGTTGGCCGTGACCAGCACCCGCACCTTCGTGCCCACCGGCACGACCATCGGGTTGTCCACATTCAGCAGGTAGTGCGGGACGGTCGTCACGTCCACGCCCGAACCCAACTGCCGGGCCGCATCGCTGGCGCGATCCAGGCGCGAGAAGTATTCGACGCCACTGTTCAGGTAGTCATAATCCCAGCCCCACTGGAAGCCGGTGACCTTGATGGTCAGCTGCGAATTGCGCAGGTCCTCGGTCTTGATCAGGGTGGTGGCGGCCGGAACCGCGGTGGCGACCAGGATCGCGATCGGCACGATGGTCCAGATGATTTCCACCGTGGTGCTGTGGACCAGGGTGGTGTCGGCCACGGCGCCGCGCGATTTGCGGAAGGCGAAGATCGAATAGGCCATCACACCGAAGACGACCACCGCGATCCCGACGCACAGCCAGAACATCAGCATGTGCAGGCCGTAGATCTGGCGTGACATCGCGGTCACGCCCTGAGTCATGTTCAGCTCGCCCCAGCCGGATTCGGCATGCGCCGCGGGCAGCAGGCCCAGGGCCAGTGCCGCAACGGCGGCGAGCGGGGACAGGAATTTGCGCATCATTTTATATGTATCTCATGGCCTGCGGCCATCAAAAACCTCGAGCCTCACCTGGAAAACCTAGAGTCGGCGACTCGTTGACACGGCCGATGAGCTCCGAGAGCTTACCGTATAGGCCGCGTCGTTCGTCCTCCGTCAGGAAGTCGCCAACTGCGCACTGTCGTCCATGCGATTCGATCACGAGGCGGCTCGGATGCAGGCGCGACTTTGGGCGGCGCAGTTTAACCTGTGCCCAGTGCCGCGGAAACACAACCTCACTGTGGATCTTGCCGATATTCGACTGAATGGTGACCTCCGACTCCGAAACCACGATGGTCTGGCGATGATGACGACGTGCCAGGCTGATTCGCAGCGCCGCGCCGAGAAGAAGCATTTCCAGCCCGGCAAAGGGCAACACCGGCCAGAACCCTAAAAAAGTCAGCACGCCGGCGATGCCAAAACAAGGCGCACAGGCCGACAGAAAAAAAAGTAACGCTCCGCGCACGCTGAGCGAGCAATTCGGAGCAATCACGATACGGGCGTGGGCTGACTCCATTTCGGTTCCGCGGGCGAGCTGTGCATGTTACAGGCTGAACTTATTTATTCAAGTCAATCGCTTACACGCGACTGACTGAACCAGGGCCGTCACTTCAGCAGCACTCAAGGGCACCCTCCCGGGCGCCGCCTCATCATAGTCCACGGTGGCGAGCGGCGGCATGCCGATATGTCGCTCGAGGGTCGCCAGATTCTCCGCCAGGCGGGCAAAATCCGGGTCGATCCGGTTGGCGATCCAACCGGTGAGCGTCTGCCGCTGTCGGATCGCCGCCACGGTGAGCAGGGCGTGATTCAGGCAGCCCAGCCGCAAGCCCACCACCAGCAGCACCGGCAGTTCCAGCGCCGCGGCCAGATCCGCGATGAACTGCGTGTCGCTCAGCGGTGCCAGCCAGCCCCCGGCGCCTTCGACGATGACGCAGTCCGCAGCCGCGCGCAGTGCTGCGTAGCTTGCGCGGATACGCTGCAGTTCGATGGTCACACCGGCCTCACGCGCCGCCAGGTGCGGCGACACCGGCGCGGGCAGACAGTAGGGATTGACCGTCTCATAGGGCATAACCACGTTGCTGTCCGCGATCAGTCCCAGGGCATCCTCATTGCGCGGGCCCTGCGGGGTCATGAAGCTCCCCGCGGCCACCGGCTTCATGACCGCCACGCGAACGCCCGTGGCGACCAGGGAGCGCACCACCAGTTTGGCCACGACGGTTTTGCCAACTTCGGTGTCGGTGCCGGTAATGAACAGACCCGCGGACATATCTAAGTTTCCCGGCGATGTCGGATGGCCTCGACGGGGATGCGCACCTCACCGCCGCCGGCCGCCACTCCCGGGCGGCCGCGTGCCCCCCACGCGGCGCCATAGACCACTTCGTACGTGGCCGGCAGCAGCCCGCTCGGTTGGCGCTGGGTTTCGTATGCGGCGGTCATGGCGCGCCAGCGTCCCTTGCCGGTGAGCCCGCGGGCCCGCGCCGCGGTGGCGTTGCGCGCCCCGATGACCTTCAGGTCCTGAGTGATCGCGGCGACGTCCGGATAGACCATGGTCAGCCGCTCCACATCCATGACCGGCTCGGACAGCCCGGCGCGCGTCAGAGCATCGCCGATGTCATGCATGTCGCGAAAGCCGCTGACATGAGTCCCGCCGTCGGCCGCCGCCCAGGCATTGCGCAGCTCGCGCAGGGTATCCGGACCGAAGGTCGCGAAGGCGAAAAACCCGTCCGGGGAGAGCACGCGCCGGATTTCGCGCAGCGCCGCGTCGAGGTCATCGCACCATTGCAGCACCAGGTTGCTGAATATCAGGTCGATGGTCCCGTCCCGGAACGGCAGCTGGAACACATCGGCGCACAGGCGCTGCAGGGGCCGCCGCCAGCTGCCGCGCCGCCGCGCTTCGCGCAGCATGCCCGGCGCGAGGTCGAGCGCGATCACCATCGCGGTTCGATAGCGGTCCTTCAATTGGCGGGCGCCATCGCCGGTGCCGCAGCCGGCATCGACGATCACTTCGGGGCTGATGCGGATCAGGTCGAGGCGTGACAACAGTTCATCGCGCACGCGTGCCTGCAGCACCGCGGCCGTGTCGTAGGTCGCGCTGGCCCGATCAAAGGAGGCACGCACGGCGCGCCGATCCAGGACAAAAGGATCAGGCGGCTGCATGCGGCTCTTCTGGCGCGGCACGCAGCGCGGCCGCCAGAGCCTCGAGCAGTGCGTCGACCTGCTGCTCGCTGTGGGCCGCAGAGAGGGTGATGCGCAGTCGCGCCGAACCTCGCGGCACCGTCGGCGGGCGGATGGCCGCGACCCAGAATCCGGCCGCAAACAGTATTTCGCTCACCTGCAGGGCCCGCGCGCTGTCGCCCAGCACCACCGGCTGGATGGGCGATGGCGAGGGCAGCAGGGGCACGCCGGCCTGCGCCGCGCCCGCGCGCAGCCGTGCGGCAAGCGCCAGCACCCGCTCGCGTCGCCAGCTTTCGTCCGTCGCGACGCGCAGCGCCGCGCGCGCCGCCGCCGCGAGCGGCTGCGGCAGTGCCGTGGTGTAGATGTAGCTGCGCCCGGTTTGCAGCAGCCACTCGATGTAGTCCTCATCGCCGGCAATGAACGCGCCGAAACAGCCGAAGGCCTTGCCGAGCGTGCCGACCAGGATCGGAACGGCATCACTGTCGAGATTGAAGTGCTCGAGGCAGCCGCGCCCGCGCGCGCCCATGACGCCCAGACCATGCGCGTCATCGACGATCAGACAGGCATCCGCTTCGGTCGCGAGCTGTGCCAGCTGCGGCAGCGGGGCCAGATCGCCGTCCATGCTGAACACCCCGTCGGTTACCAAAAGCCCGGCGCCGGCTGCCGCGTGCCGGAGCATCACGCCCGCGGCCTGCGCATCCGCATGCGCGAAGCGCTTGAGGGTGCCGCCGGACAAATGCGCTGCATCGATCAGCGAGGCGTGGCTGAGCCGATCCATGACGATGAGCGAATCACGTTCCGCGAGGCAGCTGACCGCGGCCAGGTTCGCCATGTAACCCGTCGAAAACAGCAGCGCCCGCTCGCGACCGGTGAACTGCGCCAGCTCCGCTTCGAGCAGATCGTGTTCGCGGCCATGGCCGGTGACCAGGTGCGAGGCGCCGCTGCCGGCGCCGGTGATTGCCGCAGATTCGCTCATGGCCCGTACCAGCGCCGGGTGAGTCTTCAAGCCGAGATAGTCGTTGCCGCAGAAGTTGATCCGCCGCTCACCATCGACCAGCACTTCGCAGGCCGCTGCGCCGTCCGCCGCCGACACGGTACGACGGCGGCGCCGCAGATGCTGTGCCGCCAGCTGCGTCAGCCGGGCCCGCAGCGCAGGGGCTTTCATGCGTAGGCGGGGTGCGGGGACGGCTCCGGAGCAAGTCCCAGGCGCACGAGCAGATTGCGATCCTTCTCGACATCCGGATTGCCGGTGGTGAGCAGCTTCTCACCGTAGAAAATCGAATTCGCGCCCGCCATGAAACACAACGCCTGCATCTCATCGCTCATCTGGGTGCGTCCGGCGGACAGGCGCACATGCGAGCGCGGCAGCACGATACGCGCCACGGCGATGGTGCGGATGAAATCAAAAGGATCGACCGGCGCGATGCCATGGAGCGGTGTGCCGGGCACCTGCACCAGTTCGTTGATGGGCACGCTCTCCGGGTGCTGGGGCAGGCCTGCCAGGGTCGCGAGCATCGAGGCTCTATCGCGAGTCGACTCGCCCATGCCGACAATGCCCCCGCAGCACACCTTCAGTCCCGCCTCACGCACCGCCGACAAGGTGTCGAGGCGATCCTGGAAGGTACGGGTGGTGATGATCTCGCCGTAGAACTCCGCGGAGGTGTCGAGGTTGTGATTATAGAAATCCAGCCCGGCCGATTTGAGCTGCTGGGCCTGCGCCGGCTCCAGCATTCCCAAGGTTGCGCAGCTCTCAAGGCCCAGGGCATGAACCTCCTGAACCATGGCGCAGATGACCTCGAGGTCGCGGGCCTTCGGGGAGCGATAAGCCGCGCCCATGCAGAAGCGCGTCGCGCCGGCGGCCTTGGCGCGCTCGGCACTCTCCTTGACGGCCGCCACTTCCATCAGCGCCTCGCGCGACAACCCGGTGTCGTAGCGCACGCTTTGCGGACAGTAGGCACAGTCCTCGGGGCAGGCGCCGGTCTTGATCGACAGCAGCGTGCTCATCTGCACGGTGTTCGGCGTGAAATGCTGCCGATGCACGCTCTGCGCGCCAAGCAGCAGATCGAGGAATGGCTGGGCGAAGAGCGCTTCAACCTCGGCCACGGTCCAGTCATGTCGCGGCGTGCCGCTGCTGATCGTCATAGGCGAAAACCTTCGGGTGGGACGGGCGCGGGGAATGTTCCGGGGCAGGCCGGCTGCTGTCAACCCGCGACCCCACCGGAAGGTGACATCTGGCTATTAATTGACCACCCAATTGGGCGTATGATCCGCAGGTTTTTCCTACCCGAGGGAGCACCGCCATGAGCCGCAAGCCGCCCATTAGTGAACAGCCCACAGCGCTTGGGTCCCTGACTCGGCGCGGTTTCATGGGCGCGGTGGCCGGTGCCGGCGCGGGCGCTGCCGCGGCAGTGGGGGGATTGGTGCTGCCGGCCACTGCGCAGGCGGAAGTACAGTTCCCGAAGGAGCGTGGCGGCTTTGGTGCCGGCGGCAGTGCGGCCGGCGCCGTCTACCGCTCGGAAACCGACCTGTATGACTGCGAGGTGGAAGGCACGCTGCCGAAGGATCTGGACGGCATGTTCTACCGCGTCGGCCCGGATCCGCAGTATCCGAAGCCGGCAATCTATATGCATGACATCCCATTTGATGGTGAGGGCATGATCGGCGCCTTCCGCATCAAGGACGGGCATGTCGATTTTCGCAGCCGCTACGTGCGCACCCAGCGCTACAAGGCCCAGCATGCGGCCCGCCGCTCGCTGTTCGGCATGTACCGCAATCCGACCACCGATGATCCGAGCGTCAAGACCTTAAGCCGCGGCACCGCCAACACGCAGATTTTCTATCACCACCAGCGGCTGTTGGCGATGAAGGAAGACAGCCCGCCGGTGGCGCTGAATCCGCTGACCCTCGAGACGGTCGATGACTACTACACCTTCAACGGCGGTCTGAAGGGCCAGACCTTTACGGCCCATCCGAAAATCGATCCGCAGACCGGGGAACTGGTGGCCTTCGGCTACGAGGCCAAGGGCCTGGCCACGGATGATGTGTTCGTGTTTTCCGCCGATCCGAAGGGCGCGGTTAACTGGTCCGCCTGGGTGAAAGTGCCTTACGTCGGCATGATTCATGATTTCGGCGTCACCCAGAAGTACGTGATTCTGTACGTCAGCCCCATGGCCACGAACATGGAGCTCATCAAGAACGCCGGTCCGCACTTCGCCTGGGATTCGACCCTGCCGAGCTACGTCGGCGTCATGCGCCGCGGCGGGGACGGCAAGGACCTGCGCTGGTTCAAGGGTCCCGGCTACATGGCCACCCACTGCATGGGCGCCTGGAATGAAGGGGAGAAGGTCTACTTCGACGTCGACGGCGCCGACTCCAACCAGTTCCCGTTCTTCCCGCAGCTGCACGAAGCCTTCGATCCGGTGAAGAGCACCGGTCGTGTCATGCGCTACAGCGTGAACCTGGCCAACAAGAAGGCCAAGTCATACGAGATCGAGAATCTGTATCCCGGCGTCGCCGGCGCCCTGTCACGGCAGGATGATCGCTATCACACGGTGCCGTACCGCTACGGCTTCCTGCTGAGCAGCGATCCGGCCGTCGGCAGCCGCTGGGCGATGTTCGATCACATGACCCGCACCGCGAAGTTCTTCTCGCTGGGCAAGGAAGCGAGCCTCGCCGAAATGTGCTTCGTGCCGCGGCACAAGGGCGCAGCCGAGGGTGATGGCTATCTGATCGGCGTTGCCTCGCATCCCCGCGAAGGCGGCCGCGCGGACCTGGTGCTGGTGGATACCGCCCATCTGGAGGCAGGTCCCATCGCCACCGTGAAAATGCCCTACCGGATTGCCGGGCAGATCCATGGCTTCTGGGTGCCCGGCGATCAGCTGCCCGCGGCCACCTCGACCTAGCTGCCGCTGCCGTACAGGTACTGCAGCAGGATGCCGGCGAAGATCGCGACGCCGGTGTAATTGTTGTTGAGGAAGCCGCGCAGGCATGAATCCGGGTCGCGCTTGCGGATCAGCCATTGCTGGAACACGAACGTGACCGCGGCCACGCACAGGCCGCCGTAGTACCCGTTTCCGAAATGCAGGGTGCGGCCGACCAGGGCGAGTGCCGCCAGCATCAGCACCTGCAGGACGAAGATCATCGCCCGGTCCATGTCGGCAAAGGCGATGGCGGTGGAGCGCACGCCGATCTTCAGGTCATCCTCGCGATCGACCATGGCGTACTGCGTGTCGTAGATCACGGCCCACACCACCGCGGCCATGAAAATCACCCAGGCGATGCGCGGCACCTGGCCGGTCTGCGCGGCAAAGGCCATCGGCACTCCCCAGCCGCCGAATGAAATCCCCAGGTACAGCTGCGGTAGCGGAAAGAAGCGCTTCACGAAGGGATAACTCACCGTCAGCGCGGCCCCGACCAGCGACAGACGGATGGTGAGCGGATTCAGCTGCAGCACCAGCCACAACGCGGCCAGCGACAGCAGCACGAACAGGACGACGGCCTCGTGCGGCGTGACCCGTCTTGCGGCCAGTGGCCGCTGCCGGGTGCGGCGGATGCGCGGGTCGATGTTGCGATCGGCCAGATCGTTGATGACGCAGCCCGCGGCGCGCATCGTGAACACGCCGAGCACGAAGATGATGAGCACGCGCGGCGCAGGGCGCCCGGCGCCGGCGATCCACAGCGCCCACAGCACCGGCCACAGCAGCAGCCAGATACCGACCGGTCGGTCGAGCCGGGCCAGCCGGCCGTATTCGGTCAGGCGGCGCATCACCCGATAGGTGAACGGCGCCGTCCGGGGTCGCCGCGGCGTCAGTTCCAGCTCCTGCCTGAAGTCCTCAGCCAACGGTTCCGTAGCGTTCACCCTCGCCGATCCAGCGCGTAGTCAGCGGCGCAATGTTATCCGGATAATCACGCAGCATCAGCTCGGCGCTCTCCTGCACCATGGGCAGCAGGTCCGAATCGCGTGCGAGATCCGCGACCCGCAGCTGAGCGAGGCCCGTCTGGCGCGTCCCGAGCAGTTCGCCCGGTCCGCGCAATTCCAGATCGCGGCGCGCGATTTCAAAGCCATCACTGGTCTCGCGGATGGTCCGCAGCCGCGCTCGTGCCAGCTGCGACAGCGGTGCCCGGTACAGCAGCACGCACATCGAGGCCTGCGCCCCGCGACCGACCCGGCCGCGCAGCTGGTGCAGCTGGGCCAGTCCCATGCGTTCGGCATTCTCGATGACCATCAGGGTCGCGTTCGGCACATCCACTCCCACTTCGATGACGGTGGTGGCCACCAGCAGCTGCACGCGGTTGGCCTTGAAGGCCGCCATCGTCGCCTCCTTCTGTGCGGCCGGCTGTCGCCCGTGCACCAGCTCCACGGTCAATTCCGGGAGGGCCTCGCGCAGCGCCACGGCGGTCTCCTCGGCGGCCTGGTAGCGCAGCTCCTCGGACTCATCGATGAGCGGGCAGACCCAGTAGGCCTGACGGCCCGTGCGACAGGCCAGCAGGATGCGCTGCACGACTTCGTGGCGTCGCGTCTCCGCCATGACGACGGTGACCACGGGCGTGCGTCCCGGGGGCAGTTCGTCGATCACGGAAATATCCAGGTCCGCATAAGCCGTCATGGCCAGGGTGCGCGGGATCGGCGTGGCGGTCATGATCAGCTGATGCGGCATCAGGCCCGCCGCGCGTCCCTTTTCCTGCAAAGTCATGCGCTGCTGCACACCGAAGCGATGCTGTTCATCGACAATGATCAGGGCCAGTCTGGCAAAATTGATACCCTTTTGAAACAATGCATGTGTTCCAACGACGATCTGTACCTCTCCTGAGGCAATCGTCTGCTCCGCGCTGCGCCGCGCACGGGCCGGTTGCGAGCCGGTGAGCAGCGCCACCGGCAGCTGCACGGCCTTGAACCACTCACTTAAATTGCGCCAGTGCTGCTCGGCCAAAAGCTCCGTCGGGGCCATCAGCGCGACCTGCTGGCCGCTGCCGATGGCACGCGCGGCGGCGAGCGCCGCCACCACGGTCTTGCCACAGCCGACATCACCCTGCAGCAGCCGCAGCATCGGATGCGGACCCACCAGATCCGCATCGATCTGGGCGCGCACCCGCTGCTGGGCACCGGTCAGTTCGAAGGGCAGCACGGCCAGCAGCCGCGATTCCAGGTCCGACTGATCCGTCAGTGCCAGGCCCGGATCGGCGGCGGTGCGCAGCTTGCGCAGCCGCAGACTCAGCTGATGCGCCAGCAGCTCCTCAAAAGCCAGGCGCCGCTGCGCCGGATGGTGGCCGGTGAGCAGCTCGGTGTGATCCTGCTCGCGCGGCGGCCGGTGCAGCAGCTCCAGCGCATCGCGCAGGGGCGGCAGCTGCAGCGAGCGCTGGACTTCGACGGGCAGCCAGTCGCGCACGGTGATGCTGCCCGGTGCGCCCAGCGCCTCGGCGATGAGCATGCGCAGCCGCAGCTGGGTCAGGCCTTCGGTGGCCGGGTACATCGGCGTCAGGGATTCGGCCAGCTCCTGCGCTGCGTCCGCCACCCGGCGATATTCCGGGTGCACGATCTCCAGGCCCAGCGGCCCGCGGCGCACCTCGCCGTAGCAGCGCAGCCGCAGCCCGCGGGTGAGGGCGTGCTGCTGGGCGTTGGTGAAATGGAAGAAGCGCAGGGTGAGGAACCCCGAGCCATCGCTGATGCGGCACAGCAGCTGGCGGCGCCTGCGGTAGGTCACCTCGGTCAGCTGCACTTCGCCTTCGACCACCGCAGGCTCACCGGGCGTCAATGCGCCCAGCGGCACGACGCGCGTGCGGTCCTCATACCGCGTCGGCAAGAGGAACAGCAGGTCCTGCACCTGGGAAATACCCAGTCTTGCGAGACGTTCGGCGAGCGCGGCGCCGACACCGCGCAACGCCGTGACGGGCCGCTGTTCAGTGGCCTCAATCAAGACAGAGGATGCACTCGATTTCCACGCGCGCGCCCTTCGGCAGCTGTGCGACGCCGACGGCCGCGCGGGCCGGATACGGCTGGCGGAAATAGGTCGCCATGATCTGGTTCACCTTGGCGAAGTGCACCAGGTCGGTGAGGAACACGGTGACCTTCGCCACCTGCGAGAAGGTGCCGTCGGCCGCCGTCACGATCGCCAGCAGGTTGTCGAAGGCACGGCGGATCTCCGCCTCGATGTCCCCGGACACCAGCTCCCCGGTGGCCGGATCCAAAGGGATCTGGCCGGACACGTACACGGTATTGCCCACGCGGACGGCCTGCGAGTAGGTGCCGATGGCCTGGGGCGCGCTGTCGGTATGAATGGTGGTGCGGGTCATTTGTCTTCGAGCCTCTTGCGTGAATGCGCCGCAAGCGTACGCGTGACGCGTAGCACGTCCGGCATGCGGCGGATGGAGCGGATGACGATGGCGAGCTGCGCGCGATCGCGCACGCGCAGTTCAAAGTCCAGTACCGAGGTTTCCGACTCGCGCTCTTCCACCGAGACCCGTTCGATATTCGTCTCGGTGGCGGCGATCGCCGCGGCCACCGCCGCGAGTATGCCCATGCGATTGGGTACATCGACCCGGATCTGCGAGCTGAAGACCCGATCCGGCGTCGCCTGCCAGGTGACGGGGAGCCACTTCTCCGGATGCTTGCGGTAATCCTCGACGTTGACACAGGTTTCACGATGCACGACGACGCCGCGTCCGCTGGAGAGGAAGGCGATGACCGGATCATTCGGAATCGGGAAGCAGCAGCGCGCATAGGTCACCAGCAGCCCCTCGGTGCCCGCGATGGCCATGGCGCCGGGAGCCGGGATTTCCCCGCCGTCCTCCTGCGGGATGGTGGGCAGCAGCCGGCGTGCGACCAGCGGCGCCAGGCGCTCGCCCATGCCGATGCGCTCGAACAGTTCGTCGATATCCTTCATGCCGAATTCGCCGACCGCGGCCTGCATCAGGGACGGGGGCACATCCTCCAGCGCGAGATGGAACTCGGCGAGCGACTGGTTGAGCAGGCGCTTGCCCAGCGCGATGGCTTCGGAGCGGCGCAGGCCTTTGAGATAGTGGCGGATGGCGTTGCGCGCCTTGGCGGTGACGACGAAGTTCACCCATGAGGGATTCGGCATGGCGCCCTTGGCGGTGATGATCTCCACCGTCTGACCGTTGCGCAGCACCGTGCGCAGCGGTGTCAGGCGCCGGTCGACCTTGGCCGCGACGCAGCGGTTGCCGATGTCGGTGTGTACGGAGTAGGCGAAATCGACCACGGTCGCGCCGCTGGGCAGGCGCAGGATTTCCCCCTTCGGCGTGAATACGTACACCTTGTCCGGAAACAGATCGACCTTGACGCTCTCGAGGAATTCCTCGGAGCTGCCGCCACCGTCCTGCAGTTCGACCAGCCGCGACAGCCACTCCCGGGCGCGCTCCTGCTGCGAGGAGCCGACGGTCTCGCCGCTCTTGTAGCGCCAGTGCGCGGCAATGCCGGACTGCGCGACGCTGTTCATATCTTCGGTGCGGATCTGCACTTCGATCGGGACGCCGTTCGGCCCGAACAGGGTGGTGTGCAGCGACTGGTAGCCGTTCACGCGCGGGATCGCGATGTAATCCTTGAAACGTCCCGGCATGGGCTTGAACACGCTGTGCACGCTGCCGAGCGCGCGGTAACAGGTATCGGCCTTGTCGACGACGATGCGCAGTCCGTAGACATCGACGATTTCATTGAGCGTCGCACGCTTGCGCTGCATCTTGCGGTAGATGCTGTACAGATGCTTCTCGCGCGTGGCGACCCGCGCGACGATCTCGTTCTTCATCAGCGCAGCGGTCATCTGCTGGTCGATCTTCTTCAGGAATTCCTTCTGGTTGCCGCGCGCGCGCTTGAGCGCGCGTTCCAGCACGCGATAGCGCTGCGGGTACAGGGCCGCGAAGCCTAAGTCCTCCAGCTCCAGTTTCAGGTCATACAGTCCGAGGCGCTCGGCGATGGGCGCGTAGATCTCCAGCGTCTCCCGCGCGATCGCCCGCCGGCGGGTCACCTCCATGGCATCGATGGTGCGCATGTTGTGCGTGCGGTCGGCGAGCTTGACCAGCACGACGCGCAGGTCACGCACCATGGCGAGCAGCATTTTGCGAAAGCTCTCGGCCTGCGCCTCCTCGCGACTCTTGAACTTGATCTGGTCGAGCTTGGTGACCCCGTCGACGATTTCGGCCACGTCCGCGCCGAAGCGCTGCGCGAGCTGGTCCTTCGGGGTCGGCGTGTCCTCGATGACATCGTGGAGGATGGCCGCGATGATGGTGTCGGTGTCGAGATGCAGGTCCGCGAGGATCGCGGCCGCGGCCACCGGGTGGGCGATGTAGGGTTCGCCGCTTAGGCGGATCTGTCCCTTGTGCGCCGAGGCGCCGAACTCGGCGGCCTCCCGGATGCGCTCCACCTGCTCAGGCGGCAGGTAGGTACCGACCGTGGCAAGAAGGTCTTTCAGCCCCGGTGTGGCGCGCCTTGCACCGGGGATGAGTCCCAGGAGCGAAGACGCATAGTCCATAGGTTACGCCTGGAGTCAGTCTCCAAGACCAAATTGCGGGGCCCGGAATGCCATAGATTCGGCGTCCGGCATGGTGGCCTCGACCGGCGGCGGCTCCGGCTCGCTGAGCATTTCAGCCGTGATCGTGCCGCCGGCGATTTCACGCAGGGCGACTACCGTGGGTTTGTCGTTTTCCCAGGCAACGGTCGGTTCGGCGCCGTTGGCCAGCCGCCGGGCACGCTGGGAGGCCAGCAGCACTAGGTGGAACAGGTTATCGACGTTCTGGAGACAGTCTTCGACGGTGATTCGGGCCATATCCTGCTAACTTTAGGTGATTGCCGCCGCGAAGGGCGGAAGAGGTTCAGAAGTCTACGGCAACGGGGCCCATTTTGGCCAGTCTCAGGCCGGGCCGAGCAGATCCGCCAGCAGGGGGGCCAGCTGCGGCCGATTGCTCGCCAGCGCCGCCCCGGCCCCCGCCAGGATGCTTTGCAGCTGGGCGCAGGCCGTGTCGAAATCGTCATTGACCACCACGTAGCCGAACTCCTGGTAGTGCGACATATCGCCCACGGCATCGCGCAGGCGCCGGGCGATCACCTCGGCGGTATCCGTCTGCCGGTTGCGCAGCCGTTCCTCGAGCGCGGCGCGCGAGGGCGGCAGGATGAAAATGGTGGTGCAGCCCGGCGCCGACGCGCGCACCTGCCGCGCACCCTGCCAGTCGATTTCGAGAATGACGTCCCGACCGGCGGCCAGTTGCGTCTCCACCGTCGCGCGCCCCGTGCCGTAGAAGTTGTCGAACACCCGCGCGTGTTCCAGAAATTCCCCGCGCGCCAGCCGTTCCTGAAACTCCTGCGGTGTCACGAACCAGTACTCACGACCGGGCTGCTCCGAGGCGCGCGGCGGCCGGGTCGTGTGGGAAACCGAAACGGTGAGCTGCGGATCGCGCGCCAGCAATGCCTTGACCAATGAGGTCTTGCCGGCGCCCGAGGGCGCCGAGATCACGAACAGCCCGCCGGTGCGCGTGCTTTGTTTCCCGCTAGTCATGGCTGTTTTCCGGCTGCACCTGCGCATTGTAGCGAACTGATGTTTTTTAGCGTTTATCTGTATTGCACCAATGTGTGCAAGTACTCATTCTGGCGCACCTCATTGGCTAGCGTTCGAGTAAGGAATTCCAAGCATGCGCCGGCACCGGACAGGGATGTTGATGCTGATGTGCGCCGTGGCGTGCGGCGCGGTGGCGCAGGCTGCCGATGCACCCGGTGCCGCCGATACGTCGGCCGATGCCGATGCGCCCGCCGATCTGGAATCGGTGGTCGTGACCGCGACGCGCATTGCACAGGACAGCCTCACGCTGCCGATGTCCGTGGATCGCATCAGCAGCAGAACGATTCACGAGGGTCAATCGCAGGTCAACCTGTCCGAGTCGCTGGATACGGTTCCGGGCGTCTCGGTACAGAATCGCCAGAACTATGCCCAGGACCTGCAGATCTCCTCGCGCGGCTTCGGCGCGCGATCCAGCTTCGGCGCGCGCGGCGTGCGTCTGTATTCGGATGGCATTCCCGGAACAATGCCCGATGGCCAGGGCCAGTTCTCACAGTTCGACTTGGGTTCCGCCGATCACATCGAAGTGCTGCGCGGACCGTTCTCCGCGTTGTACGGCAATTCCTCCGGCGGCGTCATCGCCATCTTCACCGCGAATGCGCCGCCGGGATTCGAGCTTGGTTCGACGCTGGAATACGGATCGTTGAATACCCAGCGCTACGCGGGAGTGGTTGGCGGCGATACGGGCCGCGTCAACTACCTGCTCGACGTTTCGCATTTCCAGACCGACGGCTATCGCCGGCACAGCGAAGCACAACGCAATCTGCTGAACGGCCGGGTGCGCGTGCAGCTCGATGATGTGTCGCAGCTGACCTTCATCGCCAATGCCGTCGAGATGCCCTTCGTGCAGGATCCGCTGGGGCTGACCGCGGCGCAGGTGGTAACGGATCGGATGCAGGCCGGAACCGGCGCGGACATGTTCAACACCCGCAAGTCCCTGACGCAGGAGCAGCTGGGCCTGACCTACGAACGCCAGTTCGGCGCCCACGACAGCCTGGTCGCCATGGTCTACAGCGGCCATCGTCAGACCACCCAGTTCCAGTCCATTCCGCTGGCGACGCAGGCCGCGTCGACCAGTCCCGGTGGCGTCATCGACCTGGCGCGCAACTACGACGGCACCGATGTGCATTTCACCGACCGTCGTGAATTCCTGGGTACGGCGCTCACCATGACCGCCGGCATGAACTACGACGACATGGACGAACACCGGCGCGGTTATCTGAATTACGTCGGCACGGACCTGGGCGTGCTGGGTGCGCCGCGCCGCTACGAAACCAATCTGGTGCACGACCTCGATGAGTACTTCCAGGCGCAGTGGGATCTCACCGAACGTCTGCACGCGACGGCCGGCGTGCGCAACAGCATCGTGGACATCACCGACCACAGCCATCTGTCCGTCAGTGGTGCCCTGCCCCTGAGCAGCACGCGCTACTCGGCCACCAATCCGGTAGCGGGATTGAGTTACAGCCTCACCGACAATCTCAGCAGCTACGCCTCCTTCGGCCGTGGCTTCGAGACCCCGACCCTCAATGAGCTGGCGTATCGCTCCATCAGCGGCAACCTGCCGGGGCTGAACTTCGGACTGAAGGCGGCGCACAGCAATGACTATGAAGTGGGCGTGAAGTCCCGCGGCGAGCTGTTCCGCGCCGACGCGGCCGTGTTCCTGATCCGCACCGTGGATGAATTGGGCGCGCTCACCGCCTCCGGCGGTCGCACCGTCTACCAGAACATCGGCGCCACGCAGCGCGACGGCGCGGAGCTTGGCGTGACGGCCGACCTGCCCGGCAACTTCGAAACACGCATCGCCTATTCCTACATCCGCGCGGTCGTGGCCGATGCGTACTGCGCCGGAACGACGCCGTGCGCCACGCCGCTGATTGCCGCCGGCAGTCACCTGCCCGCCGTACCGCAGAACATCCTGTATGCCGGCCTGACCTGGCGCTATCCGGCCGCCGGCTTCTCGGCCACGGCCGAAACACTGGTGCGCTCAGGCATCTATGCCGATGATCGCAACAGCGGCTATGCCGGAGGTTACTGGACCGAGAATCTACGGGCCGGCTTCGAGCAGAAGAGCACCGGCTGGCAGACCAGCGAGTACCTGCGCATCGAGAACATGTTCAACAAGGCCTACATCGGCTCGGTCATCGTCAACGATGCGAATTCACGGTTCTTTGAACCGGAACCGGGCCTGGGTGTGTTCGTGATGTTCGAGGCGAAGTACCTGGATCCGCGCGGTTGAGAGCACCGCGCCTCAGTAGCCGATGGTGAAGCGGCGCCGGATATGCTTGGGGTTCTCGAGCTCATCGACCAGGGCGATCGCGTAATCGTCGTACGAGATCGAGCTCTTGCCGTCTGCGGCCGCGACGACCTCATCCGCGCCTAAGCGGAACTTGCCGGTGCGCTCGCCCGGCCCGATCTGGACCGCCGGTGAGAAGAAGGTCCAGTCCAGCTGCTGATCGGCGCGCAGCAGCTTCAACAGTTCCGAGCCTTCCTTGATGCTGGGCATCCACTCGGCCGGAATCTGCGGATTGTCCATGACGAGTTTGCCGTCCGCGCCCGTCAGCGAGCCCGCGCCCCCCACCGCTATGTAGCGCTTCACGCCCGATTTGCGCACCGCCGCGAGCACCTGCGGGGAAATGCCCGGATTGAACGGGGCGGAACTGATGACGGCATCGTGTCCGCGGACCAATGCCGCGACGGCATCCGGTTGGGTGACATCGCCCTTGACGGCCTTGAGATGTGGATTGCCGGGCGCCTTGTCCGGATTGCGCGCGATCACGGTCACCGAGTGACCCCGACCGAGCAGTTCCGCCGTGATCTTGCTGCCGATTCTGCCCGTCCCGCCAATAAGCGCCACTTTCATGCTGCCACCCTCCCATCCAAGGAAGGCCACTGTAAGCACTTGCGGTCCTGGGGTCGAGAACCTTTGTGCCGCCCGGGGGTACTCATGGAATCGTGGTGGTCCTGCGCAATGTATCCGTTGCCTCTCCGGCCGATGGCAGCGTCATCGTGCGCGATCTTTGGCTCGCCTCCGCGGCCGAGCCCGCTACGCGCTTCGAACAGGAGCTGAGTGAGCACGTCGTGCTGCCGGGGCTGGTCAATGCGCATGATCACCTGCACCAGAACAGCGTCCCGCCCCTGCCGCACAGCGCGCCCTTTCCCAACAGCTACGAATGGGCGACCGCCTTCAAGGAGCACTTCCGGGATCCGGCGGTCCAGACGGCGTTGACCATGCCGCTGCATGCACGGCTGTGGCACGGGGGACTGAAGAACGCGTTGAGCGGCGCGACCACCGTCATGCACCACGATCCGGCACATGATGCATTCGAGGCGCGCAGCTTTCCGGTGCGCGTGTCGCAGCCGTACACCTGGGCGCATTCGCTGCGCCTGCGCCACGGACCGTCGGTTGCGGCCAGCTTCCATGCCGCACCGGCCCAGATCCCCTGGTTCATCCATCTTGCGGAAGGCACGGATACCCAAGCCTGCGGCGAGCTGCAGGAACTGCGGCAGCTCGGATGCCTCGGGGGCAATACCGTACTGATCCACGCGGTGGGTCTGGGCGATGCCGATGTGGCGGATATCGTGAACGCGGGCGCCGGGGTCGTATGGTGCCCGTCCAGCAATCTTTCACTGCTGGGCCAGACCATCGCGCCGCGCCGGCTGCGCGCGCTGTTCGATGCCGGCTGCCTGGCATTGGGAACCGACTCGCGACTCACCGGTGCACGTGACCTGCTGGCGGAACTGAAGGTGGCCGCGGCGCACAGTGATTTCACGGCGCGCGAACTGCTGCAGCTGGTGACCGAGCGCGCCCTGCGGCTGCTGCGCGCGAGCGGCCGCGACGACTACATCATCGTGCGTGCAACGCACACCGACCCGTTCAGCCCCTTTCGCGATCTGCAGCGCGCGCAGCTGCGTGCCGTCATCCGTGACGGCGAACCGTTCATCACCGACCCGGATTTCGCGGCCTGGTTTACCCACCTGCGCATTCCCTATGTCGCCGTATTCCTCGATGGGCAGCCCAAACTTTGCCGCAGCGATGCGCTGCTTACCAAAGGAGTGCCGGCCTGGACTCTGGAGCCGGGGCTCACTCTGCAATGAATGATCCGCGCGAACTCGATCCGCTCGAAGGCTACGCGCTGTGGGCCGCCAACTATCCGGCGCATGCCCACAACCCGTTCATGCTGGCCGAAGAGCGCGCCATGCTGGCGCTGCTGCCGCAGTCGCTGCAGGGGCTGCGCGTACTCGACGTGGGATGCGGCAGCGGTCGCTACCTGCTGCATGCCCGGCAGCGCGGCGCGGCACTGCTCGGCGTCGACCAATCGGGGCAGATGCTGGCGCGGGCCAGGGACCTGGGCCTGCCGGTGACCCAAGGCTCGGTCACCAGCGTGCCGGTCATTGATGGCTGGGCGGATGTCGTGGTGTGCGCGTTGACCTTGGGTCACGTCGCCGACCTGCGTTCGGCGCTGGGCGAACTCGCCCGCGTGCTCAACGATTCGGGGACCTTGCTGTGCAGTGATTTTCATCCCATCGCCGATGCCCTGGGGTGGAAACGGACCTTCACGGTCGGCGAGCAGCGCTACGCGGTGCGCTACACGACGCATCGTTACTCGGACTGGCATGCCGCGAGCAAGGCGGTCGGTCTGTGTATCGAGGACGTGATCGAGCCGCAACTGAACGCCGACGATATCGTGGCCGACCAGCGCTTCGACCCGCGGGCGCTGCAGGTCCCGGTGGCCGTCGTCTTCAGGATGCGCAAGGCGCGCTGAGCGTCCATAGAACCGCTCGGCGGCGGCGGGGCACTCACCGGGATGATGATGCCGCCACGCAGCATGATCGAGCTTGGCCTGTCCGCGGCCACCGAACACTTTGCCGCCGAACTGGCCGACCCCAAGGACAGCGCTCCTGACTGGACCGCGTTCGAATGGCAGATGGCGCGTGCCGCCGCCGTGCTGCACGGGGTCACGCCGCTGCTGGGCGGCACTTTGAAGTGGATCGGCCCGCCCAGCTGGCAGTCGTTCATGCTCGAGCAACGCCGTCAGACCCAGCTGCGGTATCAGCGCATTGCGGCGGTGCTTGAGGCCATCGACGCGCGCGCGACGGCGGCGGGACTGGCGATCGTCGCGCTCAAGGGTGCGGCCCTGCATGCACTGCGGGTGTATTCGGCCGGTGAGCGGCCCATGGCGGACATCGATCTGCTGGTGCGACCCGCGGACGCCGCGCACGCGGTGCAAATGCTGGCGGCGCTGGGCTATGTGCAAACCGCGGTGACCTGGAAACACCAGGTCTTCGAGCCCCGAGACGGCGCCGGGGAGAAAGCCACAATGGCTGCTCTGCCGGTGGGGGAGCACCAGGACTATCCGGTGAAGATCGAACTGCACACGAGGATCATGGAGCGCCTGCCGCTCACCGAAGTCGAAATCACCGAGCGGGTCTTTCCGGCCCATCCCAAGCCCGGACTCAATTTCTATCCCTCGATCCACGCGCTGCTGCTGCACCTGCTGTTGCACGCCACCGGCAATATGAGCGCTCGTGCCCTGCGGCTGATGCATCTGCATGACATCGCGCGGCTCGCCGCCCGGATGAGCCCGGATGACTGGGAGCTGCTGGTGGACAGCCGCGCCACGCCGCAGGCACTGTGGTGGGCGCTTCCGCCCCTGGAAATGATCAACCGCTATCAGCCCGGGCGGGTACCAGCGCGGGTGCTGGCCGCACTGCGTGCCGAGTGCCCGGGGGTGTTACGCCGTTTGAGCCGCCGGACGAACCTCTCCCAGATGTCCTACGCCTCGCTGTCGATTCCGGCCCTGCCCGGATTACCGTGGTGTCGCTCGTTGAGCGAGCGCGGGCGCTATGCGTGGCGGCGCGTCGTTCCGGGCCGCGAGCAGGCCGCCACGCGCCAGATCATGGCGGCCGAACAGTGGTCTGCCCAGCGCCCCTGGACGCACATGTCGCAGAGGCGACGGATCCTTCAGTGGCTGTTCCGCCGCCCGGCACGGGACGCGTCCATGTACATCGTGCGGGCGATCCTGGAGAGCCCGCGCACCTGCGGCTGAACCTTCCGCCCACCCAGGGGTACTCAACAGGTGGCCCTTGATTTGCGTGGGTTTTTCGATGCTGTCGATTCTGGTCGGTCATTCCTACTTCCTGCGCTTCGATCCGAAGCAATTCCAGCGTGCCAAGCCCTACCCCCCGCTTGCCACACTGCAGGTCGCGGCGCTGCTGCGGCACAGTGGGCACCAGGTGGCGCTGTTCGATGCGATGCTCGCCGAGGGGCTGGAGGAGTACACGCGCTGCCTGGAGAGCGCGGCGCCGCAGCTGCTGGTCATCTATGAGGACAATTTCAATTTCCTGAGCAAGATGTGCTTAGGGGCGATGCGCCAGGCCGCCTGCGACATGATCCGCGCGGCCCGTGCGCGCGGCACGCGCGTCATCGTGGCCGGCTCCGATGCCAGCGATGCGCCCGGACCGTACCTCAGTGCCGGCGCGGACGCCGTGCTGGTCGGCGAGGGGCACGAACCCTTGGCGCAACTGGTGCAGCGGCTGGATGCAGATCCGGGGCTGGATCGTGAGCAGCTCGTCGCCGGCCTATCCGGAATCGCCGCCGCCGATGGCAGCAAGGCGCGCGCTGCGGGCGCGGCGCGCGGGTTCGATACCATCCAGCCCGAACTGCCCGCGTGGGACCTGGTCGACATGCCACGTTACCGGCGCGCCTGGCAGGACGCGCACGGGTATTTCAGCCTCAACATGGCCGCCTCGCGCGGCTGCTCCTTCCGCTGCGCCTGGTGCGCCAAACCGATCTGGGGCAACCGTTATCTGCAGCGCCAACCGGAGGCGGTGGCGGCGGAGATGCTGCACCTGAAGCAGCGCTTCGCGCCGGACCACATCTGGTTTGCGGACGATATCTTCGGTTTCCGGGCGGACTGGGTGCAGGCGTTCGCGCAGGCGGCCCGTGCCGGCGGCGGCGCCGTGCCCTTCACCATCCAGTCGCGGGCCGACCTGATGAGTCCGGCCATGGCCGCGGCGCTGCGCGATGCGGGCTGCCAGGAGGTGTGGCTGGGCGCCGAGAGCGGTAGCCAGAAAGTGCTGGATGCCATGAACAAGGGCGTGCAGGTGGCCGAGATCCACACCGCGCGTGCGCGCCTGAAGGCCCAGGGCATCCGCGTCGGCTTCTTCATCCAGCTCGGTTACCTCGGCGAGCAGCTGGAGGACATTCTCGCCACGCGCGAGCTGATTGATACGGCCGCGCCGGATGATGTCGGCATCAGCGTGTCGTATCCCCTGCCGGGCACCGCTTTCTACGAGCAGGTCAAGGCGCAGCTGGGAGCCAAGACGCATTGGCAGGACAGCAACGATCTGGCCATGATGTTCCAGGGAACCTACGGCTCGGAGTTCTATCGAACCGTGCGCG
>DASYER010000123.1:0-52673 GCA_036498905.1 Steroidobacteraceae bacterium | reverse complement strand
GGATGTGAATCAGCCCAACCCCGATGGGATCACCCCGCTGATCAACGCGCTCGACAACCGCAGCTTCGACATCGCGATGTTCCTGCTGGACAAGGGTGCGAATCCAAACACCTGGGACATGAATGGCCGCACGCCGCTGTATGTCGCGGTGGACATGAACTCCTATCATGGGCGCAAATTCGCATTCGGAGCCGCGACGGGCTTCGCGGGCTATCCGGGCGCGACCGCGCCGCACCCGGGGAGTACGGCGAGCGCGATGGACCTCGTCAATCGCCTGCTGAGCCTGGGCGTGGATCCGAATCACCAGCTCACACGCATGCGGCCCAATGGCAACGGCCGGGGTCGCTTCGAGGACTACATGATGCGCGGCGGCACCGCCCCGCTGATGGTGGCGGCGCTGAGCTACGACGAAGTGGCGATTAAGGCGCTGCTGGCGCATGGCGCTGATGTGGATCTGCCCAATGTCTTCCAGATCACTCCGCTGATGGCCGTCGCAAACATGATCGGTTCGGTTCGCTCCGGCGGCGGCCCGGCTCCCATCGAGGGCGACGTTCAGGAACATGCGATGCGGACCATGGATCTGCTGCTGGCCCATGGCGCCAACATCAATGCGCGGATCGCGAACAGTCGCACCCATACCGCCAAAATGACGGCATACATCCAGGGTCGCGACCATGAAGGCGAAACGGCGCTGTTTGCCGCCTCCGAGGCGGCCTGGAATCGGGTCGTCAAACACATGATCGATCACGGCGCGGATCCGGCGATGCGCGATGCCTCGGGCAAGAGCGCGCTGGACTATGCGCGCACGCCGCGCCCACCGGGAGCGGGGGCGCCGGCACCGGCCAAGAGTGAGCCTGCCGATCGTGCTGCAACCGTCGCGTTGCTCGCGGCATTGACGCCGAAGAGCGGGGAAGGCGACGTGGCGGCGGCCCACTAGAACCTGCGCCCGCGCCGACCCATCGTGCATGAGCTCGAAGATCCGCGCGCAGCATCGAAGTTCGTCTTTGATGTGACCGTCAGTACGTTCAAGAACGGCACAGATGTGGACTCCTGCACCGCACTCGTCGCCAAGACCGATAAGAGAATTGAGGCGACCTTCGAGCATCTGGGAAACAGGGGTGCGCCGATCGCCTGCCGTTCCGGATGCAGCTTCTGCTGCCATCTGCGGGTGACCGTGGCGCCGCATGAGGCGATCGCGCTGTTTCGCCATCTCAGATCCAGGCTTCCGGCCGCACTCGCGCGGGAAATCGAGCAGCGCGTCCTGGCGAATGCCGAGCAGATCGCGCAGCTGACCGAAGCGCAACACTGGTCGAGGAACGTGAAGTGCGCATTTCTCGTCGATGGCGCATGCAGCGCCTACACGTCACGGCCGATGGCCTGCGCCCTGCACCATTCACTTGACGTCGCCGCCTGCGAAGTCTCGTATGAAAACCCGGCGGATCATTCGGTGGGCATCCGCAAACTGGCGGTGATCGAACAGACCACGACGGCAGCTGCGGCCGGCATGAAGGAGGCGCTGGATGAACTGGGACTGAGCGATGAGCCGCTGGAGTTGCACACCGCGGTCGCCGCTGTCCTGCGCGATCAGTCACTGATCGGCCGTTGGCGCGCCGGGCGCACTCTGCGCAAGCCTGCCTCGCGATAGGGGGGGCTGCCACGTAGGCAGGCTCCATCCGGCGCTCGGCATTTCCGCCGACACTACAGGTTGCCGCGTCGGCGTACGATCGGCGGTCTGCCACCGAAGGAGTTCAGCATGATTGCGCATACGGGCCTTCCAGTGAGCGATTATCGGCGGTCCAAGGCCTTCTACATCCAGGTTCTCAAGCCGCTCGGCTATTCAAACAACATGGAATTCGGAGATAGCGCCGGATTCAACGACGGCAAGAACACCGACTTCTGGATCAGCCGCAAGGAGCGGGTCGAACCTGCGCACCTGGCGTTCGAGGTGAAATCCGCGGATCAGGTCCAGGCGTTTCACAAGGCGGCACTGGCGGCGGGTGCGAAGGACAATGGGGCTCCCGGCTATCGGGACTACTCACCGGGCTACTACGCGGCCTTCGCCTACGACCCGGACGGTCACAATATCGAGGCGGTCTGGTACGACCCCAGCAAGGAGAAATGACGCCATTTCCCCGTTTTGGGATCCCAAACCCGCGCCCATTTCAGATCGTGGTGCACGCGGTTTGTACTGTCCAGAGGCCGTCCTGAGACGACCGCGTTGACCGGTTTGCCACGCGTGTGATACTCGAACACGCCAGAGTAAACCCACTCCTGGCCAATTCGAGGGACACAGCCATATGCCCGGCCGCAGGCAGGTCTTGAAACAGCTGGCAGCCGGAATCGCTGCCCCGGCACTTTCGGGGATGGCCGCGCGCCAAGTCTTCGCGGCCGGCGCTGCGCCGACATTAAGTCAGATCACTCCCAGTGTGGCGCTGCTCTCCGGTCTGGGGAGCAATGTGGTGGCGCTGAGCGGCCCGGATGGCTTGGTCGTCATCGACAGTGGTGCGCCCGAGCATTCCGGTGAACTGCTGAAGGCGCTGGGCGCCTTGCCCGGGGGCAAGAATATCCGCACTGTCTTCAACACCCATTGGCATTGGGAGCACACCGGTGGCAACGAGGCGCTGCACAAGGCGGGCGCACAGATCATCGCGCACGAGAATACGCGGCTGTGGCTGAGTACCGATGTCTTCGAGGAGTGGGAGAACCGCACCTACAAGGCGCGACCGCCGCAGGCATTACCGACGAGCACGTTCTACACCAAGACCAACCACATCACCTTCGGCAATGAGCCGATCGAGTATGGATGGCTGGGCCAGGCGCACACCGATGGCGACATCTACGTCTATCTGCGGGGGCAGAATGTGCTGCTGGTCGGGGGCGTGTTGACGGTGGGTCGCTACCCGGTGCTCGACTACTGCACCGGCGGCTGGATCATGGGTATGCGGGATGCGACCCAGAAGCTGCTTGACCTGAGCAACGATCAGACGCGCATCGTCCCGGGTACGGGCCCGGTTCAGACCCGCGCCGATCTGAAAGCCGAGCACGACATGCTGGCCGCCATGCACGAGAAAGTGTGGGCACTCATGCGCAAGGGCATGACGGCGAGCGAAATCCTTGCCGCGAAGGCGAGCGCCGACTTCGATGCGAAGTGGGGCGATCCTAAACAATTCATTACGGGTGCCTACCAGGGCATTTACGGCCATATCGCTGACTTCCTGGGCAAGGGAGTCGTGTAACCATGCAAACTATCGTGAATCTCATGCGACCCACTCTTACCGCAATGGCCCTCGGCTTAAGTTTGGCAGTGGCGGGCGTCGGCCCGGCCTTGGCCTCAAATCCGGCACCCGGTGCAGGTGATGCCGCAGCACACGAGAAGTGGCAGATGCTGGGCGAGTATTGCGAGAAATGTCACAACGCCAATGACTGGGCGGGCAGCGTCGCCTTCGACACCATGCAGCCGAAGGATATTCCCCAGGACGCCAAAATCTGGGAAGAGGCGGTCACCAAACTGCAGGGTCGCCTGATGCCGCCGCCGGGTGAAAAGCAACCGCCGCAGGCGCGCATCGATTCGTTCGTGTCCTGGCTGCAGACCGATCTGGATGCGGCGGATGCCGCGCATCCGGATCCGGGTTACGTGACCCTGCATCGCCTGAACCGGACCGAATACGCGCGCTCGGTCCAACAGTTGCTGGATGTCAGCGTGGACGTGGAGTCGCTGCTGCCGAAGGACACGATGAGCGATGGCTTCGATGACATCGCGAACGTGCTGAAAGTCTCCCCGACATTTCTGGACCAATACATTTCCGCGGCGTCGAGCGTCGCGGCACTGGCGATGGGCAATGCACAGGCGCACAAGAGCATCGCCATCCTGCGCGCGCCGCGCGAAGGCCAGGCCACGCATATCGAAGGACTGCCGCTGGGCACGCACGGCATGCTGGTGCACCATGATTTTCCGGCCGACGGCGACTATGAGTTCGACCTGGGCCGTGGCGGTGCCGGCGCCATGCTGCTGATCGATGGCAAACAGGCCTATCAGCAAAGCGCACCGGCGCCGGGAGCCGCTCCAGCCGCCGGCGGGGGACGAGGCGCTCCGCGCACCCGCACGCCGGCGCCGCGACTGCACGTCGCCGCCGGCCCGCATGACATCGCGGTTGCGTTCGTTGAGCACGAGCAACCCGAATCCGACGACTGGCTGCAGCCGCTCGACCCTGCCGGTGGCGGGTTTGGCGGTTTTGGTGGACGCGCCACCGGTCTGCAGATCACGGGGCCATTCGACCCGACCGGTGTCAGTGATACCCCCAGCCGCCATAAGATTTTCGTATGCCATCCGGCCGATGAGAGCGCGGAGCTGCCCTGCGCCCGACAGATCATCGCCAATCTGGAGCGGGTCGCGTACCGGCGCCCCGTGACCGACGCCGATATTGCACCGCCGCTGCGGTTCTTCCAGGAAGCCCGGCAGGGCGCGACTTTTGACGCAGGCGTCGAGAATGCGCTGGTGGCCATCCTGTCGAGTCCGAAGTTTCTATATCGCGTAGAGCGTGTACCGCACGACCTGCAGCCAGGGATGAGTTTCCGGATCAGCGACCTGGAGTTGGCCTCGCGCCTGTCCTTCTTCTTATGGAGTGAGGGACCGGACGAGAAGCTGCTGGATCTGGCTGTCGCGAATCAGTTGCATGATCCGCAGGTGCTGGCGGCGCAGGTCAAGCGCATGCTGGCGGACCCGCGTGCCAACTCGCTGGTCACGAATTTTGCGTTCCAGTGGCTGAAAGTCGATGACATGGATCGCATCAATCCGGACCAGGCCACCTATCCGGCGTTTGACGAGGATCTGCGCGCGGCCTTCAAGAAGGAGATGGAGCTGTTCCTCGGCAGCGTGCTGCTGCAGGACCATGATGTGCTCGATCTGCTCACTGCCGACTACACCTTCGTCAACGGTCGGCTGGCGCTGCACTACGGCGTACCCAACGTCCTGGGCGGCGATTTCCGCCGGGTGACGCTGACTGATTCACGTCGGTGGGGGCTGCTGGGCAAGGGCGCGATCCTGATGGGCACCTCCTACGCCAACCGTACCGCACCGGTGTTGCGCGGTGCGTGGGTGCTCGAGTCGGTCGAGGGGACGCCGCCGCATGCGCCGCCGCCGGCCATTCCCGCACTGGTGGAGAATATTCCCGGCGCGCGGCCCCTGACGGTGCGCGAGCGCATGGAGAAGCACCGTTCACAGCCCTCATGCAATGCCTGTCACGGCATCATGGATCCGATGGGGCTGTCGCTGGAGAACTTCGATGCGGTGGGCCAGTGGCGCAGCAAGGACTATGACACCGGCACCCCGATAGATGCCTCGGGGAAGATGGCGGACGGCACGGCGGTGAACGGCCCGGATGACCTGCGCAAGCGCCTGATGGCACGCCCGCAGCAGTTCGTGCAGACGCTCACCAGCAATTTGATGGCCTATGCGCTGGGCCGCACGCTCGACTATCACGACATGCCGACGGTGCGCAAAATCGTGCGCGAGGCGGCGGCCGATCACGATCGCTTCTCGTCCATCCTGCTGGGCATCGTCGCAAGCCCGGCGTTCCAGATGAAGGAAATGCCGGTGCTCAAGAGCGCCGGCCAGCCGGATGTAAAAGTAACCCAGGTGTCGGTGCCGCACTGATCGCGCCAAAGGACTAGCTATGCATTTCATCACCAAGAAACATCTCTCGCGCCGCACCGTCCTGCGTGGTGTCGGAGCCGCCGTGGCGCTGCCGCTGCTTGATGCGATGATTCCGGCGAGCGTCGCCTTAGGCCAGACTGCCGCCATGCCGAAGATGAAAATGGCGTTCATCTACTTCCCGCACGGCGCGATCATGGACAAGTGGACGCCGAGCGGCGTCGGTCGCGACTTCAAGCTCTCGCCCATCCTGGAGGCGCTCGCGCCGTACCAGAAGCAACTGGTGGTGGTGAGCAACCTGGGTAACCGACCGGCCGAGAGCGCGGCCGTTCACGCCATCGTGCCAGGCACGTGGCTGTCCTGCGTGCACCCGAAGGAGAGCCAGGATCCGATCGGCGGGGTGACGGTGGACCAGATGGCGGCCCAGCACCTGGGCCAGGATACCCCGCTGCCGTCGCTGGAGGTCGCCACCGAACAGGACGGCGGTGGTGGCGTCTGCGATCGTGCCTACGGCTGCAGTTTCTCCGGGACGATCTCGTTCCGTACTCCGACCACTCCGCTGCCGATGGAGTACAACCCGCGCAATCTGTTCCAACGCCTGTTCGGCCGCGGTGATACGCCCGCCGAACGTACCGCATTGGGTAAGCGCTACGACAGCGTGCTGGACATGGTGACCGCGGATGCGGAGTCCATGCGCGCAGACCTGGGGCCCGCCGATCGGGTGGTCTTGAGCGACTACCTGGACAGCGTGCGCGAGGTCGAGCGGCGCGTGCAGAAGATGGAGAGCCAGGATCTGTCGCATCTGAAGCTGCCCGCGGTGCCGCTGGGCATCCCGGAGCAGTTCCCGGAGCAGCAGGCACTGATGTTCGACATGATCGCGCTGGCGTTCCAGGCAAACCTGACGCATATCGCGACCATGACGATGGCACACGAAGTCAGCAGCATGACCTATCCGTTCATCGGCGTGCCGGATGCGTTCCATCCGATCTCGCATCATCAGGGCGATCCGACGAAGATCGAGAAGCTGATCAAGATCCAGACCTACCACACGACCAAGCTCGCGGCGTTCCTGAAGCGTCTGGCGGACACCCCCGATGGCGATGGCTCGCTGTACGATCATTCGATGATTCTGTACGGCAGCAACATGAGCAACAGCAACGCGCATGACCAGTATCCGCTGCCAACCGCGCTTGTCGGCGGGGCCTGCGGCAAGATCAAGGGCGGTCAGCACCTGCGCTACCCGGAACACACTCCGCTCGCCAACGTGCTGCTCACGATGTTGCGCCGCGCCGGGATTGAACAAGACAAGGTCGGCGATAGCACCGGCGAAATTTCGGAGATCTAGCATGAAATACCGCCTTGGTCTCGCATTGCTCGCGGTCTCAGGTTCGGCGCTCGCCGCCGCGGGCGGCCCTTCGCTGGTGGACCTGGCGATGAACGGCCAGACGCAACCGGCGGTGGCGCTCATCGAGCACGGTGCCGATGTCAATGTCCCTTCGGATGACGGTTCGACGGCGCTGCTATGGGCCGCGCATCGCGACGACCGCCCCCTGGTCGAGCGATTGCTCAAAGCACACGCGGACGTGAAGGCCGCAAACCGCTACGGTGCGACGCCCATGTCGGAGGCCGCGGCCTATGGCGATCCGGCCGTGATCGAGTTGCTGCTCAAGGCCGGGGCCGATCCGGATTCAGCCAATGCCGACGGGCAGACGGCGCTGATGGTCGTAGCCCATACGAGCAACGTGAAAGCCGCCGAGCTGCTGCTGCGGCATGGTGCACACGTGGATGCAACCGAGAAGCTGCGCGGCCAGACGGCATTGCATTTCGCGGCTGCGCAGGGCCAGGCGACGATGGTGCAGGAGCTGCTGAGCCACCATGCCGATGCGAACGCGCCCACGAAAATCGAGCACGACCTGCGCCAGGTGAGTGCCGAGCCACGCATCCAGTGGCGCGCGCCCGGTGGGCTTACCCCGCTCCTGTACGCCGCGCGTCAGGGCTGCATGCAGTGCGTGCAGGAGCTGATCAAGGCCAAGGCGGATCCGAATCTGAGCGATCCGGACGGCATCTCGCCGCTGCTGATCGCGACCGAGAATTTCCACTTCGATGTGGCGGTCTACCTGATGAAGGTCGGCGCGAACCCGAATCATTGGGACTGGTGGGGCCGCACGCCGCTGTATGCCGCGGTCGATCTGAATACCTTGCCCTACGGCGGCCGGGCCGACCACCCGTCGCTGGACACGACGACGAGCCTGAAGATGATCGAGCTGCTGCTCAACGCCGGTGTGAACCCGAATGTGCAATTGAAGCTGTTCCCACCGTTCCGTCAGATCGGATCGGATCGCGGTGCGGACCTGTTGCTGACGATCGGCACGACGCCGTTGCTGCGCGCTGCGAAGGCGGGCGATGTGGAGGCGATCAAGCTGCTGCTGGCGCATGGCGCAAAGGCTGATCTCGCGAATGCCCTGGGGGTCACGCCGCTGATGGCTGCGGCCGGTCTGGGCTCGAATGAAATCGATACGCGCGGCAAGTACGTCACCGAGAAGGATGCGATTGCCTCCATCGACCTGCTGGTCAAGGCGGGAGCAGACGTCAACGTCATCGACAACCGCGGACAATCGGCTCTGTACGGAGCCGCCTACTGGGGCTGGAATGATGTGATCAAGAACCTCGTCGGCCACGGCGCCGATCTGCGCATCAAGGACGCCCGCGCCCATACTGCCGTGGACATGGCGATGGGCCTGGCCGAGGGCCACGGCCGCGGCGGCTCAGGCAAGGTCGTTCACGAGGACAGTGCCGCGCTGCTGCAGCAGCTGATCGCAAGCGACACCAAGACGGCGGATCTGCCGCCGGTGAAGTCGGCGAATCAGCTGCTCTGAGCGCGCGCTAGATCTTGTAGAGTTCCAGCGACGCGGGATGAAACAGTTCCTCGGGCGCCACGCGCCGCGCGGATAGTCCCTGTGCATGGTGGTAACCCAGGAAGGTGTCGAGAACCCTGCGGTTCGCCCCCGTGAGTCCATAGGACCAGAAGTCCTGGCCCAGCAAGCGTCGCGCCGCCACGATCTGCTCCTCGACGAAGGGCAGCGACACCTTGGCGGCCGAGGTGTCGGCCAGGTGCTGCAAGGCCAGGGATTTCGCGGCGCTGAACGCCTTGAGCAGCGTCGCGGGCAGCCAGGGATGCTGTTCCACCAATGTGCGCCGCACGCCGATGACGTGCATGATGGGGAAAATGCCGGTGCGCTGGAAGTACTGCGAGGCCGTTTGCACCGCGTCGCGGAACAGCCAGCCGACATTGGCTTCCGGATCCTCGAAGCAGGAGGGTAGACGCGGACCGATGATGCCATCGATCTCCCCGGCGGCGAGCATCTCGGATAACGTGCGATCGGCAGGGGCAGACTCCAGGTGGACCGCCGGGGGCAGGTTCAGGCTGATCTTCTCGATGCGCCCGGGATTTTCCATCCCGCCGCGCACCCAATTGATGTCCTCGGGCCGCACACCGTATTCGTCCTGCAGGAGCCCGCGCGCCCACACGCAGGCGGAGAGCTGATACTCCGGCGTGCCGATGCGTCGGCCCTTCAGATCCAGCGGCGCATCGATGCCGCGGTCGCGCCGGACGACAATTGCGGTGTGCCGAAAGGCTCGTGAGGGAAATACGGGAATGCCGATATAAGGGTTGTCACCCCGCGCGGTGCGCAGCGTAAAGCTGCTCAGCGACAGTTCGCAGACGTCGAAGTCGGCATGGCGAAATGCACGGAAGAACATCTCCTCCGGCGACAGCAGCAGAAACATCGCCTCCACGCCGTCGATGGCGACGCTGCCGTCGACCAGAGGGCGGGTGCGGTCATAGTCACCGACGGCGATCGACAGACTCAGCTTCGACACGGTCTACCCCCACACTTCGCGCGCGACTTCCACTGCCAACTCGAGCTTCGCGAACTGCTCATCCTGGGTGAGCTTGTTGCCGCGCTCACCGCTGGCGAACCCGCACTGCGGACTCAACGCCAGCTGCTCGAGCGGCACATGTTTGGCGGCCTCGCCAATGCGCCGTATGAGTTCATCCTTGCTCTCCAGCGCGCCGCGCTTGCTGCTGATGAGTCCGAGCACGACCGTCTTGCCCTTCGGCAGCAGCCGCAGGGGCGCGAAATCGCCGGCCCGGGAAGTATCGTATTCCAGGAAATACCCCGTCACATCGATCTCGTTGAACAGCACTTCGGCAACCGGTTCGTAGCCGCCTTCAGCCAGCCACGCCCCCTCGAGATTCCCCCGGCACAGGTGCATGCACACCGTCATGTCGGTCGGGCGGCTGGCGATCGCGCCGTTGATGAGCCTGGCATAGGTGTGCGGCAGCTGGTCCGGATCCTCCCCGTAGCTTTGCACCTCGCGCCGCAGCTTCGGGTCGCACAGGTAGGCAAGATTCACCTCATCCAGCTGCAGATAGCGGCAGCCGGCAGTTCCCAGGTCGGCCACTTCCTCTGAATAGACTCGCGCGAGGTCCGCATAGAACTGCGCGAGATCCGGATAGGCCTGCCGGTCAATGACGTCCCGTCCGCCGCGAAAATGCAGTATCGACGGGGAGGGGATCGTCAGCTTCGGCATTGCCCGCGCGACCGAACTGAGGTAGCGAAAATGCTCGACGAATATCGGATGCGGCCGCGCGAGCTTTCCGGTAACGCGCAGGGCCGAAGGCGCGCGCTCGATGTCCCCGTGTTCGGTGTGAAAGCTCACCTTGACGGGTGAGCGCGTGCTCTCCACGTTGGTAAACTGCTTGAGGAAATCGATATGCCATAGGGTGCGGCGAAATTCACCATCCGTTACGCCCTGCAGACCGATGTTTTCCTGGCGACGCACGACCTCGAGAATGGCCGCGTCCTCCAAGGCCTTGAGCTGGCCCGCGGTGAGCGTACCGGCGCGATGCTGCGCGCGTGCGGCGAGCAGCTCAGGCGGCCGCAGCAGACTGCCGACATGGTCGGCGCGAAACGGGGGACTCATAAAATTAGGTAGTAACGCATGAAAAGGCATTCCTTCTGCCGTTCGCCAATACCGACGAAGCAATGATCGGCAAGCCAGCCGTAAGGTCCCGGCGGTGCCTCGAACAGCGGCGTGGTGCGAATGTAGTACTCACCCGGATCTACGAACTCATCCAGGGCGTTGAGGCGCCGCATCACTTCGGGGGATGCGCGTCGATAGCCGCGATTGCGGATGTTGATGTTCACGCCATCATGCGAGCGAAACGTGTAGCAGGCATCGACCATGCCGACGCCATCGGGACGATACGTGGGCCACTCGATGCCGCCGGGCACGATGGTGCCCCGCAGGCGCGGCCCGTCGATGTCGCCGCCGCAGATCTGCACCATGAGCCGCTCACCGGCACCATAGGCCATGCGCAACACATCTCCGGTGACGACCCGGGTCTGAAATACGTATTCGAACCGGGGCAGCATCTGTGCGAGCCGCCGCGGCTGCAGGTTGGGATCCAAGTCAACCATAGCTCCTGAATCTATACGCCCCGCGCGGGGCTTACAAGCAAGCGCGCGGCGCGCTACTGTAGCTGATGCATTCGATCGACGAGCCAGCTTCTGTAGTTGCGCGCCCCACGGTCGACATTGGCCGGCTCATCGACGCTGCGCGTTTCGGACCCTTACAGACGATGGTGTTTGTCCTGAGTCTGCTGTGCATGACCTTTGAGGGCTACGACACCTACGCCGTATCGTATATCGGACCCACGCTGTTGCCCCTGTGGCATCTTTCCACGGCCACCTTGGGAGTCATTTTCACGGCCGGCACCGTCGGCAGCGCACTCGGGTACCTGGCTATCGGTCCTGTGGCAGATCGCCTCGGTCGCCGCGTACCGGTCATCGTGGGCACGGCGGCCTTCGGCGCCGCGTCGATTCTCAGCACCAGCGCCGCAGGGTCCACGACGTTCATTGTCTGGCGGGTGCTTGTGGGCCTGGCACTGGGCGCCGCGCTGCCGAACATCGTCGCCATCGCCGCGGAAGTCACCCCCGCGCGGCACCGCTCACTGGTGATCGTGGTGCTCTACAGCGGCTTTGCAATCGGCTCAGCCCTCGCGGGGCTCATCGCGGGGCGTCTCATGCCGGCCTTCGGCTGGGCTTCGGTCCTGTGGGTGGGAGGCGCGGTGCCGCTGCTGCTGTCGCTGGCCATGTGGCAATGGTTACCCGAATCCCCGCGCTTCATCACTTTGCGCGATCCGCACGATCCACGCCTGCCGACGCTGCTCGGGCGTTTGGTCGCCGACTCGGTGCTGCAGCCATCGGCGCAATTCACCCTCTCAGGCGAGCATTTGCGCCGTGAGCCGATACGGGATCTGTTTGCGGGTGGTCGTGCACTCAGCACCCTGATGATCTGGCTCGTGCTCTCGATGGATGTGACGACCATCGGTGCGCTGGTGTTCTGGATTCCGACGCTTTTGAATACGGTCGGGCAATCGACGGCGCAGGGCATCAACTTCTCCGTGGTGCTGCTGATGGGCGGCATCATCGGCGCCTTCATCATCGGCTGGGGCATGGACCGCTTCGGCAGCTACCGGATACTGATCCCGGCGCATCTGTGTGCCACGTTATTCATAGTGAGCTTCGCACTGCTGGTCAAGAGCTCACCCATTGCGGTCGCGTTCCTGATCGGCCTGACTCTCAACGGAGGCACTTCCGGCAGTCAGGGTCTGTTGGCGCGGCTGTATCCGACCGCACTGCGCACTACGGGGGTGGGCTGGGCGTCGGCAGTCTCGCGGCTCATGGGCGTCGCGCAGCCGCTGCTGCTGGGGCTGATGCTCGCGGCCCATTGGACACCGACGACGACGCTGCTGGTATGCAGCGTGCCGACCGTGGTCTCCATGCTGGCGCTGACCGTGCTGTCACAGGATCCGTTTGGAGTCGGGGCCCGTCAATGACCTATACTCCTCGCATGCGCAACACCCTCACTCTGCTGGCGGCATACCTTCTTCTGAGCACGGTGGGCACGCTTGCGCCGGCGCGCTCTGCAGCGGCTGCAACGCAGACTCAGGCGACACCTGCCGATTGCAACCGCCACTGCCTGCTTGGAATTCTGACCACCTACACTGAGGCGCTGGTCGACAATGACACCTCGCGTCTGGCGGTATCCCCGCAGCTGCGCGTGACCAGCAATGGCGTGGTGACGACGCTTGGCAAGGGCCCGGTGTGGGGCGCCGTGAAGCGCATTCCCTACCGTCACGCATTCGTCGATCCGGTATCCGGCGCGGCAGTGTTCTACGGTACGCTCACCAACACACCAACGAAGGATGCCGAGAAGTGGTGGTTCTACGTGGTGCGGTTGAAGATCGTGCGGCAGCAGCTCACCGAGATCGAAGAGATCTCCTACGACGGCACGTTGGGCGGAACCCCGGCATCCTCCCTGGATCTGCCGCACACCATCTACGACACCACTTTGCCGGCAGCCGAGCGCTCCACGCGCGCGCAGCTGTTCGCGATTGCTGACAAGTACTTCGATGCAGTGACCGGCACCCTCAATTACCACGATGTACCGTGGCACCCGGAGTGCCAGCGCATCGAGCTGGGAACCTTTACGGTGAACTCGAAGCTGGGACCGGGCAGTTGTGGCGGAGAGTTCAAAGACCCGAAGGTGCGCTGGACGGTGCGTAACCGTCGCTTCTATATCGCCGATGAGGAGCGCGGCGTGGTGCTGGCCATCGGCAATTTCATGACCCCGCCGGAACTTCCCAACAACAACGGCTCGGTGGTGTTCGAGGTATTCAAGATCCAGGATGGCCTCATCCGCCACATCGAGGCGTTTTTCAGAGGCAACGGACAGCTGCACTCCGGTTGGGGCGAAGGGCCGGGTTCCTAGGTTCCGGACACTGTCGTCGGCGAGGCCGTTTGACGGATTCTCGAAGCAATCTGTCGGATTTCACCGAACGCGCCAATGCTACTCTCCGCGAATCAACGAGCGGAGTCTTGCTGTGACCAATCACATCGCGCACTTCGAGATCTTCGCGGACGACGTAGAGCGGGCCCGAAAGTTCTACGAACAGGTCTTTGCTTGGCGCTTTGAGGCCGCCGGTCCGCCGGATTTCTATCTCATCTTCACCGGAACTGCGGTCGAACACGGCATTTCGCGCGGGCTGATCGCAAAGCGTCAGGCACCGGCGGCGCCGGGCGCGATCAACGGGTTTCGGTGCACCATCAGCGTGAGTTCGATCACCGACGCAGTCGCAGCAATAAAGACCGCAGGCGGCAAGCTGCGCTCGGCGATCATCGATATTCCGGATGTCGGAAGGGTGGCCGAGTTCGCGGACACCGAAGGCAACATCGTTTGCGCAATGCAATATGCACCCGGGTTGCCATGAGCTCCATCGAGACGTTGCGATCCTGGGTCGAGGGCCATCCGGATGGTGGGCGCATCCCCCGCCATGCGCACGATTGGGATCAGCTCGCCCTGATTTCCGGGTCAGCCGCGGTCGTGGAAACCGACTCGGTCTACCTCGTTCATCCGCTGTTGAAGGGATTGTGGTTACCCGCTGCAGTGGAGCACTCGATTTATTCGCCGCGGCGATTCTGTCTGCATACGCTCTACTTCGAAGCCGGGAGTCTTCGCACTGACTCGCAGCCCCAGGTGTTGGGTCTCGACAATCTGGCGCGGGAGCTCATTTTGCTGCTGTGCGCTGTCCCCCAACCCTCGAAGCGTGGCGCGCGACACGCACATGCGCTGGCGCTGCTAGAGGAGTTGCTCTCGGAGGCGAAGCCCGAGTCATTTACCCTCCCGCGTCCGCGCCATGAGCGGGCCCGAATGCTCGCCGACCACTTCACGGCACAATCCAGCGATGGCCGCTCCGTTGAAAACATTGCGGGGGAGATCGGCGGCGCGAGCCTGCGGACCTTTGAACGTCTCTTTGCAGAAGAGACGGGTCTGAGTCTCGCAGCATGGAGACGACACAGCCGGCTGCTCGCCTCGTTGTCCTTGCTGGCAGAAGGAAAGAGTGTCGGGGAAGTCTCCCGCTCAGTAGGTTACGAAAGCGCGGCGGCGTTCAGCACGGCATTTAAGCAGTGCTTCGGCGTCTCCCCTTCGAGCTATGGCTAGGATCCGTGTTCCTGCCGCATCAGTTCTGCCTCGAATGCGGCTTTGCGTTCGGCCACGGCGGCCTGATAGCCCTTGGGATCTATCCACACATTGTCCGTTGCCCCGGCTTGCAGCTTCTTCAGCTTTTCGAGCATGTTGAAATACTGCCCATGCGCGCCCAAAAATACATCACAAGGCAGGTCCTTCAACACTGCGAAGGTGCGCCGATAATCCTGCGAAATTCCGGGATATGACGCCGGTCGTCCCGGTTGGTCCACCAGCCTGAAACCCGGATTGACGTTCCAGCTGCCGACGATTACGACGTTGAGAGTTCGTCCCTGGTCATTCGCGCGCAGCGTCCACGTGGTGCAGCCTCGCGTATGGCCCGCAGTCTTGTGCGCCACCAAAACGGCGCCGCCCAGCCGCACTTCGTCTCCGTCGTGCAGAACCCGGTCGACTTTCGCCGCCGGGTATCGACTGGCAGGGGCAGTGGCGGTCGCCGCGCCATAGGCAAAATCCTTTTCACCGCCACTCTCAACCACCGGAACGTCGCCATCCATAACCATGTACTTGGCGCCCGTCCATTGCTTCACTTCCGCACTGCCCGCGTCATGGTCGGAGTGCGCATGGCTTATCAGCAGAATCTTGATGTCGGCAAATCGGAAGCCGAGTTTCTTGACGCTGTCACGGATCAGCGGCACGGATGCTTCGAGGCTGGAGTTGATCAGGATGTCGCCCTGCGGGGTGACAATCAGGTAGGACGCCAGGTCCTTACTGCCTACGTAATACAGATTTCCCGCAATCCGAAACGGATCGACGGGTGTGGTCCAGTCCTTGTTTGTCTGGGCGTGCAGCTGCGTGACAAGCAGCATCCCCAGGATCAAACTGCTAAGCCTAAGCTTCATCATGATGGACGTTCCTCGATTGTCAGCTCATCCATGAGGATCGTATCACTCGCAGAGCGACCGAACTGACCCGTGCTCGACCCACGCGTTGGCTCGGTGTTGCTACAAATGCCGGCGCACTTCCAATGGAGGGCATGATGATGAAACGTGTGGCCGTTGGTATGTCGCTGAGTGATTGACACTCTCACCCTTCGCAGCAGATGCTAAATGCTCTCGATCGAGATCCGTCAATAAACAACTACCGCCAATCGAGACGACCATGAACCCCAAAGATAATCCTCATATCTATGGCACTCGGGCAGCCGAGCGGCAGAAATTTCACGACCGCTGGCAGGAAAAGATAGACGCACAATATAAATATAAGCCGAGCCCACCGCCGCGGCCGACCCCGCAGACAAACTACTCGCCTCCTGTCTCGAGCGCGCCAATCGGCTCATCTCGAGAGCCCCACCGCCGCAGCCGTTCGTCCCCGAAGTCCGCCATAACCATCGTAGGCCTGATCGTCGGTTTCATCGCCGTGGCATACGCGGCCTCGCACGGAGTGACCTCCACGTTCGGGATGGCGTGCGCATTCGGCTTCTCAGCCGGACCGGTAGTGGTGTTGTTGAAAAAGCTCACGAAGTCCTAGATCGATCGTGAGCCGAGCGGCTGGAGGAGGGCTGTTTCAGAGGGTTCTCTGAACTAGTGTGAACATTTTAGCAAACGAGGTCTGCATTGAACAGACTGTCGCATCCGGCTGTAAAGGCGTAAAAAGCCCGCTCTCTCAATGGCTTGGGGGTGACACGTGCTCACGAGACAAGTATCCGGCGAGACGCTGTCGGTGCGTGCGATTCTGGACAGTCCCGCACTGCCGGCATTGATTCAATCACTGCCCGCGAGAGACCTGGCGCGGCTGTGCAGTCGCATCGGCATTGGCGATGCGATGCAGATCATGGCGCTCGCGCCCGCGGAGCGCCTCGTTGCGGCCCTTGAAGCGAGCGTGTGGAAGACGCCGCGCCCGGGAGTCTCTGAGGTATTCGATCCGCGCGAGCTGGTCGAGTGGATATGGGCGTGGCTGGACATCGGTGAAACGTTCACGGCGCAACGGCTTGCGGCGGTCCCGGACGAGAACCTGATGCTCTACCTGTCTCAGCTGGCGATCGTGACGACTGGAGCGATGTGGGGCTTCGAGCGCTCGACGGAAATCGAGGACCTGGACCGGATCTATGCGCCTTCGTACGACGAAACGGCCTACGGGCCGTACGTCGTGAGCGCGCGACGGCAGGAAGACTGGGAGACTCTTCGCGGTTCGCTCGATGCGATGTGGTCGGATGCGCCGCCGCGGCTGCTGCATCTTCTGTCACAGTTGGTGGGCGATGAATCCATGGTCGCGCCCCAGCGCAACCGCGAGAGCGCCATCGACGACGTCGTGTCGGCACGCGACAGTTCCCGCGAGCGCAGCGGCTACGTGACGGCGAACGGCGCCCGCGCCTTTCTGAGGCAGGCGAAGAATCCGATTGAGAAACTGGCGGGAATGTCCGCATACGATCTCGAAACGCGGCGGCATCTTGCCGGGCTGGCCGATGAGTTTCACGATGCAGATACCGCAAGCGCGCCTGCCGAGGTGCCGCAGCCGGGTCAGCTGGCGGTGTTGCACGCGGCCCTGGAAGAGGCAGGGCTGCTTGAGCCGCCACCGGAGCGACTGCTGCTGGCGCACGAGGCGTCCGCGAAACGACTTCCGATCGTGAAGCTGCTGCAGTCACTGGCAGAGACTGACATGCCGCAGTTCGACTCCCGGGGTCGGGAGCTCGCGTACCTAGGCAGTGTCCTGATTGCGGGAATCACCGTGGACGCAACGGCGCTGAATACCGCGCAAACACGCGATGCCGTGCTGGCCACGTGCAACCTGGGGCTGGAGATGCTTGAGGCGCAGGGTGAGCGCGTCCGGATCGAATCTGAACCCGGGCTCGTGCGTCTTTTCCTGCTGGGCTTTAACGTGTTGAGCCTTCTACCGGGCAAAGTTGCCGGGTCCTTCGTGCGGCGCCTGACGAGGCTGCGAAGGGTAAGCACCGGGCCCTTGCATGAGTGGCTGGTGGAGCAGGCGGAAGTCTTCGTTGCAGACCTGAATGAGGCGGTCCGTAAGAACGACTTTGCAGCGGCGCGCGAGGCCACGACGGCGCTGGGCTTCGTGTTCAACCCGCGCGCGTGCCGGGCGGTGCTGCCACTGCTCGACGAACTGCCACGAGTGGCGTCTGCCGATGGCAAAGGCGCGACGTGGATTGACTCCGCCGCGGCGCTGACGCGTGCGATGGACCTGCTGCGCGTCATTGCTCCGAAACAACGACGCCGATCGGCGAGCTGAGTTCAATATCGACGGGGCCCGCTGGCAGGCTCCGCGGCTAGCCCGCGATAGGCGAAGAACTGATGGTTGCAGACAATGTTCGTGCCGCACGCTCGACGGCTGCCGTGCGAGTGGCGGCCATTGCTGCGAGGCGCTGCTGAACGGCGGCGACCGTCTCGGGTCGCGCCCCTTCAGGTCGACCGGAAGCAAACGGCGGCTCGGGAGCATATTCGAGCGTCAGCTGCACGGCCTCGCCATAGTCGACCCCGGCGATTTCGGCCATTACCGTCAGAGCCATATCAATGCCGGCGGTGACGCCGCCCCCGGTGATGACGTTACCGTCGCGTACCACGCGTGCGGAATCGGCCACGACGCCAAATGCCGGCAGCAAATCCCGCCAGGCCCAATGACAGGCGGCGCGCCGCCCCTGCAGCAGGCCCGCCGCGGCCAGCAGCAATGACCCGGTACACACCGATGTCACGTAACGGGCGTGGGTACCGAGACGCCTGATTTGCGACAGAAATGCTGGATCTTCCATAGCCGCCACCGTGCCGAATCCTCCCGGTATGCACAGCAGCGCGCACTCCCGGACATCGGCCAACTTGCGAACATTGCCGAAGGTAAGACCGCCGTCGGCCTCGATCGCACCACCCGCGGCCGAGGCCAGGATGCAGCGTGCGCCGGGCAGGCGCGAAAACACTTCATACGGACCGGTGAAGTCCAGCTGCGTAACCTGCGGAAAAAGCGCGAATACGATTGGAAAGTCGCGGGTCATGCTCGCCTCTTAGGTTTGACGCATCCAGAGTAACCGCCTAGTCTTTGGCATGAATGACATAGTTCCAACGTTTTGAGCCATGCCGCGCCAAGTCGCCTTTCTGATTTATCCTGATTTTCAGCTGCTCGACGCTGCCGGGCCGATCGCTGCGTTCGAGATCGCCGAACGCTACCGGCCGGGCAGCTATCTGCTGCGTATCGTGGCCCCTGAGCCGGGGTCGGTGACGAGTTCGTCCGGAGTTTCGATGCACGCTGGTTCACTTGGCCGTACGCTCGGCGTGGATACCTTGGTAGTAGCAGGCGGTGAGGGCTCGCGCACGGTGCTCTCCTGTCCGAGAACGCGGCGATTCATCCGCTCCTGTGCAAGGAGGGCGCGACGCACCGGCAGCGTATGCTCAGGAGCCTATCTGCTGGCGGCTGCCGGAATCCTGGACGGCAAGCACGCCACCACTCACTGGAGCTGCAGCATCGACTTCGCGCGCAGGTTCCCGCGTGTCCACCTGGAGCCCGACCGCATCTACATCAAGGACGGTGCTATTTGGACCTCCGCGGGAATTACGGCAGGCATCGATCTGGCGTTAGCGCTGATCGAGGAGGATCTGGGCGAGGCCATTGCGCGACAGACAGCGCAGCAGCTGGTGGTTTACTTCCGGCGCCCGGGCGGCCAATCGCAATTCTCGGCATTGCTGGATATGGAGCGGGCCAACGGCAGGTTCGCGGCGCTGCTGGACCATGTTCGGAGCAATCTCGGCAAGCCTCTCACCGTGGCCGTCCTTGCCGACAGGGCTTGCATGAGTCCAAGGCACTTCTCGCGCGCGTTTCATGCCGAAACCGGCATGTCGCCGGCCAAAGCCGTTGAGCAGTTGCGCGCCGAGGCAGCCCGTGGAGCTCTGGGCGGGAACGGAAGGTCCATACACGATGTCGCTCGTGCCTACGGATTCGGCAATGCTGAAAGAATGCGCAGGACATTTCTGCGGCTGTTCGGTGTGACCCCGTCAGCCCTCAAGCATCAGGTTCGCTCGGAGTAGGAATTGATGCCCGAGAATCCGGTAGACGAGATCGCGTGCGGGCAGGTGCCGGCAGCGCAAGCGCCACCCGTTGCGCCGATGAAGATCGTCGCAATCACGAACATCAAGGGTGGAGTCGGGAAGACGACCACGGCCGTCAATCTGTCCTATATGTGTGCGGCGAGCGGTCGTGCCACGCTGCTGTGGGATCTCGACCCGCAGGGCGCGGCGACCTACACGCTCAAAGGCGAGCCACGCGAACACGTCTCCGCCAAGAAACTCCTCGCCGGCAAGCGCGAGCTTCCGGAACTGATCCTGCCGACCGACTATCCCGGTCTGGATCTTTTGCCGGCGGACTTCTCGTACCGACACTTCGACGTCCACCTGAGCGCCCGCAAGCGCCCCACGGAGCGTCTCCTGAAAATGAGTCGATCGCTGCGGGAGGCATATTCGACATTGTTTCTGGACTGCGCTCCGGGCATTTCATTGCTGTCGGAGAACGTCCTGCGTGCGGCCGATGCGATCATCGTGCCGGTGGTTCCGACGCCGCTGTCGATGCGGATGCTCACGCAGCTGCGGGATTTCATCGCGGGTGAAGGCTGGACGGACCTGCTCGTGCTGCCGTTTTTCTCGATGGTCGACCGGCGCAGGGCCCTGCACAACGAGATCATCGCCATGACCCGCGCCGAGTTCCCGACCATTCTCACCACCGAGGTGCCGTATTGGAGTGCGATCGAACGGATGACCCAACGTCGCGCCCCGATTCCGGCCTTTGCCCCGAGCAGCTCGGCGGCGGCGATCTACAGATCATTGTGGGCCGAAGTGGTGGGGCGGATCTCGTGAGTCCCGCGCAGGAGTACGCCGCGCGCCTTGCCGTTCACGAGACCCGCGTCGCTGAGCTCACCAGGCGTGAGGAGCGCATTGCGAGCGCCCGGCTGCTGGTGGCGCTGCTGTTCGCAGCCGCCGTCGCCGCGCGGCTGTTCATGCCCGCGTTTTCGATCGGCTGGGCGGCACTGCCGCTGCTGGGCTTCGTGTGGTTGGTCATATGGCATGCCTCGCTACGGCGGATAGTCGCGCGTGCTGCGCGCGCCGTTGATTTCTATCGTCGCGGACTTGACCGTATGAACGATCGCTGGGCCGGGGCAGGGTACACGGGCGAGCGCTTCGCGAACTCCCAACATGTCTACGCCGCGGATCTGGACCTCTTCGACCGCGGCGGCCTCTTCGAGCTGCTGTGTGCGGTGCGCACCAGAATGGGAGAGGAGACCCTGGCGCGGTGGTTGCTCGCGCCGGCGTCCGCGCCGGAGATCCGTGAGCGTCAAGCCTGTCTGGGCGATCTGCGCGAGCGTCTTGACCTGCGCGAGGACCTTGATGCCGCGGGTACCGCCGGAATTGGTGTGCAGCCCGATGCATTCGTAACCTGGGCGCAATCACCCACACAACTGCATGAAACGTGGATTCGACCTGTTGCACTCACCCTGCCGGCCCTGCTTCTCGTCACCGCGATTCTGTGGGGACTGCTGGCAGTGCGTTGGCCGTTCGTGATCGTGCTCCTTGCGGAGATTTTGGTCGCGAGCCTGCTAAGAAAGCGTCTCGAGGCAGTCGGCGAGGCGGCCGAGCGAGGCTTTGAGAACCTCGGTTTGCTGTCCAGTCTCCTGGAGCGTGTGGAGCGCGAGCAGTTCGGAACGGCGGCCCTGCGGGATGTGCAGCGCCAGCTCACTTCACGGGCGCAGCCCGCCTCGCGGGTCATCGCGCGCCTGAGGGTGATCACGGACTTCTCCGGCCACCGCGAGAATATGGCGGTGCAGCTGTTCTTCGCAATCCCATTGCTTTACTCGGTCCACGTCGCGCTCGCGGCGGAGTCCTGGCGCATGAGGCATGGCGCGGCAGT
Source organism: Steroidobacteraceae bacterium (assembly GCA_036498905.1). GTDB lineage: Bacteria > Pseudomonadota > Gammaproteobacteria > Steroidobacterales > Steroidobacteraceae > DAIDKA01. Next base: position 31,078 of record DASYER010000123.1, on the reverse strand, counting down.
GCAGGGGTGGCTCACGGCCATGGGTCGCCTGGAGGCGCTGTCGTCGCTGGCGATGTACGCGTATGAGCATCCGGAAGACCCCTTCCCCGAACTGATAGAAGGACCTGCGAGCTTCGAGGCACGCGACCTCGGCCATCCGCTGCTGCCCGCGAAGGCGTGCGTGCGCAATGACGTGAACATCCGGCCCCCGCTGCACGCGCTGCTGGTCAGCGGGTCGAACATGTCCGGCAAGAGTACGCTGTTGCGCGCCGTGGGCGTAAACACCGTTCTTGCGATGGCCGGGGCCCCGGTTCGCGCACAGGCACTGCGATTGACGCCACTGCAGGTCGGAGCGAGCATCCGCATCAACGACTCGTTGGGCAAGGGGCACTCGAGGTTCTACGCGGAGATCACGCGCCTGCGTGAGCTTTACGAGCTGTGCACCGGCGCTACGGCGCTGCTCTTCCTGCTCGATGAGGTCCTGCAGGGCACGAATTCCAAGGATCGGCGCATCGGGGCCGAAGGTGTTCTGCGGGCCTACATCGAGCGCGGTGCCATCGGACTGGTCAGCACGCATGACCTGGCGCTGACCGACATCACCGGCTTGCCTGAGGGTTCCTTGCGCAACGTCCATTTCCAGGACACGCTCGAACAGGGCCGGATGAGTTTTGATTTCAGGTTGCGTGACGGTGTCGTCACGAAAAGCAACGGTATTGAGCTGATGCGCGCGATCGGGCTGAACGTGTAGCGACGGCGCCAGGAGGGGCCGCGCGCTGCGACCCCTCTGCTGCTTTGTGCCTGGCTGCGTGCGCGTTGCCTACTTGGCGGGAGCCGCACCGGTCGGAGGCGGGCTGCGATATCGGCCGACGTAGGCGGCCTTTGCAACCGTCTTGCCCTTCATGGCCGCCATCAGATCGTCGCGGGTTGCGGTCTCGGGCAGATCGAGCTTCGCGTTCAGCGCATACAGTTCGAAGATGTAGTGGTGATAGCGCGGGCCGGCAGGAGCGCCCGGGCCCATGTAGGCATTGGCGCCCGTCATGTTCTTGCCGTTCACCGAGCCCTCGGGCAGCTTGCCCTCCGGAATGCCGTTCGCCGAGGCCGGGATATTCCAGGCCATCCAGTGCAGCACATCGCCGGTGCCACCGCCGAGGGCCACATCGACATCGTGCAGAATGATTGCGTAGGTCACGGTCCCTTCGGGCGCGTTGGAGAACTTGAAGTCAGGCTGCACGCCGCCGCGGCCGGCGTACTTCTGCGGAACGATGCCACCGTCTTCAAACGCCGTGCTCTGCATCAGCAGCGGGGGCAGCTTGAAACCACCGGCTCGCGGGGCACCTTGTGCGAATGCGGCACCGGTGCCGAACACCGTGAGCGCAAGAAAAATCGAGAGAGCGCGCAGATTTCTGGTACCCATGTGGGCCCCTTGGAGGTTGTGGAATGGGGAGGCGAGGGTAGCGCAAATTGGTGACGGCTACCTGTGCCGCCCCCGTGGTGCAGTGCAACTAATCCGGGATCGCCCTGTATCAGTCGCTGTAGCCGCTCTCTCCGTGCTGCGTCAGATCGAGCCCCTCGCGCTCACTGTCTTCGGTGACGCGCAATCCCAGCGTCGCATCGATGACCTTGAGGATCACGTATGTCGCCACGGCGCACCAGGCCGCTGCCGCCGCCACGCCCAGCACCTGCACGCCGACCTGACTTCCCAGGGTCATGCCCGGGTGAAAGCCGACGCCCCCGAGGCGCGCATCGACGAACACGCCGGTCAGAATGGTTCCAACGACCCCGCCGATGCCGTGCACGGGTGAGACGTCCAGGGAATCGTCGATGTGCAGCCTGCGCTTCAGGAATTGGGTTGCGAAGAAGCAGGCGATGCCCGCGCACAGACCGATCACCATCGCGCCGCCCGGGCCGACGAATCCGGATGCAGGCGTGATCGTGCCAAGTCCGGCGACCATGCCGGTGACGACGCCAAGCACGCTCGGTTTGCCGAAGCGCATCCACTCTAGGGTCATCCAGGCGAGTGCACCTGTCGAGGCGCCGATGTGCGTGACCAGGATCGCCATGGACGCCGATCCGTCGGCGGCCAGCGCGCTGCCGCCATTGAAGCCGAACCAGCCGACCCACAACATGCCAGCACCCAGTACCGTCAGCGGCATGTTGTGCGGCGGCATCGCGGTATGCGGGAAGCCGCGGCGCCGCTTCAATACCAGCGCGGCGACCAGCGCGGAAGTGCCGGCACTCACGTGCACGACGATGCCGCCGGCGAAGTCGAGAACGCCGAGCTGGGCAAGCCAGCCGCCACCCCAAACCCAGTGACATAAAGGCGCGTATACCAGCAGCAGCCAGGCGCCGGAGAACCACAACACCGCACTGAAGCGGATACGCTCGGCAAATCCGCCGATCACGAGCGCGGGGGTGATGGTCGCGAAGGTGAGCTGGAACATCACGAACGCCGCTTCGGGCACGCTGCCGTGCCGCGACGAGGCGGTCATCCCTGCCAGGCCAATATTTGCCAGCGGACCGATCAGCCCCTGCCATCTGCCGCCCTGGCCGAATGAGAGGCTATAGCCGCCGAGCAGCCACAGCAGGCTCGCCAGGCAGGCGATGGCGAAGCACTGTATCGAGATGGACAGGACGTTCTTGCGACGCACCAGGCCGGAGTAGAACGCCGCCAGTCCCGGCAACGTCATAAACAGCACCAGCGCCGTCGCCGTCAGCAGCCATGCCGTGTCCCCGGCATTTGGGCCTGCGCCTGCCACCATATGAGATCCCTCTGATTTGCCGCGCGCATTTTCAGTGCAGAGCGCCGTCGAAATCAAGAGAAAGTGATCCTAAATGGTGCAATCCATCCGCGACGTGCCCATTCCTGGGTCAGAAACGTTGCAAGTCCTTGTAATCCCAGTAGCCTTCAGGGAATGGAAGCTCCGCACAACCTGTCGACCGACTATCCGCCCCGCGCCCTCGCCTGGTACACCGTCTTCGTCCTCATGCTCTGCTACACCCTGTCGTACGCCGACCGCCAGATCCTCGCCTTTCTCGTCGGTCCGCTTAAGGCGGATCTGCACATTTCCGACACTCAGGTTGGGCTGTTGCAGGGCGTCGCGTTCGCGCTGGTCTACACCATTTTCGGCTTGCCGATGGGTGCGCTGGCGGATCGCTTCAGCCGGCGCAATATCATTGCGATGGGCGTGATCGTGTGGAGCATGACCACGTCGCTCAGCAGCGTGGCCCGCAGCTTCGTGTCGCTGGCTGCCGCCCGCATGGGCGTGGGCATCGGTGAGGCAACGCTCAGTCCCTGTGCGTTCTCGATGATCACGGATTCTTTTCCCAAAGAGCGCCTCAGCAGCGCCGTCAGCGTCTACACCATGGGCATCCAGCTGGGGTCAGGTCTCGCGCTCGTCATTGGTGGGCTGGTGGCCCAGGCCGTGAGTCACATGGCGCCGGTTGCAATTCCGGTTGCCGGTTTCATTCCCGCCTGGCGCGTGACTTTTCTCATCGTCGGCGCGCCGGGCCTGCTCATCGCCCTGTTGGTGTTGACGCTGCGCGAACCGAAACGGCGCGCATTGCTGCTCAGTTCGAGCGGCGCAGCGGCAGCGTTTGGTCTGGGTCAGGTATTTGCACACATCCGGCTGCGCTGGCGCGCGGTCGTCGGTATCGCGGCAATGATCAGTTGTCAGGCCACCTGCAACTACGCGCTACTGGGTTGGGGACCGACCTTCTTCGAACGCATGCATCACTGGCCCAAGGATCGGACCGGTCTGGTTCTCGGCCTGACGACACTGGGATGCGGCTGCACCGGCCTGTTCGTCGGCGGTCGCCTGTCGGACCACTGGCAAAGCAAGGGAATCGCCGATGCGCCGCTGCGTGTCGGTCTGATCAGCCTAACCGGAATACTGCTCACGCTCGCGCCGGCGATGCTGTTGCACGAAGCCGGCTGGACGGTCGCGCTGCTGGTTCCAGCAGTGTTCTTCATCGGCCTGCCGATCGGGTGCGGGTATGCGGCCGTACAACTGATCTTCCCGAATCAGGCGCGCGGCCGGGTTTCGGCCATGGTCCTCTTCGTGGTGGCGCTCGTCAGTCTCGCATTGGGCGCACTGCTGCCGGGATATCTCAACGATCATCTGTTCCACGACGAACTGCGGGTCGGTGCTTCAATCGCGCTGACCGTGGTCGTCGCCTCCGTCGCGGGCATTCTCGCCGCCGTTGCGACACTGTCCCCTTATCGGACCGCCTATCGGGCGATGCTCTGATCATCGCTCTGACGCGGCGCCTGCGAGTGCTGCGGGCCATGTGAGGGATTCATGAGGCTTCGGCTACAATATGCGGGATATTCCCGCAGGCTCGATGAAGGGAGAGGCGAATGCTGATCAAGACGGTTCGGAATGCGTTGGCCGGCGGGCTACCGCTCGCACTGCTTTGCACGGGCCTCGCGCTGCCTGCGGGCACGCCCGGCGAGGCGGCAACGCCCGCGGCAACTCACACGTGCGTCGACTACTCCAGCGACCCGGCGGGTTGTCAGCCCTCGACATTCGCGACGCCGACGGGGCAGCTGCCCTCACGCCGCGTCGGCCGGGACGGCAAAATCGATCTCAAGTCTTCCGAAGCCGATGCGCGGGCAGGGGCTGCCCTGGATGAAAAGAAGCTACATCTGTTTCGCAACATAACGCCCCTTCATTGGACCCTTACGGTCCCGTCGGTCAAGGACCCCGCGACCCAGGGATGGACGGGGGGAGATCTCGATGCCATGGGTGATGCGCGCGGACTGGGCATCGCCGGCCAATGTATCTTCGTCGGACATCAGAATGGCTTAGGGCACAAGCACCCGATCAATATCTTCAAGATCCAGGCGAATGCGGTCCGCAACGCCCCGGTGCAGGTCGGGGATATTCCGGCCATGGCACAGGGTGACCAGGGATTCGATGACCGCGAACTGCGCTCCCTTGCCTATACGACGGCGAGCGGCCAGGAACGGCAGATCATGGTTCGCAACGGCGGTACGCAGTCCATCGGCCGCGAAATCGTCTATGACATTGACCGCAACACCTGTCTGGTCAAGTCGGTCAGCGGCACCTATAACTTTGGTGGCCAGTCGCACGAATTTTATTTATGGCACGATCCGGCCAACCCCAACCGGGTACTGGTCTACATGACGATCTGGACCCCGGCAGTGCCGGATCCGAACAATTCGGGCCTGGCTGTGGCGGATTTGTATGTCATGGCGATAACGGATGAGAACACCGGCGACATCCTGCCGACGCCACGCGTAGATGCGACTTTCACGCTGCAGGATGCGGGCGGCCCGCGCATCAACGAGAAGCCGGATGCGACGGGACTGTATTCGGATGGCCGCTTCATCGACTACTCCGTCAACAAGGACCTGTGGGGGCAGCCGGGCGCGTTGAACAAGGCCGAGCAGAACAAGCTGCACTCGATTTCGATTTCAAATGATGGTGAGCGTGGTTATGTGGCCGGAACGACGGCGGGATTCTACGTACTGAATACTGAAGCCATCGCGCATCACACCGATGCCGACCTTGCGGCCGGCAAGGCCGGGTGCAACCTGCATACCTCGATCGTCGCCACTGCGGCCGGCATCGACGCCGCCAAGCTTCCCGATCTGGCCCATGACTGCGTGCACATGGTCATCGACGATGATCCGGGGCTTGCCGCGTACCTCGCGTCCAATGCGCCGCCGGAAGCGAAGCTCCAGCGGTATCTGGCCCTGGAAAACCGTTCGCGATTTGACCTTTATCCGCCGTTCAACGCGAATCCCACCGGCACGCACAGCGCGATACCCGTTCCGGATCGACCGGCCGAGGTGCGCGGCAACACCAAGGCACGTCCGGCCTACGTCTGGCTCAGCGATGAAAACTTCGGTGGCTGCCCGCTCAATTACGCGCGGGTCGTCTCGGTCGAGCAGGAATCGTTTCCGGCCATGGTCGGTGCCTTCGCGATCCCCGACAATCTGCTCGATAATTGTCTCAAGCAGCCGACGACCGAACCCGACGGAGTCACCCGTCGACGGCCGATCGCGCAGCAGAATCACAATCCGACGGTGTTTCGGGATCTGGTCTTTACGACATGGTATGGACACGGCCTGCGCGTCATCGATATCTCCAATCCCATGACGCCCCGGGAAGTCGGGTATGCGCTTCCGGTTCCGCAGGGTATCGCCCGAACCTATCCGATATTCAAGGATGGCCTGATGTACTGGGCCGACAATCGCACCGGACTGCACGTGGCGAAATACACCGGGCCCTACGCCAATGAGATTCCGGGTCAGGGCGTCTATGAAGGCAACGCCACGAGTCCTCATCAATAGGTCTGCGCATGAGAGTTGATCGTCGCGAGATGATCCGCGGCTTGACCGCGACGGTGTTCGCCGTCGGCAGCGGCGTCGCAGCTCGTGCGCGAGCGCACGAGTTGGGTCCACTGGATGATCCGCCGGATGAGGAGATTGCCTGGGTGTGCCCCATGCACCCGTCATTCACCTCGACCTCACCCGGTACCTGCCCGATCTGCGGCATGGTGCTCATCCAGACCAGGCCCTACGACACCCGGGACTTCAAGCTCGTACTGCGCACCGAACCGAAGCAGGTGCGTGCGGGTGAGCGGGTGAAATTTTTCTTCACGTTCTTGCGGCCCGACACCGGTGAGGTCGTCAAGGATTTCGAAGTCGTACACACCAAGCGGTTCCATCTTTTCGTCATCAGCCAGGATCTGGAGTTCTTCGAACACATCCACCCGACAATGGCTGATGACGGCACCTGGTCCATCGAGACGGCGGTTCCGAAGCCGGGTTACTACCAGGTCCTATGCGACTTCATGCCCAAGGGAGGTTCCGGCCAGTTCCTCAACGCGCCGTTCGTGACGGCGGACTATGCGGGCGACATGGCCGGGGATAGCGCGCATCTGCTGCCCGACACGACCTGGAAGAAAAGCGCGGGCGATATCACCGCCGCGTTGTCGTTCGACCCGGCGCAACCGGCCTCGGGCCAGTACACCCATTTGAGTCTTTACCTGACGGACACGGGTACCGGCCAACCCATTACGGATCTGCAGACCTATCTGGGGCAATTCAGCCATATGCTGCTGATGAGTGAGGATCTGCAGTGTTACGTGCATTCCCATCCGATCAACTTCGTGGTGGAGCAGGAGGATGGGATAGGCGTACCGGAATACATCATCGCGCCGGATGCCGATCTGGCCACGATCCGCGGCGGACCGAAGGTCACCTTCGATGCCCGGATGCCCAAGGCGGGCATCTTCCGCGTCTGGGCCCAATTCCAGCGCCACGACCAGGTGCGCACCATCCCCTTCACCTTCAAGGTCGTACAAGGTACGGCCGAGCCGGTCCTGGCATGAAGACTTGCTCCTCATCCATGGCGCTGGCCGCGTGCACGGTGGTGAGTTGGGTCATCGCGCCGCAACTGGCCCGCGCCCATGCGCAAGCCACGACGACCGTGCAGTTCGACCGCGAAATCGTCCGCATCCTCGATGACCACTGTGTCATGTGCCACGTGGACAAGGGCTTGGCCTTCCCACTCGTCACGTATGAGCAGACATACGCTGCACGTTGGCAGATTCGCCAGGACGCGCTGGATCACCACATGGCGCCCTGGGCCGCCGCGGATGGAATCGGTGATTTCGCCAATGACAATAGCCTCACGCAGCGGGAAATTGACTTTCTCGCTTCGTGGGCCGAGAGCTATGGGCCGCGCAATAACGGCACGGTCTATACCCAGGTCGCCGCGACTTCCGCGGCGCCGAAGGTCGTCCAGGCGCACGTGGAATTCGATCGCTGGGTGCTGGGCAAGCCCGATCTGCTGCTGAGCCTTGCGGCCAATCCGGTAAAGCCCCAGGACACACAGCTCATCAAGCGGATGGTCGTCGATCCGAAGTTGAAGCGTGAGCACTGGCTGCGTGGCCTGGAATACCGGCCCGGCGATCGTCGGGTGGTCCATGCGGTCACCTTTGCGGTCCAGGAAACCGGCCAGTGGCTCGGCAGCTGGACGCCATGGCGCGGTTTCGTCAGCCTGCCGGCGACACTGGCCTACCGCTTGCCCGCCGGCGCTCACATCGTCGCGGATATCCAGTATGACGGTGCGAAGGAGCCGGCGCTCGATGAGGGATCCCTCGCCCTGTACTTCGCCGATGCACCGTCGTCGCGGGCGATCGTTGATGTGGTTCTTGGAGCAACCACGACCCGCAAGCTCGACTCCGACATGAATCTCATGGCCTTGCAGCCGCAGCTCACACCCGGGTTGCAGTCCCTTGAGGTCGCGGCAAAGATGCCCGATGGAACCAGGCAGGTGCTGCTGTTTGCCAAGGACATACCGTTGCAGTGGCCGACGCCGTACATCTTCAGTACACCCGTGATGCTCGCCAAGGGGGCGGAATTGTCCGTGGTTGCACACTACGATCCGGCTGCGCCGATCCCGGCGCGAGCCATCTCCGTGACCTTCAGCGCCTATGCGGGCGCGGAACTGCCGCATGCACATGCGCCGGCACAAACGGCGACGGCTGCCGCACGGCACTTCAAGCTGGCCGGCACCATCAAGTCAGTCGATGCTGCGGATCGGCGCATCGTGGTGCAACACGGCGCCATACCCGGGTTCATGGGAGCGATGACCATGTCCTACGATGTGGGAAAACAAGAAGATCTGCACCAAGTCGCTGCGGGCGATGAAATCCAATCCGACGTCGTGGTAAGCGAATCCGACAACTACCTCGAAAATATCAAGGTAACCCGACGCCCGAAGTGAAACGCGATCCGCTGTCGCTAAGCGGCTTCGTTGCGCCGGGCGCCGCGGATATTCATCGCAGCAAGGCACACCTGCAGCACGATGAGTGCATAGGCATGACTGTAGGCGCCCCAGACGACCCACAGGACATTGCTCCCCAGAAACAGCCAGAAGCCGAGTCTGCGGCGCCCCTTGTGCGCCGAGGCGACATACCAGGCTGCCGCAACCGTCACCACCATCGCAGGCCACTGTATGAGATTCGCACTCAGCATGATGCAAGGAGGAATGATTCACCCGTCGCCGGCCGCAGGCCATCGGTTCGACCGCCGAAGTAGCGCTTTGTGAGGTCGGCCGTCGATATGTGCTCAGTCCGCGTGAATCCGGCTTCGCGGGCCAGGGCCTGCAATTCGCTCGGCCGGTAGAAGCTGAGGAAGGGAGTGCCGGAGGCTCGCGCCCTTTCATGGAGCGCCTCGTGTTGCGGGCGCTCGGCCGGATCGATGAGATCCAGGGGTAGCAGGAAGGTCATCGCCAGTGTCGAGGGGGGAGCGAATGCCGCGACCCGGCGCAGCGTCGCCTGATTTGCTTCGTGGGTGAGATACATGGAAACACCGGTGGAGGCCACGACCGCCGGCTGGCCGGCATCGAAGCCAGCGGCCGCGAGCTGCTCCCAGCCGGACTGACCCGCCTCGAAATCGACCGGTACGAGCCGCAGCCACTGCGGCACACCATAACGCAGGTCGATCAGGCGCTGGCGCTTCCACGCCGAAGGACCCGGTTGGTCCACCTCGAAAATTCGCAGGCCGGAAGCGACCTCTGGCCGACGCTGCGCGAAGGTGTCCAGGCCTGCGCCCAGCAGCACATATTGCGCGATTCCCCGCAGCACCTGATCGCTGACCAGATCCTCGATGAAGCGTGCGCGGGCGACGACCCCGGCCCGATAGCCGCGCGTGCCGTGGATATCCATGTCCGGACGCTGCCGCCATCCCTCATCAGGGGCGGCGAGCCGCAGGCCGATCTCATCTTCGAGCACATGGGGGGGAGGGTCGACCTGCACATGCATGGCCCGCCACAGAGCTACCCGTACGGCGGTCGCATCGGCGGTGGCAGCTTTGTCAGCGAGCATGGTGTTATTCCGGTTAAACCTGCTGCGTGCAGGATATCCTGCAGCCCGCTCTTAGGGTCAAATTGGCCAAAACAGGGGGCATGATGAGCACACTTCCGATAACGATGGATGATCGGCTGGTCTGGGATACCTGGCTGGCGATGTATCGCCTGCCGGTATTGACCGTGGCGGACGAAGTCGGCACCTTTGCGGCGCTGTCGGCGCAGTCACTGACGACCGATGAACTCGCGGCGCGGCTGGCGGTTCCCGCACGGCCCCTCGCGATTCATTTGAGCCTGCTGGCTGCATTGGGCTTCCTTGAGCGGCATGACGGGCGCTGGCGGGCGACTGCCGCAACGCGCACCTGGCTTCATCCACAAGCCGAAGGCTACGCGGGAGCCTTGCTGCACCGCTTCCGCGAAACCCAGCCACTGCATGCACAGTTGCTCGCGACACTGCGACCGCAGGTAAAGGCCGAGGCGTACGAGTCGGCAGTGGCCGAGTGGGAACGCGGCGAGATGCCGCCGGAGTTGGCCAGGATCATCACCGCCTTCATGAACGCACACAGCTGCGCCGCGGCGAAGGCCGTCAGCGTGCAGCCGCTGTTCGCGCAGGTCCGCAGCCTCCTCGATGTGGGGGGTGGCTCCGCGGTGTTCTCGATTGCGATCGCGAAGGAGCATGCCGCGCTGCGCGCGACGGTGATGGAAATCGCCGCGGTCTGCGCCGAGGCGGATCGATATATCGAAGCATCCGGTGCAGCGCCGCGCGTGCGCACCCAGGCCCTCAACATGTTTACGCAGGCGTGGCCGAGCGGCCATGACGCGCACTTCCTGTCCAACATCCTGCACGACTGGTCCGATGAGACCTGCCGGCTGCTGGTGAAGAAGTCCTTTGATGCACTGCCGTCAGGCGGCCGCATCGTGCTGCACGAAATCCTGATGGACGATGATGGCTGCGGCCCGCTGCCGGCCGCCGCATTTTCGATTCTGATGCTGATCGGCACCCGCGGCCGTCAGTACAGCCTGCCGGAACTGCGGGGCTTCCTGGAGCCGGCCGGTTTCACCGGCGTTGAAGCCTTCAACACCGGCGGGGGTTACTACTCGCTGATTGTCGCCCGCAAGCCTTGATATGTCCGGATTTACTGCTTGGCCGAAATGATCATGTAGGCAACCGACTCGACTGGATCGTCCGTAATGATCACTGTGGTATCGACGCTGAAGGCACTCGTGCCGACGATGCCCGCCCCCGTGCCGGCCGGAAAGAATGCCGAGAGCGCTGTAAAGGCGAGAGTCGGATAGAGGTTCGGCGGCACGGCGCAGGCGAAATCGGCGGTAACCAGATAGGCGTTATGCGCCGGATTGGGAATGGTATTGGTCACCCCGGTGCTGGTGCAACCGATGTTGGTCGTAGAACTGCCCGATCCATCCCCGCTTCCCGTGGTCACGGTATGGAAGACACTCTCGGGAGACGTGGTGGTGGCGCGATACGGAGAGTCATAGGCATACGTGCCGGCAGTGGTCGCAAATGTCGCAGCCCGGTTGTAGTCGGAGACCATCGCGGCAAGCTGGAACGTTCCATTGTCGGAATCCGAGACGAAGGTCCCGCTGATTGAGCTGCCGGGCACGATCGTGCCGGTCATCGTGCCGGTTGCGGTGGGCTGATTGTTCGCGAACAGATAGCCACTTTGCAGCAGCGCCGTGTAGGAGCTTGAAAAGCTCGCTCCCGTCGGCTTCACGGAAATGCCATGAAGCGAATAGCCCACCGGGGCGTTGACCGCCAGGACATGATCCGTCACGAACGCGGCGGCAGTGCCATCCTTCAGTACGATCGCGAACATCGGCAGTGTCGTTCCGGCAATCGCGTAGTGCAATGTGCCCAGGTACAGGCCTTCCGGATCGGCATTCGCGGACAAAGTGGCGGAGGTGCTGGTTGCCTTGCTGGCTGCATTGCTTACCGCAACCGTGAAGGTCGCCCCTGAATCGCCCAGCGTTACGGCCGGGGTGGAGTAGCTGGCAGCGGTGGCGCCGCTGATTGCGGTGCCGTTCTTGCTCCACTGATAGCTCAGGGAGCTGCCAGTGGCCGCCACGCTGAACGTGGCCGTATCACCCGTCGTCACCGTCTGAGACTGCGGCTGCGAGGTGATGGCTGCCGCATCCAAGGCGGTGAGCGTTGCGGTGCTGCTCGTGACCTGGCCCATGGAGTTACTGACGACCACGGAGAACGTCGCGCCCGAGTCCGTGAGCGCAGTCGCGCCAGTCGTGTAGGTCGCGCCTGTGGCACCGGCGATCGCCGTGCCGTTCCTGTTCCACTGGTAGCTGAGCGGGGCGCTCCCACTTGCCGTGACACTGAAGGTCGCGGTGCTTCCTGTCGTCACATTCTGCGCTTGGGGCTGCGAAGTGATCGCCGGGGTGGTGGCCGATACGCTGGTGGCAGCACCGCCGTCACCGCCCCCTCCACATCCCGCCAGCAGCAGCGTCGTTGCAATCGCGATCGCCGCCGAGCGCAGTCCTGTCCATGGATTTAGCAAGATCGAATCCCTTTGATCTCAAAACGTTGCGCACTCTACCTCTGGCAGAAATCGGGCGTCAACGCGAACTGGACAATAACCGGCGGCGGTGGTCAGGCCCCTGAGCCGTGCGAAAGCGGATAACCCGCCGCCCGCCAGGCCTTCATGCCGCCGTCGAGGGCTACGGCTGCCTGGAATCCCATGATGCGCAGCGTTGCCGCGGCCAACGTGGAGATGCGCCCGAATTCGCAGCACGCCAGAATTCGCTGTGTCGGATCCTTCAATTCATCATTGACCCGCAGTTCAAGCTGGCCGCGCGGCAGGTGCACCGCCCCGGGTATGTGACCGGACTCGTAGGCATCGCGCTCCCGCACATCCAATACCAGCAAACCGGCGCGCGGCGCATCGAGGCTTGCACGCAGCTCGGCGAGGGACATGAAGGGGACAATCGCCGCCGCGTCAGCCAGCATCTGGGCCACGGTCTTGCCGCCGCTCATGTTGGTGCGCAGCGCCTCGGTGACATGCGTGGGCATGGTGAGATTGAGGTTCCGCATCATCTCGGTGAATTCCCCGCGGTCACGCTTCTGCAGTCGCGGGTTTGTGGCGATTTCCTCCCCGAGAGTCGTGTGGGAGCGACCTTTGTACTCGTGTGCAGGAAACACCAGCAGCGCCGGATCGAGTTTGAGCAGGCTTCCAAACAGACTGTCGTAAAGACTTCCCGCATCGCCACTGGGCAGGTCAGTGCGCCCCGTCGCGCCAATGAGCAGTGTGTCGCCCGTGAACACGCGGTCCGCGACCGACAGGCACATGGAGTCGGCGGTATGCCCCGGGGTGTGCAATGCCTGCAAACGCAGCCGACCGATGGCCAGCATTTCCCCGCCCTCCAGTCGCAGATCGACAAAAGGTGCCGGGCTGGCCCGGTGCATTACCACCGGCACATTGAGTTCGCGCGCCAGCTGGCGCGTCGCCGAAAAATGATCGGCATGAGTGTGAGTGTCGATGAGATAGTGAACGCGCAGGCCATGCTTGGTCGACAGCGCCCGATAGCGGTCCAGCTGGCTCAGTTCCGGATCGATCAGCGCCGCGGCGCAGCTGTCTTCGCAGCCGATCAGGTAGGAGCGGCAGCCCCCGGAGGGTACGGTTTCAAAAATCATGGCTGGCCACCGGCCTCGTATTGCAGATCAGAATTGAGTGAGCACGAATTGTGTTCCCCGATCACCCTCGATCTCCATGGTGCACGAACCGTACCTGGTTTCCACGTGGTACTGAATCGCCGGATCGAATGCGAAACGGACAAAGCCTCTCGCGCAACGCAGTTTCACATCGGAAATATGGCCATTGGTGACCTGTGCCCGAAAGTTCTTCTTTAACAAAGTCTGGTGCCAGGTGCCGTCCGCCAACGACCCCGTGACATCAAATGCCGTGTCATCGGAACGCAGCTTGTCGAGTCGGTCGAACACCGGCTTTATCTGTGCTTTTACGGCAGGGTCAATTCCTGATGCTTGCAGGTCATGCCACGACACTTGTGCTGCGCCGTACAGATGTTCCTTGAGTTCGAGCTTCATGATCTCAAGCAATGCGGACTGGAATTCCTTCGAACGCAGATAATGTGCGGAGTGATCATTGGCGATTGCCCTTTTGAGGGCTGCAAGCTGCTGTGCTTCATCTCCCCATGCGCGCGCATATTGGTAGCTTGCGAGACCAAAATAAGCGTCTTCATATAGGCTGGATACCGTCAGCCCTTTCATCGCGGCGTCTGCTCCCGCCCTATCATTCGCCTTGATGGCAGCCATCAAAGTGTCGTAGGTCTGGACGAATGCTCTGCCGGCACTCGCATGGCCATTGACGATCGTAAAGACTAATTTAAGTTCGGATGCGGACTCGACAGGTTGGCCGTTCAGCATGCCGGCCTCGAGTTTTGCGCTTTCCATCGCCTTTGTCGCGGCACGTTCAAAATCCGGATTGCCACTCGAATCGACGACGGTGATCTCAAACGGGCTGCCCTTGGTATCCACCATGTAGCCGAGAAGTACCCAACCCTCGACGCCGTGTTCGTACTCATACGTAGGATAGTGGGAGCCGGGGTCAATTCTCTTTATGACCGGCGGGGTCAACACCTCGGTCGCGACCCGCTCCGCGGGCGCCGCCCCAACTGCATTATCAGCAGCCGTCTGGCTGTGCGTGGGAGCCGTTAGCAGCACATAGAGGGCCAGCACGCGCATCATGCCGGAAGGAGCCGGTAACCATGGCATTGCGAGTCCTCCTGATTCCCGGGGCGGTTGGATCTTGTTGCGCTGCGCGCGTTATTTCTTCCCTGACGGCCAATGGTAGCCATTTTCGACTCAATCAGCACTTAGCGCCTGGGGCAGGCGCTCAATGCAGCGCCAGCGTATCCCGTCGCCACCCCGCATCGGCCCATCGACCGAAGTCGCGCAGCAGCCCCGGGCGGCTGGCCTGCTTGACGGTCACGAGATCATCGAGCCGCAGCTCCTCGAAGCTGCGCACGAAGCGACCGTGGTCTTTCAGCTCACGCGTGATCAGCAGCCGCCGCGTGGCCGGTACATAGCCGGCATACTCGATGTACCCCTCATCGGGATCATTGTAGCCGGGCGGCAGTACATCGACGATCCAGGTTGGGCCGTGCTTGTGGAATACCCACAGTTCGCGCCACTTCGGAAGCGGCTGTACCGCCAGTACCACGGCCTGGCCCTGCGCGAGCACCTGCGCTGAGGCCATCCAGGGGATACCGTAGGTGCAGCGCTGTACGAGGGGTGCGGCACCGGCCTGTGGATTCTTCAAGGCAACGCAGGTCTGGCCCGGTTCATCCGGTGTCGTGCCCGACGTGAGGGGATTGGTCGGTAGCGCTGCGAGCGCGGCGGCCCAGCGGCTGGCGCCGACCCGCACGACGGTATCGACATACTCGGACCTGCGATCCTCACCGAGGTCGTTGGCCCGTACACCCAGCAGCGCGGTCAAAGCGCGCTGTCCCGCCAGTGCCGCGGACTGGCCATGTCGCTTCTGCTCGAAGGCAATGGTGGCCCACACGGCGGCGCGTCGGGCACGCAGCCGGCTGCGCGTCAGCGGTGTCAGTTCCTGCTCGGCTATCCCGCCCAGCATGGCAGCGCGCTCCTGATCAAGCGCCGCAAGCGGCGCCGGGCCCAGCGCCGGGTCAATGCAATCCGGCCGCGTGAGGCTCAAGGCCGCGAGCGCGCGCTCCTCCGCGCTGGCCTTCGGCATCACCAGGACCCGATGGAACAACTCGCCGTCGTAGCACATCTGTATGCGCCCGTTGCGCTCGAAGCTGCGCATATGGACTCCGAACTGCCCAACCACATCAAGATGCGCACCGACATCGATTCCGGTGCCGCTGCCGCCTGAAGCGACATCGGCCAGCCGCTCGGCCATGTGGGCAATCGCTTCGAGCGGCTCGGCCGTCAGCGCCTGCGCTGGGACGGCCTTCAGATATGCGGCGCCATAGCTGATTCCGAGCGCTTCGGAGCCGCGGCTCTCACGCAGGAAGCGCAGCACAGCGAGCAGTTCGGGGGCGTCCGTTGCGGTCAGCCCCAGCGAGCGGACGGTATCGCTGCGCAGGAAGCCGCCGCGTTCGCGCCGGTAGTTGTACACCTGCAGATAGCCGGCGTTCTCACCGCGCACCTCGAGCACATCGCCTTGCGAGAGGGAGGTCAGTTCAGTCGCGCCCGACTGCGCGGCTGAGCGCAGCGGTGTATGGTCCTGCACCACGATCGCCAGGGCTGCCGCCAGCACGAGCATCACGGCTTGGTCTCCCCGATCAGATTCGAGCCGATGAAGTGACCGGCGTCAGGCGTGGGGGCGATGATGACCTGCACTTTGTCTGAAAGCTTGTCGGCGAGGGTCTTCTGGATCAGCAGGGGATAGTGGGTGATCAGTGCGCCCTCGCGCTCCATCTGGCCGGCGCTGGCCTTGCCGACGAGGTCGACTCGGTACG
The DNA here is from genome assembly GCA_036498905.1 of Steroidobacteraceae bacterium. Lineage (GTDB taxonomy): Bacteria > Pseudomonadota > Gammaproteobacteria > Steroidobacterales > Steroidobacteraceae > DAIDKA01. The sequence goes on along the minus strand of DASYER010000123.1, from coordinate 14,783 downwards.
CCTCGGCATTGGCAAGCTTCTGGCGCGAATCCGCCTCGCCCTGTGCTTCGATGCGGCGCGCTTCGGCTGCACCTTCCGCGGTGCGAATGCGCGAAACCTTCTCGGCCTCAGCCTCCAGTTGGCGCTGTTCGATCTGCTTCTGCTTGAACGGCAGGATGTGCTGCATGGTCTCCTCCTGCGCGCGCGCGGCGATCACCTGCTCCTGGCCGGCCGCTTCGGCGGCCGACTCACGGCGCACCTTCTGCGCCTCAGCATCCAGCGCGCTCTCCTTGACCTGCGCTTCCTTCAGCTGCAGCGTGTAGCGAACCTTTTCAGTCTCGAGCTCCTCGGCCAGCAGTTTCTCCATGCCCGCGCGATAGTCGGGCGGCAGATCGACCTGGCCCATGCTCACGCCGCGCAGCACCAGCCCCATGGCGGCAAGCTTCGGGGCCAGTTCCGTGGTGAGTTCACGCTGGATGGCGGCGCGCTGGCCCGAGAAGATCTCCCGCACCGTGTGCCGTGCAAACAACGGATACGCGATCCCCTGGACGGCCGGCCGCACCAGGTCCTGGTTCAGATCATCCGGATAGTCTTTCGACATTTGCGCGAGGCGGCTGCGATCGATGGCCCAGCGCACCGTCAGATCGACGCCGATCGACAATCCTTCGGTGGACTGGAACGGAGCGGGCCCGGTGGCGCTGGCCCCCTCGGTGAGCCGGTACACCTGATCGCGGGTCGAATACAGACGGACCTGGTGTATGCCCGGTATGGCCAGCACCGTCCCGGCGCTGTAGGAGTGCACGGAACCATCGAGCTGGTTCGTGCGCACCAGCACCTCACCGCCGGGGGCCGTGGCGAACGGCGGATGTTTGTACGCGGCGTAGGCACACAGCACCAGCACGGCCAGGATTGCAAATCGCCAGCGTTGACGGCCAATGGCCGCCCCGACCGCGATGGCTCCCGCCCGCAGCGCGAGGCCCAATCGGCCAATGGGTTCGACAAAGACGCGTCGCAGGACTTCGAGAACCACATCCACCCGCCCAGACATTGTCGTTACTCCCGCGGGGTTGATATGCCGCGATGAGTGACAGTCTTGCGAGCTGTTGTGGCAGCCCCATGGGGCAATAGTGGCGCTCTATGGCGCCACCGGAACTGCCGTGAAGTGGTGCTAGTTCAGCCGCGCGAGCAGGGTGGGGAGATCCACGGGTCCGGTAGCACGCACCCGCACGGACAGGCGCTCCTTCGGATCGGTTTCCCGCACCAGGGTATACGGGGCGCCGGCGTAGAGGCGGTCAAGGAAGGCCTTGAGCGTGGGTTCGAGCTCGGCATATGCCGCCGCGGTGTTCGGGGCGGCCAGCCGGTCATTGGCGAAGAACTGCAGGTCATTGCCGGGCACCTTCAGCTCACCGTTGAGTTCGGCGTCCCCGGTCATCAGTTGAGCGGCCTTCAGCACCTTGCGAGTGACCTGCGCGAGCCGCTCCGGCAGCGCGCCGGCGAGGGGGTGCTTGCTGTAGTAGAGCACGCCGCGTTCGTGGCCCGTCTCATCCAGCGCGTAATTGCCCTCGTGGGCAATGAGCATGACTCCCGGTCCGGCCGGTACGTGGCTGTAGTCGGCCACGTCAATGAGCAGGTCATCCAGCGCCTTATGCTGGATCCAGCGGTGGTACATGGGAATGAGCTTGAGGATATCGACGCCCTTCGCATCCACCGCAAAGAGCTTGATCCCGAACTTTTGCAAATCCACGAGTTCTATACCGTCGCTTCTGCGGCCGCAGGCAGGTTGAAGGCTGCCATGGCACGGGCACGCTGCTCGGTGATCCGATGGTGGCAGCTGTAGGCCGCCTCGATGAACAGCTGCGCTTCCTCGACCAGGTGCCGCACCCGGTCGAGGCTGAGCTCGGGATTCTTGTCGGCATGCCGGTTCAGCAGATACAGGGCGAATTTGCCACCGGCGTACTGGCCGGCGTCCGGCGCCTGGAACAGCTGCGTATCGTAGAAGCGCTTCTTGAATTCGGTGACGATCTGCTCCGGATCATCAGTGATGTCGCGCATCTGCGTGCGCACCAGTCCCTGCGCCGCGATCAGCATGGACTGATAGGCCGCTTCATCGGCCTTCTTCAGGTCGTTCTGCTCCAGATGCACCTGGGCCTCGAAGTTGCGCTGTTCGGCGGCCTGCAAATCGAACTCGATCTGCAGCACGACCTCACCGGCGCACTCGCCGGTGGTGATGTCGGAGATCGTGAACTCGCGCGGATCACGCCAATCCGAATAGAAGCTGCGGTCCACGGCATAGGCAGGCACGGCCGAGAAGGCATCGACCATCTCCTTGCAGGCCTTCTTGCCGATGCGGGCCACGTAGTCCTTGAAGCGCTCGCCGTCCTTGCGGTCGGCCTGATAACGCTGAGTAACATGGTCGATGAACTCGGGGATGCGCTTCGAAGGCACCGCGCCGATGGTCAGACCGTAGGTGCCGCCGTTGTTCTCCCACTCCCCGCCCATGAGCACGCGGAAGTGCGGTACGGCCGCGCCGCCGACCTTGCGCGACACGCCGTAAAAACCGATGTCGCCCAGGTGGTGCTGGCCGCAGGAATTGAAGCAGCCCGACATCTTGATGTGCAGGTCGCGCACGGCCGGATCGATCGCGCCGTCCTTCTGCCGCTGCACCATGCTCTCATGGACGACCGCGGCAAGACCGCGCGAGGCCGCGATGCCGAGCTTGCAGGTGTCGGTGCCGGGGCACGTCACCACATCCTCGATCTTGCCCGCGCCGGGCAGCGCCAGGTCCAGCTGCTTCAGTTCGGCGAACAGCGCCGGCAGGTCGCCTTCGGCAACCCAGCGCAGGATCATGTTCTGTTCGACCGTGGCGCGCACATTGTCGCCCACGTACTTGCGGGCGACATTCGCCAGCTGCCTCATCTGCCAGGAGGTCAAATCGCCCAGCGGCAGGGTGATCGTTGCCACGACGTAGCCTGGTTGCCGCTGTGCGTACACGTTGGTCGCGCGCCAAGCCTTGAATGCCGGGTCGAGCGAGGTCGCATCCGAAGTGGAGGCGGGCCGGGCCGAAGTCTCGTGGTAGCGCTCGACGTCCTTCAGGTACTCGGTCCAGCGCGGATCGGGGCGCAGAATCTTGCGCTCCTCGAGCACCAGGCGGCGAAACTCATCGAAGCCGATCTTCTCGATCAGGAACTTCATACGTGCACGACCGCGATTGCGCTTCTCGCCGAGGCGCGCGAACACGCGGCAGGTGGCCTGTGCGAGGGGCAGGATTTCCTCTTCGGGCACGGTCGCATCGAAAAGCTTCGCATCGTAGGGCACCGCGCCCAGTCCGCCGCCGACCGTCACCTCGAAACCACGGTGTGTGACCCCGTTCGACTGCCAGGTCTTGGCGATGAAGCCTAAGTCGTGAATATTGGTCAGACCGCAGCTGCTGGTCTTGCATCCGGAAAACGCGATCTTGAACTTGCGGCCCATCTCCTGGGTGTCGGGGTGGCCGAGCAGGTGGTAGGCCATCGCCTTGGCGTAGGGCGTCGTATCGAATGCTTCGCAGCGGCAGACCCCGGAGAGCGGGCAGGCGGTGACGTTGCGCACCGAGTTGCCGCAGGCCTCGCGGCTGGTGATGCCGACGGACGCCAGCCGCCGCATCAGGTCCGGCGCGTCGTCCATATGCACGTAGTGCAGTTGCACGTCCTGGCGGGTCGTGATGTGGCAGATGGCATCGGAGTATTCTTCGGCGACATCCGCGAGTACATCCATCTGCTCGGGATTCATGCCTCCGAACGGGATCTTGATGCGCTGCATGCCCGGCGCATCCCACACCGTATCGACCCCCTTGGTCGCCGGCGTCGGAAACGGCAGAGTCTGCGGGGCCAGGCCATCATGGCGTTGACCGTTGTCGTAACGTTGGCCGTAGGCTCCGCGACGCAGCCGCGTCTCCGCGAACACCTTGTCCTCGATCCGGCCCTGTTTCTTGAGCTCGATCTGGCCTTCGAAGGTGTCGATTTCGCGTGCGAGGTCGACCGGCATGCGGTCGGTGAGGCGTTCTTTCCAGCTAGCCAAGGTGGTACCGATGGTTGGGAGGCCGAGGATGATAGGCCTGGGAACCAGGCCGCTCAATATCTTAGATAGACTTCTTGCGTCTATGCATATTTCGTTTCGGCCGCAAAAAAATCAATGACTTACGTGCTTCTGTGGGGATCCCCGGGGTCAGGCTTCAGGCGGCAGCGATGATCCAGGAGGTCAGCAGCTGCGCGCCGGATGGCGGGGGGGGATGCGGGCCGGCTTGGGAGACTCCGATGCGGCGGCGCCCGGAATGAGTGGTGCGAGTCCCGTGAGTTGCGATGACTTGCGCGATACGCGAGGGCCACAGCAGCCCGGCCAGTTCCAGGTCACGGGTGGAAATATCCGCAGCCTGTGCCACGCGCAGCAGCCGGTGTTCGCTGCGGCCGTGCGCGTGCACCACGTGCTCGGCGTGGAAGACGAGGTGTAAACCGCAGCCACGGGCCAACTGCTCGAGGCAGAACAGCGCCGGACGCGCAGTCAGTCCGGCGACGGTGATGGGTCCGCTCTGCCACGCCGGGCCGAGCCGGCGCAGCCAAACCTGTGTCACGTCCCCTTTCGGGATAGCGTGCACATCGACGCCCGCGCCACACAGCAGGCCACCGACAGTTCGACCGGACGCATAGCGCTCATCGATGAGGCAGGTGTGAACCGCGACGGGCGGCGGGACTTCGATGTCTGCGCGGATAGGATTCGGCCGCGCGCTGGTGATTGCGGGTAGGGCCGAAGCCGCAGCGGCTGCAAGAAATGTCCGCCGGTTGATCAAAAAGCCCCCGATGCTGATCCGAGTCGTACTCTAGCATTGCCGCTATGGAATTGATCCGGGGCCCGTCGCGGGCGATTCAAGAGACTGCAGAAACATCAGTCGACGCAGCACGAATTCAGGATCCGTCCGCAGGCGGCGCAGCGACACCAGCGCTTCCTCCAGATGTGCGCCCCCACCGTTCGCATGATAGATAAGTCGTTTGTTGGCGATGGCCTGCGGTGAAACCAGATTCAGAAAGATTTCGCGGCGCGAGGCGGCATACCGGTCCAATACCGACTCATCCGCGCCATCCGCAATGACCGCGGCCATGGCCGGGTACAGTGCGAAGCTGTCGAACAATCCGGACGTGAGTCCCAAACCACCGGTGGGATTGGTGACATGGGCTGCATCCCCGACCAGCGCGACGCGGCCGATCCGGTAACGGGCCGCGGAGCGTTGATGCATGCGGTAAGGCGTCGCGCGCTCGATGCTGTAGTCGGCACCGGGGACGATGGCGGCGTATACGTGTTTCAGGCGCTCCATCAGGAGTTCTTCCGACAGGGCCGCATCCTCCATATAGGTACAGCGCCACAGACCCTCATTGTCGATCTTGGCGATCACCGCGCCGTAGACCTCATCAATAAGGAACGTGGCGCGGGAGTAGTGGTAGCGCTCGAAATCAAAATACAGATTGGTCGCGACGAAGCGCTCGGGCCATGTCATGCCGTCGAAATCGAGGCCCGATTGGCGCCGCACCGTACTGCCCGCGCCGTCCGCGCCGATCACCCACTTGGCGCGCATTTCCTCGGTTCCGCCGGGAGTCTGCACCTGCAGGGTCACGCCATCGGCATCCTGGCTCAGTCCCGTCAGCCGCGTATTGAAATGCACACTGCTGTGCGAATAGCCGGTCAGACGGCGTAGTGCGATGTCGGCGAGTCGATGCTGCCCGAGGTGCAGGTTATACGGATACGGAGTGTGACCGTTCAGCACGTCCAGGCTGAAATTGATTCGTTCACCACTCTTGTGCACCAGATAGGTGTAGTCCTGTTTCGCAAAGCCGGCCTTTTCAACCTCCGCGCGAATCCCGAGCTTCTCGAGCCCTGCGACGACGCTCCAGTGGTACACCGCCGCGCGCGGTGAATCGACGATCTTCGGCTCCGCCTCGATGACCGTCACGCGGATTCCCGCTCGGGCAAGACCCAGGGCGGTGATAAAACCGGTCGGACCGCCTCCCACAACGATGACATCCTGCAACGCTCGGCTCCTGCGCAAGAGTGGTTTCGCACCAGCTTGCCACCCTTGACGGCCGGTCGCATAGTGCGAATGCCATGAACCATTCGGACGAACCGCGCGAGAACAGCTCCCCGGTGTGCTTCGCGCCTGAAATCGAAGCCGCACCCTCGACCTGGGAACAGATCAAGACCTGGCGCAAGGGCAAGCGTGCCGCGATCATCGCGCGTCGCATGGCACGTGACCCGGCCGATCGCAAACGCATGAGCGAGCCGGTCATCAACTACCTGCGCTCGGTCATCGACGTGGTCAGCTATCCGGTGCTGGGTGTGTACTGGCCGATCCGCGGTGAGATCGATTTACGCGAGTTTGCCCGCGAGCATGTCGAGGCCGGCGGCACGGTGGGGCTGCCGGTGGTCGTGCAGGACGCGGCGCCGGTGGAGTTCTGGCGCTGGCGGCCCGGCGTGGCGCTCAAGCGCGGGCACTGGAACATTCCGGTCCCGCCTGAGCGCGATGTCGTCACCCCGGACATCCTGGTCGTGCCGCTGGTCGGATTCGATCCGGGTCGCTACCGACTCGGCTACGGCGGTGGCTTCTATGACCGGACCTTGGCGGCGGCGAGACCGCGTCCTCGCACCATCGGCATCGCCTTCGCGGATGCGCAGCTGCCCACCATCCATCCGCAGCCGCATGACATCCCCATGGATGGCATCGTGACGGAGTTGTTTACCCGCTGAACAAAATCGGCGCACTGCATGCGTGGCCGGTCAGCGGGTTCTGACGTCACTTGCAGCGTTCGACACTTGAGCGCGCAACAGCTGCACGGCAGATTCTGGGCATGAATATCCGCACAGTCGGACTCAGCTTCATCTGCGCATTGGTGCTCGGCCTGCCGGTCTTGAGCCTCGCCCAGGCTGATAGCGCCGCGGTGCCCCCCGCACCGAAAGACCTCAGCTGCGACAAGATCATGGACCAGGCAATGCTGATGCTCCTCAAAATGCCCGCGGGTGTGGAAAAGATGGCCGCACAGAAAGAGCTCGTGAGCGCGAAGGTCGACAATGACAAGGGCGACACGGCCAGTTGTAAGACCCATGTCAACAATGCGATCGGCGCGATGACAGCGCATAACCCCGGCTAGGGCTATTCTCGCCGTCGACCTTTTCCATTGTCGCGCGAGCGTGTCGTCGACCGTTGAGTATCGCGCCGATGAACGTGAATCGAACCAGGAAGTGGTAGCTAAGGACCAATACCGCCATCGCGGCCGCGATAGTCAGTGGATACTTGCCTGGCGCAGCCCAGCGCAGTGGGTGCAGCAGCTGACTGAAGAAAATAAGAACGGCGATGTGCAGCAGATAGATCCAGTAGGACGCATCGGCAAGGTAGCGCCGCACGGCGCTGTAGCCTGACAGAAAGCGCATCGCGAGACCGATCAGGCCGAACGAGCAGCACCAGCCCCCGATGATGTAACAGGCGGTGTAGGTCAAGAGGGGCAGATCCTTGAGAAACGGCCCCCAGTGCGGCGTGGAGCCAGCGAGCAGACGGCACACAGCCCATGCCGCAATCGCGAGCACGCCGTAGACCGGCCAGCGCGCCTGCAGCAAGGAAAGCAGCGACTGCTGACGGCGTTGCAGAAGCCAACCCATTCCGAAGAACGAGCCGTAGGCGATGAGCGCTCCGACATCGGGAATGATTGAGAAAGGGGCCGGAAGGCCGCCCCAGGGTGACCAGTCTTTGAGCTGGCAATAGTAGAGGGCGGCAGGGACCGCGAGAATGAACGGCGCGCAACCACTGCCCACCAGCCACGCGACCATCGCGTCGACCGCCGCCGCCAGGCGCCCGCTTCGGCCGAATCCTGCAGCCGACGCCAGTCGCAAGAGTAGCGCGGCCGCGTAGAAGAGAATCAGATAGTAGAGAAACCACAGGTGCATGAGATTGATGCTCGCAAGCACGCTGTGATGTGGCGGAGACGGGGGCGGGCGAATGCCCCGTACATCCATCCCCACGGCGAGACCACCGAGGACTGCAGCCAGACCGGTGAGCAGCATCAGGATGGGGACCCCGGCGACGAGGGGCAGCATGATGCGCCGGCATCGGTCCTTGATGAAGCCGGCTGGCCCGCGCCGCTCGAGCATCACACGAGCGAAGAATCCCGCGATCAGAAAGAACAACGGCATGCGGAACATGTGAATCGTGTACCACAGGCCGGCGATGATGTTGTCCGGCGGCTCGCGTGTCAGCCAATACAGGCCGGCGACATAGGGTTGGGCGGCGTGCAGAGCGACGCCGAGGAGCAGGGCTGAAGCTCTGACGGCATCGAGTGCGTGGAGTCGGTCGGCGGATTGCATGGCGGGCCTCCTGATAGATTCCGAAAGACCATCGTGCTTGGCCTCACCATTGCTCGCCGGACACTGCGACGAAGGGGCTGTTTTGGACGACTGGACTGCTCGGAAGCGCACCTGGGTGGCATTGCGCCAATGTGACGAACGATGATTTTTTGTAGAATCAGCCGGTTATGAGAGAGTTGAGACGCGCAGCTTCTCACCCGCTCAGCCGGCAGTTCACGCCTGCCTTATGCAGTTCAGGGCCACAAAAGGCCCAATCGTCGCACCGGGTGTAGCCGGGACCGGGAAACCGGCATTCTTCGCCCGTGCCACACTTAGCACCTGTGCCCGGGGAAATGGACTTCATGCGGCTGCGTACAACGTCCTCGCCCATCCTGCCGGTCTCATGGCGAAAAACAGAGTATGCGACCGGCTTGTTTACGGTTGCCGTGTGCTGCGCGATCGCACTCATCAGCGATCTGCAGCGCCCAACATCCCTTGCATATGATCTCATCACGGCCAATGCGATCGGTCTGAGCTGCTGGGCCTGCACGACTCTGATACGAATCCCTTATCGCGGGCGACTGCCCATCTGGGGTCTCGTGCTGTCCATCCCCCTGGGCACTGTCATCGGCGCCAAGCTCGCAGGTCTGACCGGTGCCCCCGATATCACCGCATCGCTCCTGCGCGACTCAGGGCTTGCGCGCCAGTCGCTTCTGAGCATCGCGACGGTCGTCGCAGTCGTTGTGGTGCTGTTCCTCTATTTCTCGCACTCGATGTCTGTGAGGGAGGCGCTGGAGGGGGAGCGGCGCCGTGCCGCGGAAGCCCTGCACGCGGAAACGGCGGCGCGGCTCGCATTGCTTCAGGCCCAGATTGAGCCTCATTTTCTTTTCAACACACTGGCGAACATTCACAGTCTGATCCAGGAGGATCCGGAAAGAGCCAGCGTGATTCTTGAACAGCTCAATGCGTATCTGCGTACCAGTCTGCGCCGCACCCGGCAGCCCACCTCTACGTTGGCCGAAGAACTGGAGCTCATCGAGGCTCTGCTGGGCATTGCTGTCGCCCGCCTCGGGCACCGGCTTGAATATACGATCATTGCGCCGGAGGAACTGCGTTCGTATCAGTTGCCCCCACTGCTGCTGCAACCCCTGGTGGAGAACGCGATTCGGCACGGCATCGAACCCGCCATCGCCGGAGGCAGTATTCGCGTGGCGGTGAGCCGGATGAACGATGCTCTGGAGCTGACGGTTACGGATACCGGCGTCGGATTGAACGAGGAGGCACCTCAGGGCGTTGGCCTGGCAAATATCCGGGCACGCCTGAGCAGCCTTTATGCCGGCCGGGGCACGCTCGCGTTGTATGCAAACATGCCGCATGGCGTTATTGCGCGGTTGCTCATTCCGTCCGCGGCATCGCAGAATCCATCATGAACACTGTCTTGATCGCCGATGACGAACCGCAGCTCGCGCAGGATCTCGCGCGCCGCATCAAGCGATGCTGGAGTGATGTCGAAATCGTTGCGGTGGTCGAAAACGGTCTGCAGGCCGCCGCGGAGCTGCGCCGCCTCAATCCGGCCTACGCGTTCCTGGATATCCGCATGCCGGGTCTGAGCGGACTCGAAGTGGCCGCTGCCGCCGAGATGACCCGGATTGTGTTCGTGACCGCTTACGAGGAATTCGCCGTAGCCGCTTTCGAGGCTGCTGCCGTCGATTATCTGGTGAAGCCGGTGTCGAACGCGCGGCTCGCCCAGTGTGTCTTGAAGCTGCAGAACAGCGCTGCGCCGCGACCCGATCTGGGCTCACTCTTCAAAGAATTCGAGCAGCCCAAACAGCCGGTCTACCTGGCATGGGTACATACTGGCGCGGGAAACACCACGCGCGTGTTATCCGTGTCTGAGATTCTCTACTTCCAGACCGGCGACAAGTACACGGAGGTCGTCACGGTCGAGGGGCGCCACGTCATTCGCATGTCTCTGAAGGAGCTTCTGAGGCGTCTTGACCCGCAGCAGTTCACACAGATTCACCGCAGTACGATCGTCAACCTGCACTTCGTCGCGAAACTCGAGCGCGACGTGCTGGGCCGCGCGCTCATTCATCTCAAGAGCAGTCACGACATCCTCCAGGTCGGTCGCGCCTTCCTCGCGCAGTTCCGCCACATGTAGTCGTTCGCTGAACTACTCCGGGGGCTTGCTCCGTATGCCTCCAGAGCAAATAAGACTCGGCCTACAAAATACGATTTTTACCAGTAAAATAAATAACTTATATAAATGATCCGAATCCTTGGGGAACTCGACGGTGGGGAGCATTCAGGCATCATCAGATCATGCCCTCGAATGCGCGCTCGATCGCCTCGCTCACCATTTCGTTTGGCCTCGTGGCCATCCCGGTGAAGCTGTATTCGGCGGCCGTCTCCAGCGAGCGCATCTCGTTCAATCTGCTTCGCGCCAAGGATGGGTCGCGCGTCAAACAGCAGTACATCGCGGTCAATGACGGCAAGACGGTCGAGCGCGCCGATATGACCAAGGGCTACGAATTCGCGAAAGACCAGTACGTGATGTTCTCGGCCGAGGAGCTCAAGGCACTGGAAGAGGAGACGAGCCACAGCATCGACATCACGGAGTTCGTGCCGATTGAATCCATTGACCCGCTGTACTTTGCGGGCACTTATTTCCTGGCCCCCGACAAGGGCGGCGCCAAGCCGTATTCGTTGTTGGCCACCGCATTGGCCAACGCGAAACAATGTGCGGTGGGTCGGTGGACTTCACGCGGCAAGGAACATATCGTTGTCGTGCGTCCGATGGATGGCGGCCTGGCCATGCATCAGCTGTATTTCAAGGCGGAAGTGCGCACCATCAAGGAATTGGACATCGAACTTACTCCGGTCGCCGCACCGGAACTCAAACTTGCCAATCAGCTGATCGAACAGCTGGCGGCGAGCAGTTTTGATCCGGCCGAATTTGTTGATGAGCACCGTGCACGAGTGGAGGCTGCGATCCAGCGCAAGGTGCAGGGCAAGGAGGTCACGATGGCCGCCGCGCCTGAATCCGGAGGTCATCGGGCAAATGTGGTGGATCTGATGGACGCATTGAAGGCCAGCCTCGCAAGCGGCGGCGGCGCCGAGAGGCGCGCCAAGGACAAGCAGCGCAAGCCGCCGAAGCAGGCGTCCGCTCCGGGGTCGGCGGCCAAGAAATCCTCCCGACGATGAGATGCATGAATATTCGCAAGCGGATCTGACGCGGCATTTCCATCTCACCAGGCCGTTGCTGCACAGCCTCGCCCGTGAGGGCTTCATCACCACCCCGGCACGTCGCGGAAAGACGGCGTACACCTTTCAGGACCTCCTGATCCTGCGCACGACAAAGGCGCTGCGGGATGCGGCCATTCCGGTGACCAAAATCCTGCGCGCCCTGGACAACATCCGTTGCACGCGCGCCTGGTCGCTGGGAGCATCGGGCAAGGATCTGGAAATACGTGACGGATTACAGGCCTGGGAGGCTACCTCGGGCCAGTACGCGCTGCCTTTCGCAAGGGCGGCGGCCACGCGTGTTTCGAGCCTGCCCGGCGCTGCGCAGGCGCCGCGGGTACCAGCGCTCGCCGATGAGCACTACGCGCGCGGCTACGCACTGGAGGAGTCGAACGCGGGGGCCGCGCGTGCGGCTTATCGGGAGGCCCTGCGCGTGCATGCGGACCACCTGGAAGCGCGCATCAACCTGGGTCGACTGCTGCACCTGGACGGAGAGCTTGCCGAGGCGGAGCGGATATATCGGCAAGCACGAACCGTCAGTGCGCTGCTGTCCTTCAATTTGGCGATTCTGCTGGAGGACCTCAACCGCGAAGAGGAAGCGGCGGCGGCTTACCGGGAGGCCCTCGCCCAGGATCCGTATCTGCACGACGCGCATTTCAATCTGTCGCGTCTGTACGAACGGGCCAATCTGCCGCGCGAAGCATTGCAGCACCTGCTCGCCTATCGGCGCCATGTCCGGCGGTTCGGCGAATAGCGCGGGACGAGAATCAGGAACCGCTATGGCGAAAGAATCCACGAAACTGAGGACGTACCGGGCCAAGCGCGATTTCACCAGGACCGCCGAGCCCAGCGGCAGCGCCGGCGTGCGGTCGGCGGATCATCTGCGCTTCGTGATCCAAAAACATGCGGCCAGCCATTTGCACTATGACTTGCGCTTGGAGCTGGACGGGGTATTCAAGTCCTGGGCGGTGACCAAGGGACCGTCGGTGGATCCGGCCGATAAGCGCCTGGCGGTCGAAGTCGAGGATCATCCGCTGGACTATGGGGATTTCGAGGGCACGATCCCGAAAGGTGAGTACGGTGGCGGCACGGTACAGCTGTGGGATCGTGGCTTCTGGGCACCCGAAGGCGCCAAGTCGCCGCAGGCGGCGTTGAAGGACGGTGAGCTGAAGTTCGTTCTCGCGGGTTCTCGGCTGCAGGGCAGTTGGGTGCTGGTGCGGATGAAACACAACCGCGGACGTGATACGCGCACCAACTGGCTGCTCATCAAGCACAAAGACCAATACGCCAGGCCCGGTGGTGCTGAGAAATTACTGGCCGGGGACAAGTCGGTCGCCTCCGGGCGCAGCATGGCGCAAATAGCGCGTGGCGCCGGCAAGCCGCCCGCCCCGTTCATGCTGGCACGCAGTAAGGCGCAAAAGGCCGACGCCGTGTGGCATTCCAGCCGCAATGAAGTCGAATCCGGGCCGGCGCTGCAGGTGGTGCGCAAGAGCGCGCGCCCTCGCTCACCGATTGCTTCGCCAGTGAGCGCAGTGGTGATGGGCGTGACGCTATCGAAGCCGCAGAAATCCTTCTGGCCCGATGCGGGTGATGGCAACCCGGTCTCGAAGCTTGATCTGGCGACTTACTATGAAGCAGTTGGCGCGTGGCTCCTGCCGCACGTCAAGGGACGACCCTGTTCGCTGTTGCGCGCGCCGGATGGCATCAAAGGCCAGCAGTTCTTCCAGCGCCATGCCATGGCGGGGATCTCGGAGCTGCTGACTTTGGTGAAAGTGCGTGGCGATAAAGCCCCTTATGTGCAGATAGATCGGGTGGAAGCATTTGCGGCGATCGCCCAGATGGGTGCCTTGGAAATGCATCCCTGGAATTGTGCGGTAAATGAGCCGGAATTGGCGGGGCGACTGGTGTTCGATCTGGATCCCGCGCCTGACGTCGCGTTTGAAGCGGTGACGGCGGCCGCGCTGGAAATTCGCGAGCGCCTCAAGGCTGTGGGGCTGGAATCGTTTTGCAAGACCACCGGCGGCAAGGGACTACATGTGGTGACGCCGCTGACGTCCGGCAAGCGCGCCGCGCGCTGGGAGGATGCGAAGAATTTCGCGCATCTGGTGTGCGCGCAGATGGCGGCTGATTCGCCGAAGAACTACCTGGATACCATGTCGAAGGCACAGCGGCGGGGCCGGATCTTCCTGGACTATTTGCGAAACGACCGCACGGCGACCGCCGTCGCGGTCCTGTCATCGCGCGCCCGCGACGGCGCGCCGGTGTCGATGCCGATCCAATGGAAGCAGGTCGGCAAGGTCCTGGATCCGAAGAAATTCACGGTGCGGACGGCGCCTGCGATTCTCAGGAAGTCCAGGCCCTGGGGCGATTACGACCGAGCGGCGCGTCCCTTAAGTCAGGCCATTGCTGCCATTACGCGGGCGCGAGCTGCCACTCGCAAATGACGAAGTCGACGCCGCTTTCGATAGCCGTCACAGGCGGAACCACGGTCTCGGCCATCGCGACGGTTCCGCCCAATGCCACCAGCTGTCTGGCGTTTGCACCCGGTGCCGGTGGTGGGATGAATCATCCTTATATCGTGGCGGTCTGCGAAGGGCTTGCCGCGCGCCGGATGGCGACGCTTCGCTATCAATTTCCGGGTGCGGAGCATGGCTCCGGGAGACCCGATCCGCCGAAAGTCTGCCACGCGACGGTTCAAGCCGCGGTCGCGGCCGCCCACGAACTGCTGCCGACGGTGGCACTGTTTGCCGGGGGCAAGTCATTTGGCGGTCGGATGACTTCACAGGCACAAGCAATAGCGCCACTTCCGCATGTTCGCGGACTGTGTTTTTTTGGGTTCCCCCTGCATCCCCCCAAACGGCCGTCGACGACCCGCGCCGAGCATCTGGCGTCAGTCTCGATTCCCATGCTGTTCCTGCAGGGCACCCGGGATGATTTGGCACAGATCACCTTGATGCAGGGCGTTGTCGCTCAACTGACCGCGCCTGTTACGCTCAAGGTGATCGATCATGCGGACCATTCGTTTCACGTCCTGGTGCGCAGCGGGACGACAGACAGTGAAGTCATGGGTGCGATGCTCGACGAGGTGGCGACATGGGCCGCTGCAGTCGTGGGCGTCCGCTGACGCTGCCTTACGGGTTTATGGGTGACCCAATCGCGCCCGGGCTTGATGGCGATCGCATCGGGGACGCCCTAGGGTGGGTTAT
>DASYER010000122.1:0-133472 GCA_036498905.1 Steroidobacteraceae bacterium | reverse complement strand
CGCGGAGCAGCGCCCTGGCCCGCTCGAGTCGACGCGTGAGCAGGTATCGGTGCGGCGGGACGCCGAAGGCTTCCTTGAACGATCGCGCGAAGTGGGCCTCGGAGACGCAGCTCACGCGCGCCAGCCGCCGGACGGGCCACTCCTCGTGCGAGGCGGCATCCATCCGGTCCTTCGCGCGCAGCAGGCGGCGCAACAGCTGCGGGTCCTGGCTTGCCGAATCGACACTCATGGGGGGGAACTTCAGACCGAGATCGGGAGAATTTTGCGCAACGGCATCGACATTATCAAGCTAAAGCGCTGGACGCCGCTGCGGGGATTCGAGGCTGGGATGTGGCTAGAATGTCGCTGGCATCGGAATCGGACCTCACCTTGAATCTGTCCGTCTATTTGCAGCGCATACGTTTCGATGGCAGCGTGCGGCCGGACCTCGCGACGCTTACTGCCCTACATCGAGCTCATCAATACGCGGTCCCGTTCGAGAATCTCGACGTATTGCTGCAGCGGCCCCTTGCCCTGGATCCGGCAGCGAACTACGACAAGATCGTTCGCCGTGGACGCGGCGGCTGGTGTTATGAAATGAACGGCGTGATGGGGTGGGCGCTGAAGGAAATAGGCTTCGATGTGATGCGCGTGAGCGCCGGTGTCATGCGGGTGCAGGCCGGCGATATACAGCTGGGCAATCACCTGTGCCTGCTGGTTCGCCTCCATGAGCCATTTCTCGTCGACGTTGGATTTGGCGGAAGTCTGGCGGAGCCGTTGCCGCTGAAAGCCCTGGAACGCGAGGATCTACCCTACCGTGTCGGGCTCAGCGAGATTGATGATGGTTACTGGCGATTTTCCGAGACCGGCCACGGCAACGGCGGGGCATTCAGCTTCGACTTTCGCGGCACCGCCGCAGATGAGGCGCTGCTCGCGCGCAAGTGCCAGTACCTGCAAAATGATCCGGCTTCCCCGTTCACTCAGAACCTGGTCGTCCAACGTCGCGCACTCGATTCGCATCTGTCCCTGCGCGGCCGTGTTCTGGCATCCATGGGTGCGAGGGGGGTCGACAAGAGGTTGCTGAATGGTGCGGACGAGCTCGTCACGACCCTTCGCGACAGCTTCGACCTCGATGTTCCCGAAGCCGCAGCCCTTTGGCCTTCGATATGCGCCCGGCACGAGACGCTTTTTGGCGGATCAATGTCGATTTGAGCCCGGCCCGTTCGTCGTATCGATTGTCCGCCGCCTCCATTCTTTTTGTCTGAATCACGGGAGTACGCGTCATGGCTACGAAACGGGCGGTGCATCTGCACCGCGTTCTGACAGCGAAGCCTGAGAAGATTTATCGTGCCTTCCTGGACCCCGACGCGCTGGCACGCTGGTTACCGCCAAACGGCTTTACCGGCAAAGTGCATCATCTGGACGCGAAGGTCGGCGGCACTCGCAAAATGTCCTTTACCAATTTTACGACGGGCAGGAGCCATTCCTTCGGGGGCAGCTATCTGGAACTCGTGCCGGGCGAGCGCGTGCGCTACACGGATCAATTTGATGATCCGAACCTGCCTGGGGAGATTCAAGTGACAGTCACGATGACGAAGGTGTCGGTGGGTACCGAGCTGAATATCGTGCAGGAAGGGCTTCCGACCGTCATTCCCCTGGAGGCGTGTTACCTGGGTTGGCAGGAGTCCTTGCGTAATCTGGCCCGCCTGGTTGAGCCGCAGATTCCAGACTGAAGGAGACCTACGATGTTGTCCGACGCACTCGCAAACCCTCCGTCCAAGTGGCAACGGCGTATCGGCTGGAGTCTGACGGCCTTGACGATCCTGTTCATGCTCCTCGATGCGGCCGGCAAGCTGGCCCTCGAATCTCATACCGTGGCCGCGACGATTCAGATCGGCTATCCCGTCCAGGCCATCCGTCCGATCGGCATCATTGCCATTGTATGTACGCTCCTTTACGCCTGGCCGCGTACGGCGATTTTCGGGGCGATACTGTTGACGGGATTCTATGGTGGGGCGGTGGCAAGCAAAATTCGCATAGAAGACCCGCTTTTCAGTTCGGTCCTGTTCGGCGTGTATATGGGGCTCATCGCCTGGGGCGGTCTGTACCTGCGCGATGAAGGCATCCGCAGGCTTGTGCCGCTGCGACGCTAACAGCCGGCGTGTCCCCCAAGTGGAGCTGGATGTCACACCAGGCGTGGCTGTCTCGTCATCTTCGCAGGACCTACCCATGGAGCTGTACGATGACTGCGAAACTTGATCCCTTTGCCCGCGCTCCCGCCCAGATGAAGAGTTGGCTGGCTTTCTCCCAGGCCATGAATAAGGATCTGGAGCCGAATCTCGTTCACCTAGTGCATATTCGCGCCTCCCAGATCAACGCCTGCGCCAACTGCATTAACATGCACACCGCCGAAGCCCGTGCGGCCGGCGAGGTCGAGCAACGGATCTATCTGCTCTCGGCCTGGCGAGAAGCCCCGTGTTACACACCGCGGGAGCGCGCGGCGCTGGGCTGGACGGAGGCACTGACACGTCAGTCCGAAGGGCATACCCATGAGGCGGCTTTCGTAGCGCTCAAGGCTGAGTTCACCGAAGAGGAACAGGTGATCCTGACACTCGTCATCAATGTCATCTGCGGCTGGAATCGCCTGGCAGTCGGGTTCGGCCTGTGGGCCGATCGCGCCGCGGCCAAAGTGGCGGCCTGATGTGCCCCTCAGCGCCGGACGATGCGGCGGCAAATTTTGATCCCCTGCGCCCGACACTGACGCGCGTCGCCTATCGGATGCTCGGCTCGGTGGCCGATGCGGAAGATGTAGTCCAGGAGGCTTTCATCCGCTGGATGGGGACCGATCGCGACACTGTGCGCGAGCCCGAGGCGTTCTTGCGCCGGGTGGTCACGCGTCTGTGTCTGGATGTGCTCAAGTCTGCCCGACGTCAGCGCGAGACCTACATAGGACCGTGGCTTCCTGATCCGGTTGTTGAGGAGGAACCGGACCAGGACGTCACGTTGCCGCTGCTTCTTGCCCTGGAGCGTCTGTCGCCGCTGGAGCGGGCGGCCTTTCTGCTGCACGATGTGTTCGGACTGGACTTCGAGGAAGTGGCCGCATCCATCGGGCGTGATGCAGCTGCATGCCGACAGCTGGCTGGCCGGGCGCGCGTGCATATCCGTGAAGCGCGGCCGCGCTTTCCCGTGCAGAAGGGGCACGCGCTTGATCTGGCACGGGCTTTTTTTGCCGCCTCCCGTAACGGTGACATGGTCGCGCTCCGTGGCATGCTGGCCGATGATGTCACGGTCTATGCGGACGGCGGTGGCAAGCGCTCCGCGGCCACCCACCCGTTTGTTGGGCTTGAGCAGGTGATGAAGCTGCACACGGGTCTGGCAAAGCTCTATGCGAAGCATGGGTCCACCCTCGTCCATATCAGTTTTGTCAATGGATTGCCGGGGTTCATCAGCCGGGAGGCGGACGGGGAGCTGCAGTCCACCGCGCTCGGGACCGAAGGCGGCAGGATTGTCGCCATCTATGTCGTGCGCAATCCCGAGAAACTGCAGCATCTGCATTAATGGGCGCAAGCATGTCCGTGTCCCAGATCATGCGCTCGCGCGTTTCCATCCGCGCCTACGCCGATGCACCCGTATCCGCTGACACGGTGCAGAGGATTCTCGACATCGCCCGCTGGTCGCCATCAGGCAGCAACATGCAGCCCTGGAAGGTCATCGTCGTCGCCGGCGCGGCCCGGGCCGCCGTGTGTGGTCTCGCACGCCGCTCATTGGCGGCAAATCCGCATGGCGAGGAGGGGGACTATCCGGTTTATCCGGCAAAACTGGCCGCTGAATTTCGTGCGCGACGCAGTCGCGTTGCCCGGCAACGCTACACCGCCATGGGTGTGCCGCGGAATGATGCGGCGGCGCGCGCGGCAGCCGTGGCACGCAATTACGATTTCTGGGGCGCGCCGGTCGGACTGTTCTTCGTCACCCATCGCGATCTTGAGCACAGCCAGTGGGCGCACCTGGGCATGTTCATCCAATCGGTGGTCCTGGTCGCGGAGGAGTTGGGGCTGGGCAGCTGCGTGCAGGAGGCGTGGGCCAGAGTGCGCGCAACGCTGCACCGGCATTTTGAGCTTGCCGATGAGGATGTCATCTATTGCGGGATGGCGCTGGGTTACCCGGACCGGGCCGAGCCGATCAACATGATCCGCTCCACTCGTGCGCCGGTGGCGCACTTCGCGACCTTCTTGGGCTTTGCGCAAGGCGGCCAGTCCCGCGGGGGCTTCTGCTGTGTGCCCGAGCCGCGTAAGGTATCAGCTTTTCCGACCCCAAATAGCGGAGAGCCTTCCATGTCCATTCGCATAAATGATACTGCGCCTAACTTCAAGGCCAATACGACCCAGGGGCCTATCGATTTTCACGAATGGATCGGCAACAGCTGGGCAATCCTGTTTTCACACCCGAAGGACTTCACCCCGGTGTGCACCACCGAGCTGGGCTACATGGCGAGGATCGAGCCTGAGTTCACCAAGCGCAACACGAAGCTGATCGGGCTGTCGGTCGACCCGGTGGACAGCCACGGTAAATGGGTTGCCGATATCGAGGAGACACAGGGCGCGAAGGTCAAATATCCAATGATCGGCGATACCGATCTGCACGTGGCCAAGCTCTACAACATGCTCCCCGCAGAGGAGCCGGGCACCTCCGAAGGTCGCACGGCCGCGACCAACGCCACAGTGCGTTCAGTCTTCGTCATAGGACCTGACAAAAAAATCAAACTGATGCTGACGTATCCGATGAGCACCGGTCGGAATTTTGACGAAATCCTGCGGGCGCTGGACTCGATGCAGTTGACGGCCCGCGAGAATGTCGCAACCCCTGCCAATTGGAAGCCCGGCGAGGATGTGATCATTCCGGCCTCGCTCTCCGATGAGGCGGCGAAGCAAAAATATCCGCAGGGATTCAAGACCCACAAGCCTTACCTGAGGACCGTCTCGCAGGTGAAGTGACATCCGATGGCGCGATCCGCGCTCGGGCGGATCACGCGTCGCGTTTGGCCATGTCGGCGTGGCGGTGGACCAAGACCCACTCGCTGTCCTGCAGCCGAAAGACTTCCGTAATGCGCAGCGTCATTGGCACGGGTTTGGGTTTGTCGGGCAGTCGGACCTCGGCGTGTTGCAGACCCGTCCAGAACGCCAGACCGGCGCTCGCGTGCGACTGCAGGATCTCGAGTTGACTCTTGCCCGGCTTGCCGAATGATCCGGCATCCTTGATGTACCTTTGTGCGATCGCCTTGGCGCCGCTTTGATGGTCACCGTTGGGTGAGAAGAATGTCGCCGGATCGCGCCGGGTAAGGATGCGTGCCAGCGAGTCCGGCTCGCCATTGACGTAGTCAGAGGCGATCGTTTCACGGCGCTTCATGAATGCATCAAACGATGGGCCGCGGGTGCCGCCGCGGACGCCCGCCACCCAGACGTCGAATGCCGCCATGAACTTGTCGAAGAACGCCCCGGTCGCCTCGGACTTGAGGTTGCCGTGCATGTCAAAGAGTTCGGCCGCCCCACTGATATAGGCTTCAGGCTGCTGCATCACGAGCAGGTTTAGATAGACGAACGTCTGCCGCAGTGCATGGTTGGCGCCGAAGGCGCCCATTGAGTAGGGCGTAACGCTGACCACGCCGGCCGGTAGCCCGTCGAACAGATTCTTTCCTTGCGGCCGTGAGCCGATGTCCGTGGCGTTTTTCAAACAGCCCGGTATCGATCGGTTGTACTCCGGCGTCACGAACAAGATCGCATCCGCCCCACTGATCTGTGAGCGAAACCTGGTCCAACTCTCAGGTGGCTTCGCGTCAAGGTCCTCGTTGTAGAGCGGCAGGTCTACAATTTCGACGATCTGGCACGCCAGCGAAGCCGGTGCACGAGCGATGAGCGCCTGTGCGACCTTGCGACTGAACGACTCCTTGCGCAGGCTTCCGACAATCACGGCGATGGCTGCAGTCTTGCCGGGTTCAGCAGCGGTCATTGGGGGATTCTCCAAGGTCAACTATTGGCCGACGACGCCATTGGCGGCCTGCTCGATCGCGGCGATGTCGATGCGTTTCATCTTCATCATTGCCGCAAAGGCACGACTCTGGCGCTGCGGGTCCGGATCCGTGATCAGGCGGGTGAGTTGACGCGGCACGA
This sequence comes from Steroidobacteraceae bacterium, assembly GCA_036498905.1. Classification (GTDB taxonomy): domain Bacteria; phylum Pseudomonadota; class Gammaproteobacteria; order Steroidobacterales; family Steroidobacteraceae; genus DAIDKA01. Next base: position 127,329 of record DASYER010000122.1, on the reverse strand, counting down.
TCTGCCAAGACACCCCGAAGCGGTCCTTTACCCAGCCGCATTGTTCGGCTTCCGGCACGGCGGACAGGGAGTTGCTGTAGCGGTCGACCTCGGTCTGCGTTTCAACCGGCACCTGAAATGAAATGGCTTCGTTGAACCGGAACTGCGGGCCGCCGTTGAGAGCGACGAAGGGCTGCCCCATCAGCGTGAACTCCACGGTCAGAACATCGCCGGTCTTTCCGGCAGGGTAGTCCCCCGGGGCGCGATGCACGGCATCAACCCGGCTGTCCGGGAACACTGTGAGGTAGAAACGGGCTGCCTCTTCGGCCTTCCCGTCGAACCACAGACAGGGCGTAATTTTCGACATGATCGGTCTCCTAAGCTGTGAGTGTAGGGCGCGCGCTCCCATGTTGACTGAAGTTCGCGGGAGCATTCATTTGTCAGAATGAACCGACTTCGCATGGCACTGGCACACGGGCTACTTTTCGCAAGCGCGGCGGCGGCCCCACGAGTATTCTCCCTTCCTGCAGCGCGGTTTTGACCATCCAGGGCTACCGGGAGCAAGACTATGAAATTTGCTGGCATGTACTTTGTCGGTTTCGTCATCCTGATCGGTGGCCTGCTGGCGGCGCTGTGGAAATTGGGGATCCTGGCCCGCATCGGCACGACGTGGACTCTGATTGGGCTGGCGATCATCCTCGGCCTTGGCATCATGATCGCCGTGGCCAACAGCGGTGCGAAAGAGAACATACAGATCGATCGGAAGTAGTCTCACGGCCATGCCACAGGTCTCCAACACTCCCGTGCCGCAGTTCGCGACGGCCGAATACGGAAATCAGCCGAGCGGACCCACCTGCAAGGCGTGCGGGAAGGCGCTCGGCCCACATCATTACCGCGTGAACGGTGTGCTGACGTGTACCGATTGCGCCGAGCGTCTGAAGGGCAAACTGCCGACCGATTCCCATGCGGCATTTGTGCGCGGCCTCATCTTCGGAGCGGGCGGTGCCGTTCTGGGGCTCATTCTTTTCGTCGTCTTTGTGCTCACGACCGGATTGGAGATCGGCTTCGTGGCCCTGGCGGTGGGGTATATCGTCGGCAAGGCGATAGTCCTGGGCTCGAAGGGACAGGGCGGGCGCCGCTACCAGATCGCGGCGGTGGTGTTGACCTATGTAGCCGTGTCCTTATCGGCGGTCCCGATCGCCGTTTCCGCTCATCCCGCAGCGCTCGCGGTCAATATTGCCGTGTTGGCCAGACTGACGCTGCTGGGACTGGCTTCGCCGTTTCTGGGCCTTTCGGATGGGATCAATGGGATTATCGGTGTGGTCATTCTGTTCGTGGGGATCCGCATCGCCTGGCGGATGACGGCGGGCAGGCCTGTCCAAATCATCGGCCCCCTCACCGACACGGTTCCCGTTGCGCCCGGCTGAGCCTGGCCTGAACCCGGAATGCGTGCGTTGCCACGCGCCGCTCACGCCGGGGGCACTGACCTGCAACAGTTGCCATGCCCTCGTGAATGCCCAGAGGCTGGAGCAACTGGCCGCTGCGGCGCGCCTGCACGAAGAACAGCATGATCTCGCCGCTGCGCGCGAGGCGTGGGCGACAGCGCTGGAATTGCTGCCATCTGAGTCGACACAGGCCGAATGGATCCGCGGCAACGTTCAGCGCCTCGATACGCTTGCGAGCACCGCGCCCAAAGCTTCCTTCCGCAATATCTGGATCCGCAGGCTTGGCCCGCTCGCGCCGGTCGCATTGCTCTTGGCCAAGGGCAAATTCCTGCTCACACTCTTCAAACTCAAATTCATCTTGAGTCTCGGGGTGTTTGTCGCCTTCTACTGGAGTCTCTACGGGGCGCGTTTCGGAATCGGCTTTGCGATTCTGATCCTGGTGCACGAGATGGGCCACTTCATCGAGATCAAGCGCCGGGGATTGCCGGCCGAGATGCCGGTCTTCCTGCCGGGACTTGGCGCCTACGTTCGCTGGGCTGCGCTGGGAGTGTCGGTGCGCACCCGATCGCTGATCAGTCTCGCCGGTCCGATGGCGGGCCTCATTGGCGCGGCGGTATGCGCGTTGCTTTGGATACGAAGCGGTGAAGCATTCTGGATCGGACTCGCCAGCCTCTCGGCAGTCCTGAACGTGTTGAACCTGATTCCGATATGGGTATTGGACGGTGGCCAGGCCATCGTCGCCCTGGATAAGAACGAGCGCCTCATGCTGGCCGCCGTCGCGGTGATACTGGCGGCCTACTTTGGTCAGCCGCTGTTTCTGCTGGTGGCTGCGGGCGCCGGCTATCGGGCGTTCACCAAAGATCTGCCGGCCTTCCCCAGTCACTCCGCATTGGCCTACTATCTGGCGATATTGGCGGGGCTCGGGTATGTCATTCATCTCGCACCGGCTCGTGTTCCGGGCATGTAGCAGCTGAGGCTCTCATGGAAAAACGCAGACTGGGTCGCTCACAGATTCATACGGCACCGTTGTGTCTGGGCGGAAACGTCTTTGGCTGGACGCTCGATGAGCCCGCTTCATTCCGTATCCTCGATGAGTTTGTCGCCTCAGGATTTGATTTCATCGACACTGCGGACGTGTATTCGACCTGGGTGCCGGGACATGTCGGCGGTGAGTCCGAGACCATCATCGGCAAGTGGTTGCGTCAGCGCGGCCATCGATCCAAGGTGGTGCTGGCCACCAAGGTGGGTTGGCTGATGCCGCCGGATCGCAAGGGACTGTCCCGGGCGAATATCACCCGCGCGGCCGAGGACTCGCTGCGACGCTTGCAGACCGACTACATCGATCTGTATCAGGCACACGTGGACGATGCGGACACGCCACTGGAGGAGACGCTGGCCGCCTTTGGTGATCTGATCCGCGACGGCAAGGTGCGCGCCATCGGCGCGTCGAATTACAGCGCCGCGCGCTTATCACAGGCGCTGGATCTCGCGCAAAGCAGCACTCTGCCACGCTACGAGAGTCTGCAGCCGCTGTACAATCTGTACGACCGGGCAGCATTCGAGAAAGACCTGGCCCCGCTGTGTGTGCAGCGGGACGTAGGAGTCATCAGCTATTTTTCCCTCGCCAGCGGCTTCCTCACGGGCAAGTATCGCTCGCAGCAGGATCTTGCCGGCCGTGCCCGCGGGGAGGGGATCAGGAAGTACCTGAACCCGCGCGGCACTGCGATTCTGTCCGCCCTCGATGAAGTGGCCGCGGCGCATGCCAGCACCCCTGCCAGCGTTGCACTGGCATGGTTGATGGCGCGGCCTGGCGTCACGGCGCCGATTGCTAGCGCAACCCGCTCCGAACAGCTCAAAGCGCTGGTCGCGGCTGCGAGCCTGAAGCTCGATGCGACTCAGATGCGCCGCCTGGAGCAGGCCAGCAGCCTCTAGAGCTTCTCGGTCGCCATCACCTTGCCGGTCTCCAGCAGGGTCTTCAGATTCGAGAGGATTTTGGGCCAGCCTCCGGAGACGGCGCCGATGAGCTTTGAGTCCGCCTTGTCGCTGGTATGTGTAATGGTGAGCTTGACGATTTCACCCGTCGGTTCCAGTTCGAACATGCACCGGGCCGGGCCCTCGGCCTTCAGTTCGGGCCGGAATTCGTTGTGCCAACGCAGCACCAGTCGTCGCGGTGGCTCGATTTCAAGCACTTCTCCGCTGTCCGCGATGCGCCCGTCTGCAAAGGCCAGTTTCCAGGCGGCCCCGGGCTTCCATTCCGAAATCATCTGCGTGCCGAACCAATACTGTTGGGTGAACTGCGGATCCAGCAGCGCTGACCAGAGCTTCTCGACGCTGGTGCGGATATAGGTCACGTAAATGAACGTGCTTCGGGCGGCTTCACTCATGGTCGTCCTCCTCCAGGGCTTTCTTCAGCGCTGACAGCGCGCGTAGATGCTGGCGCTGGAATTTGCTGATCCAGCGCTCGGCAATGTCATTGATCGGAACCGGGTTGATGAAGTGCAGTTTTTCACGTCCCTGACGCCGTACCGCGATCAGGTTGGCGCTCTGCAGGATTGACAGATGCTTGGTCACGGCCTGACGCGTCATGTCCAGTCCCTCGCACAATTCATTCAATGTCTGTCCGTTACGAAGGTGCAGGCGGTCCAGCAGGGTGCGGCGGCTCGCATCGGCCAGGGCGCGGAAAACATCGTCTTCCTTCATAAGAATATTATGCAACCAAATGGTTGCCTGTCAAGCCGAAAAAAGGGCCGTGCCCCCAGGCACAGCCCTTGGTGAGATCAGCCGTGATGGAAAGCGTTGAGCTTGTTACCGTCGAGATCACGGAAGTAGGCCGCATAGAAGCCACCGCCACGGTCCCCTGGTGCGCCTTCGTCCTTGCAACCATGGCTCATGGCGAGCTTATAGATGCGATCCACCTGGGCGGTATCCTTGGCGACGAGGGCTGCCATGACACCGTTACCGACCGTCGCAGGCTGGCCGTCCGCGGGCTTGATCAGGAACACCATCGCGGAGTTCGGTGCACCCCAGGCGATGAATTTTTCGGTCTCCATGGTGCGGCCGGCGCCCATTTCCTTGGCCAGCGCATCGTAGAAAGCCGCCGCTTTCGCCAGATTGTTGGTACCAAGTGTCACGTATCCGAGCATGTGGATTTCCCCTTAGGTGAAAGCGAGCCGGAAACGGTAGCACCGCGGTTGGCCGCGGACAAGTTCTCAGCGGGTCGCATCCACACAGCTGCCGCGGGCGATCTTTCCAATCGCGAACACGGCCACGGCAAAGAGCGCCGGGAAGGCCGCCAGCACCACAAACGGACTGCGGCTGACATGGGAAGTCAGCAGCCAGGTTCCCAGCAATGGCGCGGCCACGGAGCCGACCTTGCCGATACTGGCAGCCCAGCCCGCACCGCGCGCGCGTTCGGCGGTGGGGTAGTACACACCCAGAATGCTCTGGATCCCATAGTGACTGCCGCCCAGCAACAGGTAGACGAGCGCCATCATCGCCATGAACACATCGGGTGTGACATGCATCAGGCCGATGGCCAGCAACAACGGAATGGACAGAAGCGGCATGACCGCAAGGCTGGCGGGACCGAGCCGATCCGTGAAACGCATGAGACTCACTGCACCGATGGAGCCGACGAGCGCATTGAAGGCGCTCGACCAGGCCGCGCCGCTGCGGCTTAAGCCCATCTGCTCGAAGACGATCGGTCCCCAGGTCACGAAGAAATACATCGTGATCGAGCTTGCTGCAAAAGCCAACCACAGCAGGGGTGTGATGAAGCGCAACGGGCCCTCGAACAACTTGAGGGCTCCCGCCGAACGCTGCACCTGGGCGGGTGCGATCACCAGCTGCGATGGTTCAAAGTGCCGATCTGGCACGAGTCGCTTCACGATGCGGGCGACACGCTGCGGATCGGCGCCGCGAATCGCCAGATAGCGCAGCGACTCCGGCAGTTTGTGCCACACCAGCAGGGCCGCCAGCAGCGAGGCAATGCCGCCCGCGATGAAGACTGACTGCCACCCGAAGTGCGGAATCAGACCGATGGACAGCGGGCCTGCTACGGACACTCCCAGGCCATACCCCAGCATGATCAGCGTGACTACGGTGGCACGATAACGCGTCGGAACGTACTCGACACTCAAGGCCCAGATCAACGGCAGCGTCCCACCCAGTGCGATACCGCCTATGAAGCGCGTTACCAGGAATTCCGAGGTGCGATCGCATGCCGCCAGCAGCAGGGTGAATACCCCAAACAGCCCCACGGCGGCCACTATCGCCCGGCGACGTCCGATCCGATCCCCGATGAAACCGAACAGCAGTCCCCCGAGCAATGCGCCGGCACTGCCACTGGCGAACACTGCCCCCAAGGCGGCATCATCCAGCGAGTAGCCCGACTTCAGATAGGGCGCCGCAAAGGCGATCACATTCAGATCAAAGCCGTCGAAGAACGTGACCAGCCAGGAGATGACCACCAACCGGATGACAAAGGAATTGAGCGGCTGCGATTCGATAATCTGAACGACATCGACGGCCGGAAGGTCGTGGGGGGTGGATCGCGGGTACTCGGACGGCGGTGCCGCGGCGGGCGGCAGCGCAATGCTGGCCTGTGCGCCTGTGTCAGCCACCGGAATCGAACACCGTTGTGCGCCGCATGTCGCGCGGGTAGCGCGTGTCTTCAAAAGCGGTCGCGCGGTGCATCGTGCAGCGATTATCCCATATCACCAGATCTCCTGCCTGGTGCCAACGGACCGCGCAGGTGAACTGGGGTTGGGTGGCAAAATCCATGAGTTCGCGGATCAGATCGCGGCCCTTGGCTTCGGGCCAGCCGACGATGTGCGAGGCATGCGCCGCCAAGTACAGCGTCTTGCTGCCAGCGCCGGCGTGGTACTGCACCAGCCTGTGCTGGGAGGGCGGCTTGGCCGCCTTCTCAGCCTCCGTGGGCGTCGGGTAGCCGGCCAGCAGCCGTGAATGCCACAGCCAATGCTGCACGATCAACTCATCGATGGCGCTCTTGGTTGACTGTGGCAGCGCCGCATAGGCGGCGCGCATATTGGCAAATTCCGTGTCGCCGCCGACGGGTGGCACGCGGTGCGCGAGCAGCAGCGAGTAGGCGGCACGTCGCGGATTGAACGAGGAATCCGTGTGCCACAACGCATTGCCTTTGTTGTAGAGGCGGCGCCGCTCATCCATCAGGATCCGGCCGTCCCGGTCCACGTTGCCCGCATCGAACAGCTCGGGGTGCGAAAAGCGGGCGCGCTGCGCGCCGAACAGCTGCGGAGCGAGCTCCAGTTCGCCGAGCTCACGGCTGAAATCCACATGACGTTGGTCATCGAGACCGGTTGCGCGGAACACGGCGACGCCGTACCTATCTAGTATTGCGGTGATTTCGGCGATGACCTCCGGCGGGACCGGCCGGGCAAAATCGACTCCGTTGACCTCGGCGACAAAGCCGTTACCCAGCTGCTGGATCCCGAGGGTCATGTGCGCATCAAATTGGAAAGCATGCTTTCATTCTAGGCCAGACTCGATTACCGTTTCAATTCGCCGCGGCCGCCGCGACGGGCAATGACGGGAGCGCAAGTTGTCTTCTCAACGAAAAAAAGTATCTCAGCCGCGCGCACGACGCGCCGGATTGAGGAAGTCCAGGACCGGACGCTGGATAGCCGGAGTGTCATCGGACGGTGAATTGCTTCTGCGGCGACCTGAATCCGGTGCGACGGATGGCGATGGCGATATCAAGTACTCCTTCTCGCAAGGCCTGACATTCGTCGCGCGACGCTGGCGAAATGTCATGAACGAGGAGCTGCAGGCGGAGGGGCAGAGCCATGCGCGCTGGGGCACGCTTTACTGGATTTCCGTATTCGGCGACCGCGTCAATCAGACGCAGCTCGCCGATCGCATGGGTGTCGAGCAGCCGACGCTGGGCCGCGTGCTGCGCGAACTGGAGGCCGATGGCCTTATCAGCCGACGCGCACCCAGCGGCGATCGGCGGGCCCGGGTCATCGAGCTCACCTCTGCCTCGAAGCCGTTGATGCAGAAGATAAATCGTATTCAAAACTCCGTGCGGGCCCGGCTGCTGACGGATATCGAGCCCGCGCAGCTTGCGGCCTGTCTGGCCGTGTTCGCCAAGATTCTCGGTAATACCGACCAGCACTTCGCCAAGCGCCGCTAAGAGTCGGTGGGTCAAACCTTCCCGTGGCAGATCTGCAACACTTATTGCCAACCGTTGACAAGTCTCGGGCGGCACGCCCATAGTCGCCGCCAACATACAAACCATGCTTTGCAAATCCAAAGCATGCTTTGCATCTGGTAATCGAGGTACGAGAGTTTCGCTACGCCCCGGGGGGAATAGCTGGCCTGCCGCGAACAGCCTTGGCATCTCGGGCGGTCACAGTACCGTCATAGTCCGCAAGAGAGTCGTTACCAACTGTTGACAAGTCTAAATTAGCGCGCGCATAGTCGCCGCTAAAATGCAGAGCATGCTTTGCAATTGTGAAGCAGCGCGCGTAGCCGGAAGAGTGCAAAGAACCGGCGAATTTGTGGGGAGTACGCGGCAGGGAATCAAAACGGCACGTCTGTATGCATGCGCTGGGCCAGTCAACTTGGGTTGACTGCGGCAGCGCAGCGGGTTGCATGGCAATCCGGACGCGTCGTGCTGGCCGAGCGGAACTGGGTTTCTAAAAGGTTGATCTTGGGGGAGTGTCTATGACCACGCGAAACAATGTGGCGGAAATGCGCCGTTCTATGTCTGTGAGCGCAACGCGCTACTTGGTGTCTATTGCAGTCGCGGCAGCAATCGGCGGCGCGGCATTGCCGCAACACGCGTTCGCTGCAGATACGGACGTGACGGCCGATGCCCCGGCAGCACCGGTGGCCGATCAGGAGGCTGTCGCCGAAGTCGTCGTCACCGGCTCGCGCATCGCACGCCGTGATCTTTCGGCACCCAGTCCCGTCGTTACCGTGTCCAAAGATTCATTTGAGAATACGTCCAAGACCGGCATCGAGGCCGTCCTCAACGAGATGCCGCAGTTCGTGCCCGTCAATACTCAGTTCACATCCACCATCCAGGGCAGCGCCACTGCCAATCCCGGCTCCTCGACCCTGAACCTGCGCGGCATCGGTGCGAACCGCAACTTGGTGCTGTTCGACGGCCGGCGCGCTCAGCCCTCCGATGCGTCGCTCGCGATCGACGTCAATACCATTCCGGCCTCCGCGATCGAGAGCGTCGAGGTCATCACCGGCGGCGCCTCTGCCGTGTACGGTCCGGACGCCATGGCCGGCGTCGTGAACTTCGTCCTGAAGAAGAATTTCCAGGGTCTCGAAGTCGACATGAAGCGCGGCGAGACCTTCGATGGCGACGGCGCGGAGACCAACCTGAGTGCCTTGATGGGCATGAATGGCGCCGACGGCAAAGGCAACATCATGGTCGGTCTTGACTATACGAAGCGCGAGGCGGCCTACCAGATCAATCGCGACTTCTACGTCAACGGCTGGAACGATCCGGCCAATCCGAGCAATGGCTTCCTGGACATGCCGGGATATGCGGCGACCGCGAATCAGCCGACCCAGGCCGGGATCAACGCGATCCTGCCGAACGCTCCTTTGAATGCCAAAGGTGCGAGCCTTGCGACCCCGGGGAGCGTTTTCTACTTCAACAACAACGGGACCCCGTTCATCCAACAAGGTGGCGGTTACGGTTACAACGGGCCGATCAATTCGCTCAACGCCGGCCGTGATACCGAGGTCAAGGTCCTCAGCACCACCAATCAGCTGGATCAGGCCTTTACCGGCGGATACGTCTCCACGCCTCTGGATCGCCATTCGATCTTCCTGCGCGGCAATTACAATTTCAACGACAACCTGCAAGCCTACGTGCAGGCGAACTACAGCAACATCGAGGTGTTACAGCGCGGCGGCTTGCCGCCGGCGATTACCACCTGGCAGGTGCAGATTCCTCGCGACGGCCGTACTCTCCCCGCCGCCTTGAATACCCTGCTGGATTCACGCGTTGTCGATCCGAACGCACCGGCCGGCACGACGGGCCCGAGTGCACCTTGGAATCTGTCGCAGGTGCTGGACTATAACGGCGCGATCAATATCGACAGCGTGACCAACGTGTGGCAGACGATCGCCGGCCTGAAGGGCAATCTGCCCTTCCGCGACTGGACCTTCGACGTCTACGGTTCGAAGGGCAATACCAGTGTCAGCGAGGATTACTCCGGACTGCCCTCCTATCAGCGCTATGCCTTCCTCGTCGCGCAGCCTAATTTCGGCGCCGGCACGAATATCAAGGCCGCATCGCCGACTCCGCCGAAGGGACCGAACACGACGCAGACCCTTTCCGGCTACTCGATCAACTGTCCGACCGGTCTGCCGGTGTTCCAGGTGTTCACGCCGGCGCAGTCCTGCCTCGACGGAATTGCCGACAACATGAGCAACAAGGTCAGGCTCGAGCAGGACATCATCGAAGGCAGTATCCAGGGTGGCCTGATCCAGCTACCCGCCGGGCAGGCGCGTTTCGCCCTCGGCGCCACTTATCGCAAGGATGATTTCGCCTACGCACCGGGCAACCCGCAGAATCAGATCCTGGACAGCCCCGTGGGTCTGTTTGCCTCCGCTTCGACCGCCGGCAGCACCAACGTCAAGGAGGAATACACCGAGTTCCTGGTGCCGATCTTCAAGCGGCTGGATCTGGAACTGGGTTATCGCAATTCGGATTTCAACACGGCGGGCACCAAGGGGACCTGGAAGGCACTGTTCAACTTCAGGGCTCTGGACTCAGTCACGTTCCGCGGCGGCTTCCAGTACGCGGCGCGCGCGCCGAACGCCGCCGAACTGTTCACCGGTCCGACCCAGCAGGTCGTCTCCTTCCCGAGCGTGGATCCGTGTTCGGTGGCGACCGTATCGCCCTGGGGCAACATTCCCCCGGGCGACACCTTCACCAAGACGCCGGCAAATCCGAACTATCTGAAGGTCCAGGCTTTGTGCCGAGCCATCATTGGCAACAGCACGTCGGGCTTTGACACTCAGACCTACAACTCGCCGGCCGGCCCGAACGGGTTCACCCGGCAAAGCCCGCCGTTCTTCCCACTGGAAATCGAAGTCGATACCGGGAATCCGAAGGTCGGTCCCGAGTTCGGCAGAACCTACACCTTCGGCGCGGTCATCACGGAGCCGTTCGGCATCAGCCGCCTGACGGCTACGGTGGATGCCTACCGGATTGCGATTTCGGATGCCATTTCGCCGCAGTCTTCGACGACGGTTTACAACAACTGCTTCAACTACAACGGCACGAGCAATCCTACCTACGATCCGAACAACCAGTATTGCAAGCTCATCGCCCGCGACCCGGTGACGGGTGATCGCTCGACGGTGGTTGCGCTGTACTCCAACCTCGGGACGCTGCTGACGCAGGGTGTCGATTTCCAGGTGAACTGGTCGCATGACCTGGGACCAGGCCATCTGAGCCTCGGCACGAACATCAATTACCTGAACAAGTTCGTCTATCAGACCGGGCCGACTTCAGCCCTGGTTGATGCCAAGGGGACCTTGGATCAGGGAGGCCAGTTCAGCTATCGCGTACTGTCCAATGTGGGATATGCATGGCAGGGGCTGTCGGTGGGCTTGAACTGGGAGCATCTGCCGAGCATCGACAATGCCGCAGCGTCCTTGAACCCGCTGACGACGATCAAGGGGGCCACGGCCTACGACCTGTTTGATCTTTCCTCCAGCTACAACTGGAACAACTTCACCTTCAGTTTTGGTATCGACAACCTGGCGAACAAGCAGCCGCTGGTCGTGGGTGCGAATCCGGGGGTGACCACGGCGTCGAACCAGACCAATCCGGGCTTCTATGATCCGCTGGGCCGCCGCTACTACGTCGGCGTGAAGGCGAAGTTCTGATGTGGGCGCCCCTCGTGCCGACCGGCACGGGGGGCTATCCCAACGCGAGCAGCGGCTTAGGTCAGGCGTGAGGCGCTGTCGGCGCTGCCCTGAGACTTGGGCGGCTGCGAACGAACTGGGAAATGATCCACTTATCGCCCCGAGTCGGCGGCTGCCCGGCGTGCAGCATGCGCAAATCCGGTTGCATGTCGGCGAGCGCATTGACGAAGTAGAGACCCTCTCCCAGCCGACCCTTGTGTTTGAAGCCAAGCGTCGTGAAGCCGGTCTCTCCCCCCTCATACTGATCGTTCAGGTAGACCAGGAAGGTCACGACCCGTTGCCCATTGAGTGCCAGTTCACGGGCGTAGTCCGGCGTGGCCGGATCTACGAAGTCGAAGTGGTCGGTAATCTGTTCGCCCACCTCGTAGTGCAGCACCGCGGGTGCTTCCATATGGGGCATCGGGATGCCGCAGGCGGCCGACATCCGCGCCTGAATCAGCAGGTTCAGCACTTCAACCTCAGCAAGGTTGAAATTGGCCACGGTGTTCGTGCGCGTGGCACTCACCAGATTCTTGCCGCTGCTGGCATCGTAGACGTGGGCGCGACCAAGCCTCCCGCGCGCCTGTTCAATGATCCAGCGGCAGATCGGCGGGCTGATAAAATCTGCAAAGGCGCGCACTTGCGGATCCGCGTTGAGATCGCGGCCGGCCGGCGCAATCTGCCAGCGCGCAGGATCAAACCGCACAGCGAGCTGCTGCCAGTGGCTATCTGATTTCGTCTGCGCCGCGGATACTGCGGCGTCGGTGCGCTCATCGAGCAGCGCCAGCAATTGCTCACGTGCCGGTTGCCAGCCGTGTTGTGCGGCAATTCCCAGCCAGCGCAGCGACTCGCGCCAGTTTTGTGCGTGGTACAGACCCAGTGCTGCGAGGGCCGCGATGCGCGCGGCGGCTTCCGCGTCGCCCTGATTGGCCGCATCAAGGAGGAAGCGGGCACCTTCGGGCGCCAGCAGCGGTGCCTGATCACCCGTCAGCAGGCGCTTGCCCAAAAGTCGCATGCATGGCAGATCTCCCGCCTGCGTACCCAGCGCCAAGGCATTGATCGCATCGTCATGGCGGCCCGCCGCGTCATGTTGCTGCGCGCGGATCAGATGCGGTGATACGGGGGCGACTGCCATACGAGGCAGTGTAGGCATCGGCCCGGTGCTTGCCTAGCGGAGGCGATGTACTCGGATCCGCTGCTTTCGTGAGGTGGTCATGTAGAAGGAGCCCAGGATGCCGGGCTTGATCGTTACGCTGTCATGGGGATTGACGTAGAGGTCCGATTTCACCTCCGCCTGCTCCCAGGTCTGTCCGTTGTCGAGCACGAAGGCGTATTCGTTGTCGGGTCGAGGCAGCAGTCGCACAACGGTCGCCACAATGGGCTTTATCGGTTCGACGGTTACACCCTCTTCTTTGAGTTTCTGGTGCAGCTCCTTGCCCTCGAGGCCGACATTGTCTTCGGTTCGCTTCTGTACCGTGGCGAGCGCCGCATGACGGCGCTGCATTTCGCGATCGAAACAGGCGAGCCTTGCGCTGTCCTCGCCCTGCCGGGAACACACTTCCATCGGATCCTCCGCCGCCTGCACCAGCGCCGGCATCGTCACGAGCCCCAGCATACAAATGAGACCGATAGTTCTGACCATTGCAACAGTTCCCCCGGCATCGCGCACTCGAAACAGTGGCTAGCTTAGAGGGAACGTCGTGGATGTCTATGCCCCGCGGATATCAGCCGCTGCCTGGCGCAGAATTGCCGCGATCCGCAGCTGCTCATCGCGCGGCGCGTCGGCCTTCGCCGTCAGCGCCAGTCTCAGATCAAAGCGGGCGACCTGCAGTTCGGGGATCGCCGCATCGGGGCGCTGACCATCTTCACTGATCCCTTCTGTGCCGTCCGTCTCCGGCTGCATCGCCTGTCGGACTTTCTGCATGCGGCGGCCGATCTGTTGCAGCTGAGCAAGCAGTGTCTCCAGGGCAATGCGGTTATCGGCCAGGTGTTTGCGCCCGGCTTCGGTCGCGCTGTAGAGCTTGCGGGTGCCCTCGGGCGCCACGCTGGCGTGGCCGATTTCCTCAAGATAGGTGAGGGCCGGGTAGACCATGCCGGGGCTCGGTGAGTAGTAGCCGTTCGATCGCTCCTCGACTGCCTTGATGAGTTCGTAACCGTGACTGGGTTTGTCGGCCAACAGGGCAAGCAGCAGAAGCTGCAGATCCGCGGAGCCGAGCTTGCGTCCGGGACCAAATCCGCCGCGACCCACCCCGCGCGGATCAAATCCTGGGCCGAAGTGATGGCCAAAGCCGAAGAACCCGCCGTGGGGGCCGCCGTGCCGCCCGGCATGGTGGTGTCCATGGCCGTGGGGGCCGTGACGATAGTGAAAAAAGTGCATGATGAATCCTTGAGACTGTCTTAAGTCGCGTTGTGCGATCTAATTAAGATATATCTTAGATAGTACGAGATGCCCGGTCAAGTGCATTCGCAAGGCTTGGGCTAATGTGCAGCCATGCCGCTTTCAGATGCTGATTACATGCGCCAGGCACTTGAGCTCGGCGTTCAGGCACAACAACGCGCCGAGGTCCCGGTGGGCGCCGTCCTGGTGCTCGGCGAGCGCGTGATCGCACGTGGGAGCAACTGTCCGATCAGCAGCCACGATCCAACGGCGCACGCCGAAATCGAGGCCTTGCGCGCGGGTGGCCGCGCGCTGGGCAGCTACCGGTTGGCGGATACGACGCTGTACGTGACGCTAGAGCCGTGCGCGATGTGCGCAGCGGCGATCGTGCATGCGCGCGTGCGGCGCGTGGTGTTCGGCGCGTGGGATCCCCGCGCTGGTGCTGCGGGCAGTATTGTCGATATCTTCCGACTGCCCGGTCTCAATCACCGGGTGGATGTTTTCGGTGGCGTGTTGAGCGAGGAGTGCGCGGCACAGCTGCAGCAGTTTTTCGCACAGCGTCGCTGAGCCTCAGGCGGCGGGCCGGCCAACCCAGGTGGCATCCGGATTTTCAGCCGCCGGCTGGACCACCTTGAAGGCATCTTGCGGCTGCCATTCCAGCAGTTTCAGAAAGCGCTGGATGCGATCGACGAATTGTGCGGGTTCGGCGCCGCGCGCGAAGCCGTGCTTGAGCCGGTCATACCAGGTCTCATCGGCGAGCAGCGGCAGCTGCTCGCGCACGTCCTGCCACGAGTCCGGGTTCTTGCCGCGCATCTGTGCGAGTCGGCGCGCGTCTTCGACATGTCCATAGCCCACGTTGTAGGCCGCGATCGCCAGCCACGTGCGGTCCGGCTCCGGAATATGCGCCGGTACTTTCGCGCGTACTTCCTGGAAATAGCGTGCGCCGGCGAGAATGCTCTCATGGGCGTCCGAACGGTCCTCCACGCCCAGCGCATCGGCCGTGTCCGCGGTCAGCATCATCATGCCCGATGCACCCATCGAAGACTGCGCTTGCGGGTCCCACTTGGATTCCTGGTAGCCGATGGCCGCCAGCAGACGCCAGTCGACACCGGTCTGTTCCGAGGCTTCCTCAAACCATGAACGGTACTGCGGCAATCGCGCCGCGATGTCCTCATGGAACTGGCGCGTGTCCTCATAGGCCAACACCCGCCGATCCTGCAACGGCGGCGCCAGCAATGAAGTGAGCAGGCCGGTTTGCTGTGCAGTCTCGACGAAGTGGTTCACGGCCGCGTACAGATCGGGGTCGGTGTGCCGCACCACCCATTGCACGGGTCTCGTCTCCGGCAGCGCGAATGCGGGTATCACATCCGGGTACAGGTGCCGGGCGTAGGAGTATTCACCGGCATCCACCACGGCGTAATCCCCGACGCCGCTTTGGATATCCCGGATCGGATCCACGCCATGTGGCGAAATGGCAGTCCATCCCAGCTTCGGGAGCAACCGGATCTTCAGCCGCAGCAGCATCTCCTCCTGCGGGCTTCCGGCCCTGACCAGCAGATGCAGGGAGGCTAAGTCCGCCTGCGCCGGCCGATCCTCGCCCCGGCGATAGACGACCAGCTGCGGGATACGGTCGTACACCGCGGCGGCATTGCCTACCTGCGCCCAGGACTTGTCTGCCGTCACCTGCGCTGCGGCGATGTCGGCCCGTCCGGCGGCCAGCTCGGCACGCATGCGGGCGGGGCTTGCGACGGGGTACATATAGAGGTCCAAGCCCTGCTCACGCGCAAACTCCTGGGCCAGCCGAAACTCCAGACCTTCGGTCCCGCGGGTGCCCTTGGTATAGGTCGTCGGGCCCTCGAGGGTCACCACCCGCAGCTCGCCTTTGGTGCGTACCGGATTGACCGACCGCGGGGGAGGCGAATAACTGGCCGCGACCAGGAACGTCAGGGCCACGGTGGCCATCACGCAGCGGGTGACCTGCCTCCCCTTATAGAACCGATAGAACGCGTCCATGGTCGACAATCGACGCATTGGGACCTCACTTCAAGCCTTCAGGTTCGGCTAGAATACCGCACCGAAGCCCGGCGCAGGCCCACGGTGCTACAGAACGCGGTTGGATTATGTCCGGACGCTATTACGCGGCACAAGTGATTGTTTTTGAAAGTAAAATTCCGCGCAAGGCTTAGGCAGTCCGGAGAGGTACCGAAGTGGTCACAACGGCGCCGACTCGAAATCGGATGGTCGGGTAATTCCGGCACGTGGGTTCGAATCCCACCCTCTCCGCCACTTATGTGAAAATCATGACCAGCAGCGCCACGCGTTCGGAGTAATCGATGCTCGAAGATGCCGTGACCCGGCTGGCGACCCCTCCCGTCAGCGCCCCGCAGCCGTATGACTTGCGGCGGGTGGGCGCGCACCCTGACTTCTGGTATCCCCTGGCCTGGGGGGATGAGCTGAAGAAGGGCAAGACCCTGGGGCGCCGCTTTGCCGGCGAACCCATCGTCCTGTACCGCGGTCACAACGGGCAGGCGTACGCCCTGGAAGATCGCTGCGCGCATCGGCAGGTGCCCCTGCATCTAGGTGTGGTGTGCGAGAACCAGCTCAAGTGCCACTACCACGGCTGGTCCTATAACGGCACCGGGCAGTGCGTGGATGTGCCCTACCTCGGCAAGGAGCGGCTGCCGAACGGCGTGCGCAGCTATCCGGTCCACGAGGTCGACAATCTCATTTTCGTGTTTCCGGGCGACCCGGCTCTCGCGGACAGCCGCCGGCCTGCCTCCCTGGGCGCCTACGCCAGCCCGGCGTACAAGACCCGGCAGCTGAATCGTGAGGTGGCCTGCCACTACACCTTCATGCACGAGAACCTGTTCGACATGAACCATCAGTTCATGCACCGCAAGCAGATGGGCTCGATTACGGCCAAGTGCCTGGGACGCGACCATGGCGAGAACTGGGCGCAGGTTGAATACAGTTTCAGTCGCGCCGGCGGCGGCAAGTCGGCCGGTGAACGCGTCATCGTCGAATTGACCCGCAACCGGCGCACCCAAAAGAAGGGCAACTTCTCGGATCATATGCGCATCCGCACCGACTACCCGTATCAGAGTCTGCGGGTGTGGCTGGGCCGCAATACTGATTACGACAATACCGATCCGGTACTTTCGGTGTGGCTGGGCTACACACCGCTGGATGCCGCACAGCGCACCAACCGGACATTTGGCTATCTGTCTGTGAAGAAGCCACCGGTGCCCGGCCTGATCCACGCCGTATGGCCGTTCGTCACGCACTTCACGGAAAACATTTTCCGCGAGGACAAGGAAATCGTGGAGTTCGAGCAGCGTGCCTACGATGCCCAAGGTGCGGACTGGAACAACGAAGTGTTTCCCCCGATCCGCGATCTGCGCACGGTGCTGGCCCGGTGCGGTAAGCCCCAGGACTAACTGCCGTTCTGGCCCAGGGCGCGCCGCAGGCTTGCCGGCTGGCGCAGGTCCTCTTCGTACGCGGCGCTGAACGCATTCAGGAATACGCGCGGCAGCTGGCCGTCGGCCTTCGCGACGATACTGCGGTAAAACTCGATGTACAGCTCCCAGTTGCGTGCACCGCCGTCGGCCGCACTGCGGGCAGGGCGGCCAAAGCGGGACTCCAGTTCCGCAGGATCAAGACGCGCCACGAAGTCGACGAAAGCGGTACGCAGCGCATCGAAGGTGGCCCGATCATGGGTCTTGGCCCGATCCAGCACTTCGCGCAGCCATTGCACGGCATCCAGCCGACGGCTCTCGTGCTGACTGAGGATCTGCACCAGCAGATCCTCCACGCCGGCGTGTGCCAGCGACGGTCGCGGATCATCGGTGTTCGAGGCCGTCTCGATCTGCATGGGACGCAGCGCCTCGGTACGCGCGCGCTCCAGATCCTTCAGACCGACCAGCGTCTCGCGAATCAGCTGCCCGGCCAGCTGCAGCAGACGTACCTGCAGTTCGGGTGCGAAATGATCCGCCGCGATGCCCGCGCCTTTGCAGAAGGCCGACAGGCCGCTGTTTGCATCCGCCGGCACGGGCGGCCCGGCAGCCACGCGCCGGTCCTGGGCGCGCGAGGCGGCCCGGGCCAGGCGCTCGATGCGCCGCGCGATGGCGCGACGTTCGGTCTCGCTGTCGGCGAGCGCCGCGCTCAAATCGGTGGGCGATGTCGCCGGTCGTGGTGATGACGGCGGCGCGATTGGCTGGCCGTAGGCATTCACCGCCAGCGGCCTTTTGAAGTCGGCGCTATCCGCCTGAAGCAGCTCATCCATGTCGAACGCTTCGCCCAGGTCGGTCTGCGCCGCCAGGCCCAGTGCCGCCAATACCTCGACACTTTGGGCCGAGGTGTGGACTTCCACGCTGCTGGTCGCCGCGGGCCCTAAGGCGCCTGCTTCGACCATGGCCACGACCTGGTATTCACCAAACCGCAGGATGTCCCCATTCTGCAGGACATGCGCGCCGCGCCGGGCTATCGGCCGGTCATCGTCGTTGATAAAGACACCGTTGGTGCTGGTGTCCTCGAGGACGTACAAGCCGTCTCGAAAGTGAATGCGGGCATGGTGTGCGGAAACGAAGCGCTGCGGATCCGGCAGCACCCAGTCATTGTCCGTCGAACGGCCAATATTGCCGCCCACACTGTCGAACACCACTGAACTGCGGTCTCCGAGCAGCCTGCGGTGATCACTTATTATACGAAGCTGTAGCGCCACCGGCGCCCCCGTAAGGACAAATACACCCAGTTGGCCGTTTTCGGCCGGTGGGGGGACATATAATCGCGCCCCAAAGTATCAAGTTCACCCCCCGGTACCCATGGCAGCCAGTCACATTTTCAAAGTCCTGTTCCTCAATCAGGGGAAGATTTACGAGGTTTATGCCAAAAAGGTCACGCACGGCACCCTCTTCGGCTTCATCGAAATGGAGGACATCGTGTTCGGGGAGCGCTCGAGCGTGGTCGTCGACCCCAACGAGGAGCGCATCAAGACCGAGTTCAATGGGGTAAAGCGCAGCTTTCTGCCTCTGCACTCGATCTTGCGCATCGACGAAGTCATGAAGCAGGGCACCGCCAAGATCACCGCTCATGAGGGCGGCAACGTCACCGCATTCCCGATGCCCGTCTATTCGGCTCCGGCGGGTGAACCGCCGTCGCGCAAGTAGGCGGTCACGCTGATGCTCGAGCTTCAGGGCAGAGCCGCCCTCTCCGACTTCCGTATTGCAAAGCTCTTGTCTCAGCTGCAGGCAGTCGAGCCGACGGTCCTCAGCCTGCGGTCGCGATATGTCCATTTCGTCGATGTCTCGGCGCCCCTCACGGCGGGTGAGCAGGATCTGCTCGCCAAACTGCTGACCTACGGTCCGGCGGCCGAGCCGGGGATGCGGGCGGGCGCACCGAGTGTTCAGGTGCTGATGGTCGTGCCGCGTGCGGGAACGATCTCCCCCTGGTCCAGCAAGGCCACCGATATCGCGCAGGTGTGCGGTCTGCGTGCAGTACGCCGCATTGAACGGGGCATTCGCTATGAACTCGGGATCGAGCGCGCGCTGGAGCCGGCCGCCGTGGCGCGCATTGCCGCGCCGCTGCTCGACCGCATGACCGAAATGGCAGTCGCGAGCGCTGCCGAGGCTGAGCAACTGTTTGCCCGGCACGCCCCCGGGACATTGGGCACGATCGGCCTCAAGGCAGGTCGGCAGGCACTCGAAACAGCCAACGTGCAGCTCGGGTTGGCGCTCGCGGCCGATGAGATCACCTACTTGATGGAAGCCTTTGCGCGCCTGGGCCGCGATCCGACCGATGCCGAACTGATGATGTTCGCGCAGGCCAACTCCGAGCATTGCCGCCACAAGATCTTCAATGCGCAGTGGACCATTGACGGCATCGCGCAGCCCAAGTCGCTGTTCGCCATGATCCGCAACACGCATGAGCGCGCTCCGCAGGGCATCTCCTCGGCTTATCGCGACAATGCGGCGGTCATGGAAGGATCGATGGGTGTGCGGTACTTTCCGGATCCGACGGGTGTGTATCGCGGGCATCGCGAACCGGTCGACATTCTGATGAAGGTCGAAACGCACAACCACCCCACGGCGATCTCGCCGTTCCCGGGCGCTTCGACGGGGTCCGGAGGAGAAATCCGCGATGAAGGGGCGACCGGTGTCGGCGCGAAACCCAAAGCGGGTCTCGCAGGATTCTCAGTTTCGAATCTGAATATTCCGGGCTTCGAGCAACCCTGGGAGCAAAGCCCCGGCAAGCCCGCGCGCATCGCCTCGGCGCTCGACATCATGATCGAGGGCCCCCTGGGCGCCGCGGCTTTCAACAACGAGTTCGGGCGGCCGAATATCTGCGGGTACTTTCGCACCTTTGAACAACGCGCCGCCGGTGATGAGGCGCAGCGCACCCGCGGCTATCACAAGCCCATCATGATCGCCGGCGGCCTGGGCAATATCCGCCGTGAGCATGTCGAAAAGGGCGAAGTGCCGGTGGGCGCGAAGCTGGTCGTGCTCGGCGGTCCGGCCATGCTGATCGGCCTGGGCGGCGGCGCCGCCTCCTCCATGGCCAGTGGCAGCAGCAGCGCGGACCTGGATTTCGCTTCGGTTCAGCGCGGCAATCCGGAAATCGAGCGCCGCGCTCAGGAGGTGATCGACCGTTGCTGGGCGCTCGGGGATCACAATCCGATCGCCCTCATCCACGATGTGGGTGCCGGCGGCCTGTCCAATGCCGTGCCGGAAGCGGTGGCGCACAGCCAGCGCGGCGCGCGGGTGGATCTGCGTGCGGTGCCGAGCGGCGACCCGGGCATGTCGCCGCTGCAGATCTGGTGCAACGAGGCGCAGGAACGCTATGTGATTGCGCTGCAGCCTGATGGATTGCAGCCGTTTGCGGACATTGCCGCCCGGGAGCGCTGTCCGTATGCGGTGATCGGTGAGATCAATGATTCGGGCGTGCTGCAGGTCAGTGATCCACTGCTCGGCGGCATGCCGGTGGACATGCCGATCGAAATACTGTTGGGCAAGGCTCCGCGCATGCATCGGGATGTGGCGAGCAAGGTTGCACCGGGCGTGGAATTCGATCCCGCCGGCTTGGATCTGCGCGAAGCGATTCTGCGCGTACTGCGCTGTCCCACGGTCGCTGACAAGACCTTCCTGATTTCCATCGGTGACCGCACCGTCGGCGGACTGATCAGCCGCGACCAGATGGTCGGTCCCTGGCAGGTCCCGGTCAGCGACGTCGCGGTGACCGTCGTCGACTATACGGGCCATGCGGGTGAGGCCATGTCGATGGGCGAGCGCACTCCGGTGGCGGTGTTGAACGCGCCGGCTTCCGGTCGCCTGGCCGTCGCCGAAGCCATCACCAACATCCTCGCGGCCGACGTCGCCAGCCTTGCGGAAGTGCGGCTTTCGGCCAACTGGATGGCCGCCTGTGGCGAACCCGGCGAGGATGCGGCCTTGTATGCCACGGTGCGCGCGGTCGGAGAGGAGCTGTGCCCGGCGCTGGGAATCGCGATACCGGTCGGCAAGGACTCCCTGTCGATGAAGACCAGTTGGCAGCAGTCAGGTGCCACCCGTAGTGTGGTCGCGCCGGTGTCGCTGATCGTTTCTGCGTTCGCAAGAGTCGGCGATGTGCGCCGTACGCTGACGCCGGTCCTGCGTAAGGATCTGGGCCCATCCTCCTTGTGGCTGATCGATCTGTCCGGGGGCAAGGCGCGCCTGGGCGGCTCGGTGCTGGCACAGGTCCACGGACAGATGGGCGCCGAGACCCCCGACCTCGATGATCCGAAACTGCTGATCGCGCTGGCGCAGGCCATGCCGCGACTGCGCGCGGCCGGGTTGCTGCAGGCCTACCACGACCGCTCCGACGGCGGACTGCTGGTCACGATGCTGGAGATGGCCTTTGCCGGGCACTGCGGCCTGGAAATCGATGCCGCGGCGTCCGGCAAGTCGGCAACGATCGCGTACCTCTTCGCCGAAGAGCCCGGTGTGGTGGTTCAGGTCAGCGACGCACAGCGCACGCAGTTCCAGCAGGTACTCACCGAACACGGACTGCTGGCGCATACGCGCCGCGTCGGTGCGCCGCGCACCGATATGCTGATTCATATTGCCGGCGCCGGCGAGAACCTGGTTGCTCCGTGGAGTGAAATGCGTCGCGCCTGGTCCGAGACTTCGTTCCAGATGCGACAGCTGCGCGATGATCCGCAGTGCGCCGCGGAGGAGCTGGCGGCGCAGATCGACGTGGCCGACCCGGGTCTTCTCGTGGCCTTGAGCTTCGATCCCCAGGAGGATATCGCCGCCCCATGGATCGCCACGGGAGTGCGTCCACGCGTGGCCATCCTGCGCGAGCAGGGCGTCAACAGCCAGGTCGAAATCGCGGCGGCCTGTGAGCAGGCCGGCTTCGAGCCTCATGATGTGCACATGACCGACATCCTGCTCGGCCGCCAGACCCTGGCGCAGTTCAAGGGACTGGTGGTGTGCGGCGGCTTTTCCTACGGCGATGTACTCGGCGCGGGGGAGGGGTGGGCAAAGTCAATCCTGTTCAATGCCGGCGCGCGCGTGCAGTTCGCGGATTTTTTCGCGCGGGGGGACACCTTCACCCTCGGATCCTGCAATGGCTGCCAGATGCTCGCTGCGCTCAAGTCCCTGATACCCGGCACTGAACTGTGGCCGCGGTTCGTCCGTAATCGTGTCGAGCAGTTCGAGGCACGCTTCACGCTGGTTGAAATTCTGAACTCGCCCTCAGTGCTGCTGCAGGGCATGGCCGGATCGGTGTTGCCGATCGCCGTTGCGCATGGCGAAGGCCGCGCCGAATTCGCCTCGGCGCAGCAGCTGGCCCAGTGTGAGCGCAGTGGCCTGATAGCGTATCGCTACGTGACGCATGACGGGCAGCCGGCGCAGCGCTATCCGGCGAATCCGAATGGCAGTCCGTTGGCGATCGCGGCATTGGCCAACGCGGACGGACGGGTGACCATCACCATGCCGCACCCGGAGCGCTCGTACCGGAATGTCCAGAATTCCTGGACGCCTGATGCAGTAGGGGAGTGGAGCGGCTGGATGCGCATGTTCCGCAATGCGCGTCGTTTCGTCGCCTAGACTTCCTCGTCCATCAGCACGTTGCCACCGTGCGACCAGCGCGCCAGCATCCGTTCCAGCTGTATCTGGTCCTCGTTGGGAAACTGTTGCAGGACCTGGCCGGTCGTTGCATTGGAGATCTGTGCCACCGTGTATCCTGAACCCGGATCGACCTTCAGGGACAGTACCCGGTCGACGCTGGCCAGGTGAGCATTGATCTGTGTCAGGGCGCTCTGGACGGCCTGTTGACTGGGACGGGCAGATGAGCCTGGTGCAGACGTGGCCGTATGCAACACATCCGCCGGTGCCGGGGGCGAAGGCGAGTGCTCCTGGGCGTAGTCATCCATGGAGCTCATCGCTCCGACGGCGGCTATCGAACCTGATTCCTCGTTCATACTCACACTCCCTCTGCTGAATCATCAAACTTCATGCAGGTGTTCGGAGAAAGTCGCAGTGCGTGCAAGGCCGCGCCCTGGCTTTATGTTCAATGCTGCGGCTAATTTCTCTCTATTAGCCCTCGACACTCCAGCTAACGGCACGCGCCGGCCAAACTTTAGGGTGAGATGGATTTGAGTCCGGCCGGAGGGTATCCGGGTGCGGATTATTGTTCAGTGGGGTGGGCCCCCGGGGCGGGTCCGGACGGGTCGCTCGCCTAGCGCTTCTTGAACCAGAAGCAGCCACAGGCGTAGTTCTGCTCATTCAACAGCGTCTTGTCCGGTGAATACACCAGGCCCAGATTGGCCTGCTCCGGAATCAGGGCACTCTCCACCAGATCGAACCGCTCGCGGAACATCTCAAGGATGCCCTCCCACGTATAGATGCGGTGAGCGTTGAACTGGATCAGTGCCGTGCGGCCCAGGGGCAGCACGATGAGCAGGTCGCCGCCTGCACGAACGACGCGGGTGAGCTCAGCGATGGCTTTCAGATCGCCGTCATAGTCCAGAACATCCCCATAGCGACCGAGCCCGACGTGCTCCAGGACATGCATGCAGCTGACCGAATCAAGCGAATTGTCCGGAAACGACAACTGGGTGAGATTCTCGCCCCGGGTGGTCAGTCCATCCAGCTGCAGCGGCGCCGGGCGGTAGTCGCAAAACGTCATGGGCACCCAGGCCGACGCCATGGCCATGAAATTGAGGGTCGAGGAGAAATCGTAATGCATCGGCGGATTGGTCCGCCGCAACACCCTGCATGCCCAGGCGGGATGATAGATGTACTGCCTGTCGAACGCCGTCTGGCTCGTATCCTCGTTGAGGATCGGCCATATCGTTTCGTTCGTCAGTACGAAGCGCTCCTGGGTGGCAATGCACTGCTGACGAAATTGCGCAAGAGCGTCCGTAAATGTTTCGGGAGTCAAAATATGTCCTTACAGAAGTTGGGTGCCGTACGACTCAAACCGGTCCGTGAGGAGCGAGGTGGTCCTGATGCTGCCTGAGCGCATCCACGGATCGGGCAGGAAGACCCGCTGTACGCGATTCGAGAGCATGCCGGCCCAATAGCTGAAGGTCGAATTGCTCGCGATGATCCGGTCGCAACAGGACATCAAGCGCAGCTCATCGATGTCGCCAATCAGTGAGCGTGGCTGGGGACCGACAAGGCGGATTGCGGGACAGGGCAGATCGATCGCGACTTCGGAGTCTGAAAAAACCACCGCGCAATAGTGCTCTGCCTGGATGCGCGGCAGGCAGTCCAGCATGCTCTCGGGAGTCGGAATTCCATGCGCATTGCGAACCTCGGGATTGAGATAGTCGCCGCGACGCAGGTGAATTGCCACGAGCGTCTCCTCGTAAGGGCGGCCCAGCAGCTCCCGAAGCTTCGTCACGTAGAGGTCCTGATCGAACTGGGCCGAAAACATCGACCTCAGTGTGTCGAGCACCGGCAGGAAATTGCCGATGTGCTGAAAATAGCCATCGACGAAAACATCAACGCTGGAATTGCGCAGAAAACTTAAATCCGCGTCGGCCAGCGGGTCGGCGTTCACGTAGGCCCAGCGCTGGCCCGCGGGCGGCGCCTCAGCGCTCAGTACCTCAGGTCCCAACAGGTGCTGAAGTGCGAAGCCCCCATGCTTGGCATCCGTACGAAAATAGTCGAGCAGGCACACGACGTTGCGCGGATTGCCATGCGCCAGCTGCAGCGCAAATCCGTATTGAAACAGCTGATTGCCGATGCCCCCTTTCAGGCGCACCAAAACCTTGCGCGGTTCCGGATCCGGATGCGCGGCGCCCATCAGGCTGCTGCGCTCAAACGCCGTAGTCGACATGGCGGTTTTCGACATCGGAAAACGAGGCCCTTTGAATGATTAGGGAGGGGATGGGGACGACAAAGCGGTCCTTGGTCTGCAGCTCCTTCCAGAGGATGTCGCAGCTGAACAGGCTCTTGGCAATCGCCTTGTTCGGCTCGGGGAGATATTGGTAGCGTCGCAGCAGTTCCGCGGAACGGAAGAAGTACTCGATGAGCTTTAAAGCGTAAAAGCGGCCGACCAGGTAGCCCGAAGTGGTCTGAGCGTTGATGGCGCGACACGCGCTGCCCAAATGAGTGGGCTCGATGGGGACCGCTGAATTATGACCGAGCAACATCACGTCCCACAGGAAGTCCTGGCTGCAGAAGTTGTTTATGGTGGTGGTGAAGGTCTGCGCATCGCGAATTGAAAAGTCGTCTTCGAGAATCAGCGCGAACGGCTTGTCGTCGGAGTAGATGAAATCCGCCAGCGCTTTGCCGTGACTGAGCGCGCATCCCAGGGCGCCCAGATCCGGCATCGATTTGGCGTCGAAGAAGGTCTCATCACTGACGGTGGTGCCGACTTTGGATAGTTCGCTGACGCAATCCGCGCGCCGATCGGCGCGATGCTTGAGGTTGATGATCCGCAGGTGAATCTTTTCTAATGACAGTTGCATCAGGGTTGCCTGGGGGCTGAATCAGGGTGCGGGTTTGCGGACCGCGTACAGTTCGAGCTGCGCTGTCTCGCGGCCGCTGGCGCTGAAATTCACCACCTCAAAACCGACTTCTGCCAGCAGCACCATGAGCTGCTCGCGGCTGAACACATGGAATCGCTCAATGTCGGCCCAATAGGGATTGGCACGGGCGGATTCCAGTAGTTTCCAGCCGACGGAGGTGCGATCCGGTGTACTCAATACCAGTACGCCGCCCGGCGCCAACACCTCGGCAGCCTTGCACAGCGCCTGCCGCGGATATGGCAGCTGCGCCAGGACATCGTTCATGGAAAGCACATCGGGAGTCAGCTCAAAGCGCAGCGTCGTGAAGTCCTGTTGCATGGCACTGAAACCCAGCTCCTGGATCCGCTCGACCAGATCGGCCTTGGTGTCTACGCCGATGGCCCCGAAGCCGTAGTCCAAAGCCGCCATGACCAACGCTCCATCGCCCGTGCCCACATCCACCCAGATCGGCCGGGTGCTTCTGTGGCGCAGCGAAGCGCAGCCACCGAGAATCTGCACGACCTTTTCAACCGTTGGCGTCCAACTGGCTCGTCTGCTCTCCACGGTGGTGTGCACACTCACAGGCAGGTTGGCGCCCACCTTGCGCGCGACCTCAATTACGCCCGCCGCGGTCCAGTAGTGGCGGCTATGCACGTGCTCACAGGACGTACAGCGCTTCCATTCGACTGAGGTCGGCAGCGGTTCATGCCACAGGACGTGAGTCGAACTATTGGCAAATCCCAGGGGTTCACTGGGGTTGTCGCACATCGGGCAGCCTGCAAAGGCGCTCTGCAGCGCGTCCACGTTCCCGATGAAGGTCGCATTGTCGGCAGCGGCCCGTACCGGGCCCTGATCGGGGACGTCAATGTGATCAGGCGCCAAGCCGCTTCGATGGCGCTGCACTATCAATTCGACGGCGCTCTCAAAGTCCCGCGTATAGCGGGCCGTATCGAACAGTGGTGCCGTCATCCGGTTGGCGGCGACGTTGTCGCGCAGATGAGTTCGATAGCCTGCATCAGTACCGACGCGCTTGGCTATCCGGACCATGTCGTCCTGATCGAGGGCCACCAGCTCCGGCAGGCCCATCGCATTCAGCAGACTCTCGCTGACCCGCGAGGCGAAATGGCTGCCGCGCGCCGTGATGACAGGGACTCCCGCCCACAGCGCATCCGAAGTGGTGGTATGTCCGTTACACGTCAGCGTATCCAGGATGACGTCCGCCTGGGATAAGCGGGTCAGGTGCTCGGTGGGTGCCGCGAACGGAGCGAAAATAAGCCGACTTGCAGCAACGCCCTCAAGCTGAGCCTGATGCGTCAGGTGGCCGACGGCGGCCGGGCTTTGGCCCAACAGCCACAGCACGCTATCGGGTACTTCCTTCAATATCCGCAGCCAGACCGAGAAACTCCCCCGATCGATCTTGTAGGACTGGTTGAAGGCGCCGAATACCACTGTCCCGTCGGGGAGCCCGTAGCCGGCGCGGGATCCGGCGGCCGCCGCGGCATAGCGCTTGCGATCATTGCACTGATAGCTGTGAGGAAGGCGACAGAACTTTTCGGTGTAGTGCGGTGCACTGCTGTCCGGCGTGACAAATCGATCGGAAATGATGTAGTCGATATCGGTACTGGCCGCGCTTCCCGGAAAGCCCAGATAGGCCGCCTGAAGGGGCACCGGGCGGTAGGCGAGAATGCCGGCACGGCCGCCACCGGTGTAGAGCTTCAGATCAAACAGTATGTCCAGCTGGTCATTCGCGATCCGCTGTGCCGCCTGTTCATCTGTCAGGCAGTGGATTGGGATGTGGTGCTCGACTGCGTTGAGGAATCGCTGCCGGTATTCGGAAACATCGTTGTTGCTGTAGTCGTAGGCAAAGACCTCGAAGCGACCCCGATCGTGGGCCTCGAGCATGCCGGCCAGGAGGTGCATGGTCGCGTGATTACGGAAGTCGCAGGAGAGGTAGCCGATTCGGATGCGCGGCCCGGCCGGACCGGCCGCACGGCTGACGGGGGTGCTGACCTTCGGGACCATCCGGTCCGCGTAGGCGCGGGTCACGCCGAGATTGATCGCCTCATCGGCACACCACGTCAGATTCGTGAGCGGGTACTCCTGCGGGGCGGCGAAGTCGCCTCGCTGATAGTAGGCGCTGATTTTCTGTTGCAGCTGTTCGATCCAATCCCATTCGCAGGTGAATCGCGTCGGCACCAGTGCGGAGCCAATGATGGCCGCGTCATCCTTCGCCAGCGAGAGGATTCGCTTGAAGGCGCTGGCGGATTCTTCGTACAGGTCGTTCGCCTGCAGCAGCAGTGCCGCGCGTGACATATTGGTCGGATTGGTGCTGATCGCAAGTTGCCGACGCGCGTACTCGGTGCCCTCGCCATGGCGGTTCGAGTTGAAGAGCGTCGTAATCAGTGCGTCCAGCACTTCCTCGTTGTCCGGGGTTTCAGCCAGTGCCCGCTGCAGGCATTTCAGCGCCTCATCGATGTTGCGTTCGTTGGTCAACAGCACGCCGGCAACCAGCCAGCTGCGCGGGCTGGCTCCGGTTTCCCCGGCGCTCTTGAAGGCTTCCACTGCCTCATCCAGGTGCCCGGTGAGACGCAGCGCCTCCGCGCGCAGGGTGAGCAGCCCAGGATGTCCGGGCAGACGGGAAAGCAAATCGTCGAGTTCAGGCAGCGCCTGTGCAGCGCGCCCGCCGTTCACGTCATTCAGTAGCGATTCCAGGGATCGCGCAGCCGTTTCCATTTGATCGATGTCTCGTGGGGCGCTCGCGCCCCGCCAGGATGCGGCACTTTAACAATATCAATGGGGGACATAATGTCAGACCGATCACAGTGTTCGCGTGCATGAGGGAGTTCGCGCGCGGCAAATTCAGCCGCGCGGCGCAAGCAGCTACAAAAGAGTGATCTGGTTCACGGTGTGCCGGGCGACGGCCGTGAACTTGCCCCTCTGGCCCGGCACCTGAATGACGCGGGGCCAGAAGGGCTGCGGTGCCTTACGCCATGGCGATGTACGGGATCTGCGTAGTGGAGAACTCGGACACCCCGCCATTGACCAGGCTTTGAACCTGGGCGTAGGTAAGAGCTGCCACCTGCGTCGTGGTCAGAGTCTGCACCTGCGTGGTCGTCACACCCGTGAGCTGGCTCGTTGTCAGGGATACGAGATCCTTGGTGGTGATGGACACCAGATCCGAGGTGGTCAGGCCGTTGATGGTGGTGACGGTCAGGCCGGCGATGCCTGCGGTGGACAACACGGCGATCTGTGAGGAGGTGATGTGCGTGCTCAGCGCATTGACCTGCGTGGAGGTGAACGCACTCACCGCGCGGGTGCTCAGACTCGCCAGGTTCGTGGTGCTGATATTGCCGATGGCCGTGGTCGTCAGGCCCGACGCCTGCGCCGTGCCGATCAGGCCCAACTGGGTGCCGGAGAGATTGCCGGCGACGGCCGCAACCTGCGCGGTACTCAGGACACTGATCTGGGTGGAAGTCAGCGACTGCGCTTGACTCGTGACCAGACCGCCTACCTGCGACACTGTCAGAGCCGCGACATCCCGGGTGGAGATGGTCGCGATGTCCGAAGTGCTCAGGCCATTCAGAGTCGTCGTGGTCAGGCCGGAGACGCCCGCGGTGGAGAGCACCGCAATCTGGGCGGTGGTGATGTGGGTGCTCAGCGCGTTGACCTGGGTAGAGGTAAACACACTCACCGCGCCGGTGCTCAGACTCGCGAGATTCGTGGTGCTGATATTGCCGATGGCCGTGGTGGTCAGGCCCGAAGCCTGCGCCGTACCGATCAGGCCCAACTGGGTACCCGACAGATTGCCCGCGACGGCTGCCAGCTGCGTGGTGCTCAGCACGCCGATCTGAGTGGAAGTCAGGGCCTGCGCCTGGGTCGTGACCAGGCCGCTTACCTGGGTGGTGGTCAGGGCCGCGACATCGCGGGTCGACAGGGCGGAGATGTCCGCGGTACCCAGGCCATTGAGCGTGGTGACCGTCAAACCGGAGATGCCGGCGGTGGACAGTACCGCGATCTGCGCGGTGGTGATATGGGTGCTCAGCGCGTTGACCTGACCCGACGTGAACACACTCACTGCGCGGGTGCTCAGGCTCGCCAGGTTCGTGGTGCTGATGTTACCGATGGCCGTGGCGGTGAGGCCCGAAGCCTGCGCGGTGCCGATCAGGCCCAACTGCGTGCCCGAGAGGTTGGCCGCGACGGCCGCCACCTGTGAGGTGCTCAGCACGCCGATCTGTGCCGAAGTGAGCGCCTGCGCCTGGGTCGTGACCAGACCGCCGACCTGGGTGGTGGTCAGGGCCGCGACATCCTTGGTCGAGAGGGCGGAAATGTCGGCCGTACCCAGACCGTTGAGGGTGGTGACCGTCAGGCCCGCGATGCCGGCCGTGGACAGCACCGCGATCTGCGCGGTGGTGATATGGGTGCTCAGCGCATTGACCTGCGTGGAGGTGAACACACTCAACGCCTGGGTGCTCAGGCTCGCGAGGTTGGTGGTGCTGATGTTGCCGATGGTCGTGGCGGTAAGGCCGGCGGCCTGCTTCGTGCCGATCAGGCCTAGCTGCGTACCGGAGAAGTTACCGGCGACAGCCGCCACCTGCGCGGTGCTCAGGACACTGATCTGAGTGGAAGTCAGGGACTGCGCCTGGGTCGTGACCAGACCGCCGACCTGGGTCGCCGTCAGGGCCGCGACATCCCGGGTGGAGATGGCCGCGATATCCGAGGTGCTCAGGCCATTCAGGGTGGTCGTTGTCAGCCCCGAAATGCCCGCGGTCGACAGCACCGCGATCTGGGCGGTGCTGATGTGGGTGCTCAGCGCATTGACCTGCGTGGAGGTGAACACACTCAACGCCTGGGTGCTCAGGCTCGCAAGGTTCGTGGTGCTGATGTTGCCGATGGCCGTGGCGGTGAGGCCGGCGGCCTGCTTCGTGCCGATCAGGCCTAGCTGCGTCCCGGAGAAGTTACCGGCGACAGCCGCCACCTGTGCGGTGCTCAGGACACTGATCTGAGTGGAAGTCAGGGACTGCGCCTGGGTCGTGACCAGACCGCCCACCTGGGTCGCCGTCAGGGCGGCGACATCCCGGGTAGAGATGGCCGCGATATCTGAGGTGCTCAGGCCATTCAAAGTGGTCGTGGTCAAGCCGGCGATGCCCGCGGTGGACAGCACGGCGATCTGGGCGGTGCTGATATGGGTGCTCAGCGCATTCACCTGCGTGGAGGTGAACACGCTCAACGCACGAGTGCTCAGGCTCGCGAGATTCGTGGTGCTGATGTTGCCGATGGCCGTGGTGGTCAGGCCCGAAGCCTGGGCCGTGCCGATCAGGCCCAACTGCGAACCGGAGAGGTTGCCGGCAACGAGTGCGACCTGCGCGGTGCTCAGAACACTGATCTGAGTGGAAGTCAGGGCCTGCGCCTGGGTCGTGACCAGGCCGCTTACCTGCGTGGTGCTCAGGGCCGCGACATCGCGGGTTGACAGGGCGGAGATGTCCGCGGTACCGAGGCCATTGAGCGTGGCGACCGTCAAACCCGAGATGCCGCCGGTGGACAGCACCGCGATCTGCGCCGTGGTGATGTGAGTGCTCAGCGCATTGACCTGCGTGGAGGTGAATACACTCAACGCGCGGGTGCTAAGACTTGCGAGGTTCGTGGTGCTGATGTTACCGATGGCCGTGGCCGTGAGGCCCGAAGCCTGCGCCGTGCCGATCAGGCCCAACTGGGTACCGGAGAAATTGGCGGCAACTGCCGCCACCTGTGCGGTGCTCAGGAAGCCGATCTGTGCCGAAGTGAGCGCCTGCGCCTGCGTCGTGACCAGGCCGCCTATCTGAGTGGTGGTCAGTGCCGCGACATCCTTGGTCGAGAGCGCGGAAATGTCGGCGGTACCCAGGCCATTGAGCGTCGTGACCGTCAGGCCCGCGATGCCCGCGGTGGACAGTACCGCGATCTGCGAGGTGGTGATGTGGGTGCTCAGCGCATTGACCTGCGTGGAGGTGAACACACTCAACGCCTGGGTGCTCAGGCTCGCAAGGTTCGTGGTGCTGATGTTGCCGATGGTCGTGGCGGTAAGGCCGGCGGCCTGCTTCGTGCCGATCAGGCCTAGCTGCGTACCGGAGAAGTTACCGGCGACAGCCGCCACCTGCGCAGTGCTCAGGACGCCGATCTGGGCGGAGGTCAGAGCCTGCGCCTGGGTGGTGACCAGACCGCCGATCTGGGTCGCCGTCAGGGCGGCGACATCCCGGGTGGAGATGGCCGCGATATCCGAGGTGCTAAGGCCATTCAGGGTGGTCGTTGTCAGGCCCGAAACGCCCGCGGTGGACAGCACCGCGATCTGGGCGGTGCTGATGTGGGTGCTCAGTGCGTTGACCTGCGCGGAGGTGAACACACTCAACGCACCGGTGCTCAGGCTCGCGAGGTTCGTGGTGCTGATGTTGCCGATGGCCGTGGCGGTGAGGCCGGCGGCCTGCTTTGTGCCGATCAGGCCCAACTGGGTACCGGAGAAATTGGCGGCGACGGCCGCCACCTGTGCGGTGCTCAGGACACTGATCTGCGTGGAAGTCAGGGACTGCGCCTGGGTCGTGACCAGACCGCCGACCTGGGTCGCCGTCAGGGCCGCGACATCCCGGGTGGAGATGGCCGCGATATCCGAGGTGCTCAGGCCATTCAAAGTGGTCGTCGTTAGACCCGAGATGCCCGCAGTGGACAGTACCGCGATCTGCGCGGTGCTGATATGGGTGCTCAGTGCATTGACCTGGGTTGAGGTGAAGACACTCAATGCGTGAGTGCTCAGGCTCGCCAGGTTGGTGGTGCTGATGTTGCCGATCGCCGTGGTGGTCAGGCCCGAAGCCTGGGCCGTGCCGATCAGGCCCAACTGCGAACCGGAGAGGTTGCCGGCAACGAGTGCGACCTGCGTGGTGCTCAGGACACCGATCTGGGCGGAGGTCAGGGCCTGGGCCTGGGTGGTGACGAGGCCGGCGAGCTGGGTGGTGGTCAGGGCCGTGACATCGCGGGTCGACAGGGCAGAGATGTCCGCAGTACCCAGGCCATTGAGCGTGGTGACCGTCAAACCCGAGATACCGCCGGTGGACAGCACCGCGATCTGCGCGGTGGTGATATGGGTGCTCAGCGCATTGACCTGCGTCGAGGTGAACACACTCACCGCGTGAGTGCTCAGACTCGTGAGGTTCGTGGTGCTGATATTGCCGATGGCCGTGGCCGTGAGGCCCGAAGCCTGCGCCGTGCCGATCAGGCCCAACTGTGTGCCGGAGAGATTACCGGCAACAACTGCGATCTGCGCGGTGCTCAGGGCGGCAATCTGTACCGAAGTGAGCGCCTGCGCCTGGGTCGTGACGAGGCCGCCCACCTGAGTCGTGCTCAGGGCCGCGACTTCCTTGGTGGAGAGGGCCGCGATGTCGGCAGTTCCCAGGCCGTTGAGGGTGGACACCGTCAGACCGGAGATGCCGGCAGTGGACAACACCGCGATCTGCGCGGTGGTGATATGGGTGCTCAGGGCATTGACCTGGGCCGAAGTGAACACGCCCAGCGCCCGGGTGCTCAGGCTTGCGAGGTTCGTGGTGCTGATGTTGCCGATGGCGGTGGTGGTCAGGCCCGAAGCCTGTGCGGTGCCGATCAGGCCCAACTGTGTGCCGGAGAGATTGCCGGCGACGGCGGACAGCTGCGTCGTCGTCAGGGCGGCGACCTGGACCGAGCTCAGCGACTGGGCCTGGGTAGTAGTCAGGGTGCTGATCTGCGCGACGGTCAGCGCTGCAACATCCTTGGTGCTGATGACCGCGACTTGGGCCGTGCCGAGTGCGGCGAGCGCCGACGTGCTGATCGATACGATGTCTGCTGCGGAGAGGTAGGGAATCTGGGTCGTCAATAGCCCCTGCACCTGCGAGCTGCTGAGCGCATTGGCATCTGTCGTGGAGAGCGACGCAATCTGCGTGGTCGTCAGCGACTGGATCTGGGCTACAGACAGCGTAGAGATGATGGAGGTCATGACTTCCCTTTACACAATTCGAGGCGGTCTAGCCGCGGTCACGGTTACGTCAAATCCGAAGCCGGGATTCAGGCCGCGCCTCGTCTGGCAATTCTCATCGGCACGGGGCCCCTAATCCTTGAGCCACTCCGGGGAATCAAACCGCCGTAGATGTCAGAAGGGTGATGACCGTCACAGGGGTGGCTATCGGCCTGACATATCCCCATCAGGAAGGGGTGCCCAAGCGCGCAGGCCGCGCTGCCGGCGCGGCCATGCCGGCGGCAATTCTTTACCGCGCGTGTGCCGGGGTGTTCTGCGACTGCGGCCGCAAGGCCGCCGTATCGGTTCCGGCGCCACGCACCATGGGGCCGATCGCCGCCCACGCCGAGCGGATTTCACCCAGCAACCCCAGGACTTCGTTGATCTTCGCGACATCGCTGTGCAGGTTCGCCTGAATCAGCTGTCGGATCATGTAGTCATAGAGACCGTCGAGATTGGCGGCCAGCGGACCGCCCTGGGCCAGATTGAGGCTGCCGCGCAGCTCGGCAATGATCGACACGCAGCTGTGCAGCAGCTTTGTCTTGCGGACCAGCTCTTTATGTTCAATACAGCCGCGCGCGCTCGCCATGCGCTCGGTGGCCGCGTCCAGCAGCATCATGACCATGCCATGAGGATCCGAGCTCGCAACGCCGCCGTGGATGGCGACCGTATTGTAGGCGGCCAATTTCGACTGGCGCGCATTGGCGTTCAAGTGATCTCGCTCCGTCAGCTCTCAATACTTCAGCTAACGGCGCACGGCGACCGAACTTTAGGGCCTTAGGCGTTCGCCTGGCCCTGGACCGACGGCAGGCTGGCGAAGGACTGCGTGAGGTACGAGGAGGTGGTCTGCAGCGAGGAGAGCAGCGTGTTGAGCGCAGCATATTGCTGAGTCAGACTTGCCGTCAGCGTCGCCATCTGCGCATTCAGGGTATCGGTCTGCGTGGTCAGCGCATTTTCCTGCGCCACCAGTGTCTGGCTGCGTGAGGTCACGATGCCCGACGATGACAGCTGCTGAGTGATCTCCGTGTTCAACGTCGCCGCCACTCCGGAGCTGCTGCTGAACAGCGCACTTACCGCCCCAGGTGACTGATTCAGGGCATTCTGCAAGGTGGCCGCATTGAGACTCAAAGTGCCATCGCGTTGGGTTGTGATACCCACGCTGGCCAGCGAGTTGTAGGTGCTCGAGCCGGTATTGACGATGCTGTATAGCGCCGAGCGCACCTGATTCTGGATCCCCGACAGCAGCGCATCGCCCATCATCGGACCCGCCGTACCGGTGGTGGGATCGAAGCTTCCCAGTGTGGTGAACGTGCCTGCGAGCGCGTTGTAGGCGGCCACGAAGGCGGTGACATTGCTCTGAATCGTCGAAGTGTCACTGGCCACGCTCAACGTGGCCGGCGTATCCGTCGTGACAGCGTTCGTGCCCGTACCGGTAGTGGTCGTGGTCAGTCCGGCCAGCGTCAGGGTCACTCCGGAGAGTGCTCCGGTGACAGTATTGCTGGCGCTGCTGTATGCAATGCCGGAAATGGCGAATTGGGCATCCTGGGCCTTTGCTGCCTCGGCGTAGTTGCCGAGGTTGCCGGTGCCATAGGTCAGGGCCGACAGGGCGGTGCCGCCGTCAGTCTCCGTGACCTGAATGGTGTTGGTCTGACCGGTGAGCGTCGATGACAGCACCAGGTGAGGCCCGTCCGAACCGGTCACCACCGCCGCAGTAATGCCCGGATTGCCGGCAGCCGAGTTGATGGCCGAGGCAATCCCCGACAGGGTGTCGTTGGAGCTGCCGATGTTGAGAGTAAAACTCGTACCGCCAAGAGACAGCTGCAGAGTGCCGGCGCCGACTGCCCCGGTGCTGTCACCAGGAATCGGATTGGAGACAATCTGCTGTGCCGTAGCAAGTTGAGTGATCGAAACGCTGTACGCGCCGCTGACGGCAGTGCCGTCGGCAGTGGCGGTGAAGGCTGAAGTATTGCTGCTGTTTGCAGTCAGCGAGTTGAATGAACCGGGGCTGTCCAGTGCGCTCAATGAAGCCTGGAAGGTCGACAGGGCGCTCTTGAGGTTGCCCACCGCCGAGATCTCAGTGGTGACCGTCTGGGTCTGATTGGAAATCAGCGCATCCTGGGGCGCGCGCGTTGCCGCCACCAGTTGTGACACCAGTGAGCTGACATTAATGACCGAGCCACCGGCGGCACCGGCGCTGGAACTGCTGGCCACCGAGACCGGCGCGGTACTGACCGGATTGCTGGTAGAGCTAACGTTCGCCATCTGTTCAACTCTCAGTCAGGTTAATCAATCAAAGTAAGACAGTCAGAATCAGTCAGTTCAGCAAATGCACTACGGCGGGCGTCTTGCGACGCCCGCCGTGGTTCAGATCACGATCCATTCCGATCCGATTGAATCATCCTTACGGCAGCTTCTGCAGCAGGGTCAGGATGTTCTGCGGGATCGTGTTGGCCTGTGCCACCATCGCCGTACCAGCCTGCTGCAGGATCTGGGCCTTGGACAGCGCTGAGGTCGCGCTGGCGTAGTCCGTATCCTGAATCTGGCTGCGGGCGCTGGTCAGGTTGGTTGAGTCCGTGTTCAGGCCCGTGATGGCGGCCTGGAAGCGGTTCTGGTAGGCGCCCAACTGCGCGCTTTCCGTCGCCAGCTGCTGCAGCGCCGCGTCGATCTGTACCAACACCTTGTTGGAATTGTCGACCGTCGTCACATCGGCACCGTCCAGCTTCGCCGTCGTCGTCCCGGTCTGCGCGGTGATGGCAGTGTCCGTGAGGTCGTAGGTCGCGCTGACGCCGAGGTCCTGCGCGGTCTCGGCACCGGGGGTGGTGCCAGTCGCAGTGTAGGCGATGGCAATGGCATTCGCCTGCCCGGTCACCGTGCTGCTCAGATCCACGCCCGTTCCGGCGGAATTCACCGTGGCGATCAGACCGCCGTCCGAGCCGGACAGCTGATTGAGCGCCGATACGACGTTCTTCAGATCCGTCGCGGCCACGCCCGTGAGCGTGATCGAGTTGGTCGTGAAGGTGGATGCGCCATCCGCACCCGTGATCGTGAAGGTACCCGTGTCACCGGCCGTGACGTTGGCAACCGCGTACGCGTCGGTGCCGGCGGCGGTGTTCAGTGCGCCGAGGTTGCCGCTGGCGGCGCTGGCGACCGAAGCCACCGAGATCGTCTGACCGGCGTTCGCGCCGACCTGGAAGGTCGCGCCCTGGAAAGTGCCGTCGAGCAGATTCACGCCGTTGAACTGGGTCTGTGAGGCGACGCTGTTGATGTCCGACTTCAGCTGCTGGAACTGTGCGTCGAGGTCAGAGCGGTCGCTGCCGCTGTTGGTGGCATTCAAGGACTGCACGGCAAGGTCGCGCATCGTCTGCAAGTCATTGACGACTTCCTGCAACGCGCCCGAGGCCGTCTGGGCCAGCGACACGCCGTCATTGGCGTTGTGCGCGGCCTGGTTGATACCATTGATCTGGGAGGTCATGCCCTGGACGATGGCGTATCCGGCGGCGTCGTCCGCAGCCGTGTTGATGCGCAGGCCCGAGGACAACTGCTGCAGAGCCGTCGCGAGCTGGCCACCCGAGGCGGTCAGGCTGTTCTGAGCGACCATCGAGCTCAGATTGGTGTTGAGGACTAGTGACATTGTCTTGACTCCTGATGTTTCGTTCAGGCGCCGGACACCAGTCCGTCGCTCTGTAGTCTGTCGCGGTTCCTAAACCGCATTCCGTTCTGACCCTGTATCGGTGTGGTTGGCGGCAACTTGAGCCCCTGGTGGGGTAGTCGTCCATTTTGCCGAGTGCGTCACAATCCGGTTGCGGGTCATATGCAGGTCGCTACTGTATGTAGTTGAACAAGGAGAGCTTCGCGATGGACGCGTACGACTCCTGGGCGGCCTGTAGAGCGAGCTCCTCGGTCGACAGTCGGGTTGTCGCGGCGGCGTAGTCGACATCCTGGATGGCCGACACCGATGCGGTCATGTTGGTCTGGGCGCTCTGGGCAGTATTGTTGGCCGCGGTGATGGCATTGATGCGTGCGCCGACGGAGGCCTGCACGTTGCCAAAATTGCTGATCGCACCATCCATCTGCTCCAGGGTATTGCCGACCTGGGCCGCAATCTGCGCGGAATTCAGTTTCGGGTTGTTCAACGTCGTGATCAGATTCGAGATCGTGGAAAAGGCGCTGGCCGTGCCCGCGGCGGCGACGGTGAAAGTGTCACCCGCTGCCGGTGTTCCGGTCACCGTGGTGCTGATGCCGTTGAACGCGATCGTGCCCGGGCTGGTGAAGGTGCCGCTGGTCACCGGGTTGCCGGCGCCATCGGTGACGGTGTAGTCGGTCGGATCGCTGAAGGTAATGGTGTAGGTGTCTGGAACCCACTGCGTCGAGTTGACTACAGTGCCGGTGTCTATGGTGGCTGACCCGGTATTGGTGGAGCTGACCGCCGTCGTGAACGTACCATTTCCGGCCGGTATATTCATGAAGACGTTGGCACCGGTATCGCCGCTGGAGATGCGCTGATTCGGGCTGATCTGCACCTGGTTGACGCTTCCCGAGCCGTTGTAGGCGACCGAGCTCCCGGACTGCGCGAACGGCACGGTGCCGCTGGTCTGACCGGCAAATACGTAATTGCCGTTTGAATCCGTGCTGTTGGCGCTGCTGACCAGTTGCTGCAGCAGCTGCTGCAACTGCGTTGAGATGTCCTGGCGCTGCGACGGAGTCAGCGCGGGGTTGTTCGCCTGCACCGCCAGATCGCGCGCGCTTTGCATGACATTGGTTGCATCCGTAAGCGACTGCTCCTCGATCTGCAGGTTCGCAT
This sequence comes from Steroidobacteraceae bacterium, assembly GCA_036498905.1. Lineage (GTDB taxonomy): Bacteria > Pseudomonadota > Gammaproteobacteria > Steroidobacterales > Steroidobacteraceae > DAIDKA01. Next base: position 88,815 of record DASYER010000122.1, on the reverse strand, counting down.
TCAGGACGCTGCCGTTCGCCTGATACTGTTTGGAGGCGGAAATCTGCCCATTGAGCTGGTTCACCTGAGCCATCCCGGCCGGGTCATCCGCGGCGCTCTGCAGCTTCTTGCTGGTCGAAAGCTGCGACTGCGTCGTGTTGATATCCGCTTCGAGCGCCTGCATCTGCTGGGCGGCGTCAATCTGGAACCCAATGGTGGAGATTCTCATAGGTTCAGCTCGCGATTGCCGTGATGAGGGAATTGAACATCGTCGTCGAGACCTGAATCATCTGCGCGCAGGCCTGATAGGCCTGCTGGAACTTCAGCATGTTGGCCGCTTCTTCATCCAGGTTGACGCCCGAGAGGTTGTTCACCGCATCGGTGGCCGAGGTATTGACGGCCTGCTGTGCCTGGGAATTTGCCTGCGCCTGCTGGGTCTGTGCGCCCACCTGGCTCACCAGGGAATTGGCCGCGCCCGTCAGGGACACGGTGCCGCCGTTGAGCGAATTGGCGCTCAGGCCATCGATCATGGCGAACAGGTTTGAGTTGTCGCCGATGTTGCCCGCGTTGCTGCTGACCGTGAAAGTATCGCCTGCGGCGGGCGTGCCGCTGATGGAGGTCGTCCAGCCGTCGGCCGTGATGGCCGTGCCCGGCGTGTAGGTGATCGAAGGTCCGCCGTCGATCTGATATTGAGTGGGGGAGCTGAAGACGATCGACGTGGGCGTCTGCAGGTTCGGATCGGTCGGATCCGTCACGGTGGCTGCGGCGATCGTGCCGGTGCCGGTGTTTCCCGTAGCGGCAGCCGTCTGCACGGCAGCGCCCGAGGCGATCTGTGTCGGACTGGTCAGCAGCACACCGAACCCGGCCGCTGCGGTACCCGTCGGGTGCACTGCGAAGCTGTCGCCGTCACTGGGGGTGCCGTTTACCACGATGGAGAGGCCGGCGGCGGTGAATGGGTTGCCCGCGCTGCCATCCCCGCCCATGACAACCGTCTGATGCGAGGTCTGGTCGTACAACTGCCAGCTGCCGGCGTTGTTGCTCAGGGTGTAGTCATCGGTGGTCAGCGCTGCCAGCCCGGTGCGGGTGATCGCAACCTGCGCGCTGCCGGTGTTGTGGGCGGAGGGGCTCACCTGCACGGCGCCGACCGCAAACAGGGGCTGTCCAGGGGTACCGCTTTGCGTCAGCCCCGCCGCCTGCTGCTGGTTCATGATGCTGGCGATACCGACACTGATCTGACCGAGGGAATTCAGCGTGGGATCAATGACCTGGCTGCGCACGGCGAGCAAACCACCGAGGGAGCCTCCGGTGATGGCTCCGGTAACATTCACCGGCGCCCCGGTGCTGCCCGCAGTCGCGAGGGCCACATCGAATCGCGTCGGATTGTATTGGTTCGGGATCGCCGACAGGGTCTGCGCCGTTCCGCCACTGACGAGGGATTGGCCGTTGCCGATGAAGACATCCAGTGAGCCATCCGTTTGCGTGGCGGTATTCACCGAAACATACTGACTGAGCTGATTGATGAGCTGATCACGCTGATCGAGCAGGCTGTTGGGTGCCTGCCCCAAGTTCGTCTGCTCGGAAATCTGGGTGTTGACGTTGGCGATATTGCCGGCCAGGGTATTGATTTCCTGGACGTTGCTGCTGATCTGGCCCTCGACGTTCTGTTCGGCAGAATTGAGCTGACTGGCGTAATTCTGGATTGAGGTCGCCAGGGTCTGCGCCGAACTCAATACGGCGGTGCCGCTGGCAGCCAGGGTAGGAGAATTGGCCAGGGTCTGCAGCGAATTGCTGAAATTCTGCAGCTGCGCGGTCAGACCCGTGCTGGTGTCGCTCAGCATATCGTCGACCGAGGCGGCCGTGGTCGCGTAGGCGTTGAAGCTGGAATAGTTGCTCTGCGAAGTGCGCATCTGTCCGGCCAGCAGCTCGCTGTAACTGCGGGTTACGCCGGTGACCTGCACACCGGTGCCGAAGTTGCCGATGCTGGTTGATTCCCCCAGCTGCGGGCTGAATTGTGCACTCTCGACGCTATAACCCGGCGTCGAGACATTTGCCACGTTGTTGCTCGTGACTCCCAGGGCTTTCTGGAATGCGAGCAGTCCGGAGACGCTGGTGCGAAGTACGTCAACCATTCGAAATCAGCCTTTACAGCGTGCTCGTAGTCACAGTTGTCGGCAGGTCAACGCCGGACTTGAGGCCTGTGAGTCCACGAAGGGTCATGGCCAGATGGCCGGATATGTTGTTGGCGACGGCGCTGACCTTGCGGGCATAGTCCGGGTCAGTCGCATAGCCGCCGCGTTGCAGCCCCGCCGCAAACGCGCGGGCATCGCTGCCGGTGTTAAGTGCCGCGGAGTATCGCGGGTTGCCGCGCAGGATGGAGACATAATCCTGGAAGCTCTGGGTCGCATCCTTATAAGAGCGAAACGGCGCCAGTTCGGTCGTCGGGCCCTGGGCGGACACTTCGGTCGTGTGTGCCTGGATGCTCGGCCCGGTCCATGCGCCGCTCGCCTTGACCCCAAATAAATTGTTGCTTGAATGACCGGCAGCGTCATGGGGCAGATTGCGACCCCAGTTGGTCTCAAGCGCCGCTTGCGCGAGCAGATTGCTCGGATCGACGCCGAGTTGCTGGCCGGCCTGCTGCGCCTGGGACCACAGACCCTGGACGAATTTTTGCTGGGCGGCCGTGGAGGCCGTCGGTGGCGCAGCCTTGCCGGCGAGACCGCTCGCGGCCGGCGCCTTCAGATCTTTGGCGCCTGCGCTGGCGCCGGTGGTGGCCGCGCCGGCACCCGGGACGCCCAGCCGCTGCAACTGGCGCACGAGCATATCGGCCAGACCCAGGCCACGACCCTTGGACAGCTGCAGGGCCAGCTGATCGTCGTACATGCCCTGATACATCTTTTCCTGGTCGCTGCCAAAGAGCGGGTCGGTGCCCACCGCATCGCGCATGCTCTTGAGCATCATGCGCGTGAACATGCTCTCGAATTGCTGTGCGACCTTGCGCACCGCCGATGGATCGTTCTTTGCCGCAGCCAGCTTCAACGCCTTCAGGCCCGAAAAGTCCGTATAGGTATCGGCGCTGGCCGCGGCGGCAGAGGCGTTCGCTGGAATGGGCAGGGTAGACATGTCGCCGACTCAGATCACGATCAGTTCGGCGCGCAATGCGCCAGCCTGACGAAGTGCCTCGAGGATTGCGACCAAGTCGCCCGGCGCGGCTCCGACGCGGTTCACCGCCCGTACGATCTCATCGAGATTTACGCCGGCCTGGAATACGAACATGCGCGCGTCGGCCTGCTGCACATTGATATCGCTGCGCGGCGTGACCGTGGCGCTCGTGCCCTTGGTAAAGGAGTTCGGCTGGCTCACATCCTGGCGCTCGGTGATGGTGACCGACAGCGAGCCATGGGCCACGGCCGCCGCCGTCACCTGCACATGGGAACTGATGACCACGGTGCCGGTGCGCGAATTGATTATGACCCGCGCCGGCGCCTCGCCCGGTTCGATTTCGATCGCTTCCAGGGTCGCCAGATAGCCGATGCGCTGATCGGGGCTGCTGGGCGCGGCGACCTTGATGGACACCGGATCGCTGGCCTCGGCCGTGCCGGCTCCCAGGATCTTGTTGATGCCGGCCGCTACGCGTGCGGCCGTGGTGAAGTCCGGCGTGTTGAGATTCAGCGTCAGAAAGCCATCATTCGCGAATTTTGTCGGCACCTCGCGCTCCACGCTGGCGCCGTTGGGAATGCGGCCGCTGCTGGGAACGTTCAATGAAATGCGTGATCCGTCCTTGCCGTTGACGCCAAATCCGCTGACCACCATGCTGCCCTGGGCGAATGCATAGACCTCACCGTCCAGGCCATGCAGCGGCGTTATCAGCAATTCTCCGCCGCGAAGGCTCGCGGCATTGCCGATGGAAGCAACGGTCACATCGACGGTCTGGCCAGGTTTGGAGAAGGGCGGCAGATCGGCGGTGACGGTCACCGCCGCGACATTCTTCAGCTGCGGGTTAGACCCTGCCGGAATGGTGACGCCGAATTTCGCGAGCATGTTCGCGATGCTCTGAATCGTGAAGGGCGCCTGCGTAGTCTGGTCACCCGTGCCGTCCAGGCCCACGACGATGCCATAACCGAAGAGCTGGTTGGAGCGCACGCCGGAGACTGTGGCAATGTCCTTGATGCGATCAGCGTGTGCAGGTGTGCACAGTCCGGCCAGTGCGATCGGCACCAGTACTGCGGTCAGGAACGTCACCAGGCGATGACTGTTGCGGAATAGTTCAAACATCAGAACGGCGTCCAGGGTGAATTGAAAAACCGGGACAGCCAGCCCTGGGCGTTGGCATCCGCCAGCGCGCCCTTGGCGCCATAGGCGATTTTTGCATTGGCCACTTTCGAGGAGGGAATCGAATTGTCGGGCGCCAGATCGATGGGGCGGATGACGCCGGTGACGCGCACGAATTCAGAACCCTGATTGATCGCGATCTGCTTTTCGCCCTTCACGTACAGGTTGCCGTTGGGCAGTACCTTCTGCACCGTCACGGTGATGAAGCCTTGCAGACTGTTGCTCTGCGCGCTGTCACCTTCGCCGGCAAACTTGGCCGCATCGGCAATGTTGTTGCTCATGATCGGGACGCCATGCACCGTAAGCGCCTTGCCGAGAATCGTCATGCCGGGCAGTGTGTCCGTCGTCGACTTGCTGGTATTGGTGCTGGAACTCTTCTGCGCAGCGGTCGACTCATTGAGCACGATCGTGACGATGTCGCCGACGTGACGGGCCGCCGGGTTTTCGAACAGCACCACCTCCCGCCCAGCCTGATAGATGGCGCCATTGGTGGGCTTGGGCGCCGGTTCCTCGGCCCAGCTCATGCCGTCGTCATCCTTGGTCGGATGCGGCGTCTGGCAGGCATTCAAGCCGAGGAGGGCGGCGCAGGTCAGCACTGTGTATCTGGTTCGCATTAATTTCCGCTTACATGTTCTGCGTGGCGTATTGCAGCATCTGGTCGGTGGTCTCGACGGCCTTGGAGTTCATCTCGTAGGCACGCTGGGTTTCGATCATGTTGACCATTTCTTCCACGACGTTGACGTTGGAGGCTTCCACCGAACCTTGGACGACGGTGCCCATGCCGGTTAGGCCGGGTGTGCCCGTCGTGGGTGAGCCGCTCGCGGCCGATTCAACCGACAGGTTGCCGCCGGTATCCTGGAGGCCCGCGGGATTGATGAAGTCGGCGAGCTGCAGGCTGCCGACCTGGGTCGGCGCGGTCTGTCCGGGCAGCTGCGCCGTGACCACGCCATTTGCCCCGATCGTGACGCTCTGGGCGCCGGCTGGAATATTGATCGCCGGCTGCAACTGATAGCCGGTGGCGTTGACCACCTGACCCTGGGCATTGAGCTGGAAGCTGCCGTCGCGCGTATAGGCGATGGTGCCGTCGGGTTTGAGAATCTGGAAAAACCCGCGTCCCTGAATGGCCACATCCAGTGCGTTGCCGGTATTGTCGAGACTGCCCTGAGTGAAGCTCGGTTCGGTCGCAACGACTCTGACGCCGGTGCCCAGCTGCAGTCCGGACGGATACATCGTCGTATCCGAAGTGGAGCCGCCCACCTGGGTCGCATTCTGATACAGCAGATCGTTGAACACTGCGCGGCTTTTCTTGAAGCCGTTGGTGTTGACGTTGGCGAGGTTGTTGGCCGTCACCGTCATCTGCGTCTGTTGTGCGTCGAGGCCGGTTTTAGCCGCCCAAAGTGCCGCTTCCATAGTGTGTTACCTGTGTGCCGTTGTCTTGGCGGTTGAGCTTTCGATCAGCTCGACTGCAAGAGCTTTGCCGACGCGCTGCCGTTGTCTTCGGCGGCGTGAAGGGCCTTGATCTGCAGGTCGAAATTTCGGGACAGTTCAATCATGTTGACCATCGAGCCGGCCAGGTCGACATTGCTGCCTTCCAGAACGCCCGAGGCGATGGTGGTGGAGGCATCCGCAACCGCGGGCTGGCCGTCGCTGGTGCGGAACAGTCCGTCGGCGCTGCGCGAAATCGTATCGCTCGGCGGATTGACGAGCTTGATTCGTCCAACGTTGGAAATGGTCTGTGGGGTCTGACCCAGCGGCACGATGGAGATCGTGCCGTTCGGTCCTACGGTGGCCGAGGAGAACGGCGGCACGCTGACCGGTCCGTTGTCACCCAGCACCTGCAACCCCGCAGCAGTCATCAGCTGCCCGTTCGGGTCGACGTGCAGGTCCCCGCCACGGGTATAGGCCTCATTGCCCTGGGCATCCTGAACGGCAATGAATCCCGGGCCCTGTACCGCCACGTCGAAGGGATTGCCCGTGGTGATCTGCGCTCCCGCGGATCGGTCCCACCCGACAGAGGAATCCGTGGCATACACCCGCGAGGCATAACCCGGTCCCGTCACGGCACGGCTCTGGAATGCACTCAGGTCCGCCTTGAACCCGGTGGTATTCGCGTTGGCGAGATTGTGGCTGTTCGCCGCCTGGGCGCGCAAAGTTTCCTTGGCGCCAGACATCGCAACGTAGAGCAGCTTATCCATGAGGTGTGGTCAGGCCTTATCGCTCAGTGTGACTACTGACGGATGCCGATGATGGTCTGGGTGATCTGGTCCTCGGTCTGGATCATCTGCGCATTGGCCTGGAAGGCGCGCTGTGCGGTGATCATGTCGACCAGCGACGTGGTGGTGTCCACGTTGGACTGTTCCAGGGACCCGGAGGCGATCGTGCCGAAGCCTGATCCGCCCGCGACACCGTGCACCGGTTCGCCCGAGGCGTTGGTCGCCGACCAGCTGGCATCGCCCAACTGCGCCAGGCCCTGTGGGTTGGCGAAGTTCGCCATGGCCACCTGGCCGAGCTTCAATGAGCGTCCGTTGGTGTACTGGGCTTCCACGACGCCGGTACCGTCGATGCTGATGCCCGTCAACAGGCCGGTCGTGAAGCCGTCCTGGGTCACCGCCGTGACTCCAAAGTTGTTGCCGAACTGCGTGACGTTGTTGAAATTGAAGGTCAGATTCATGTCGGCCGCGCCGGTCGCCGGCGTATAGGCCGGCAGCGTGACGGATCCGCCGGCCGGCCCGGTCAGTGCGCCACTGGAGTCGTAATCCAACTCTGTCGGAGCGCCCACGGCATTGCCATCGACATACACCTGGGCATCCCAGGTGTTCGGCGCCGCCTGCTTGATGAAATACAGCGAGGCGGTGTGAGCCGCTCCCAGGGAGTCATATACGGTCAGGGACGTGGTGTTGGTGTAGCTGTTCGCATCGTCCGGGGAAAACGTGGCATCCGTCGGCAAGGCGGCGTTGGCCGGCAGGTTTGCGGTAATCGACGCGGCGGTGGTCGCATTGGGTGCGCTGTCCCCGGTATTGAGCGACAGGTTGGACAGGCCGCCGGTGTTGAATCCCCCGTTTGCCAGGGGCGGATAGACCTGCAGATTGGCGCCGGTGGCGGTCGTGACATCGCCGTTGGCATTGACCTGGAACTCGCCGTCGCGGGTGTACTCCAGCGCGCCGTTGTTGCTGGTCGTGAAGAAGCCATTGCCGCTGATCGCCAGATCCAGATTGTTGCCGGTGGTCTCGACGTCACCCTGGGCGAACTGCTGGGCGACTTCGGAGATGGCCGCGCCATTGCCGACAGCCGTGGAGCTCACGCCGAACTGTGTCGAGGCAAACAGGTCGGCAAACTCCGCACGGGAGCCTTTGAAGCCCACGGTGCTGACGTTGGCAAGATTGTTGGCCGTCACCGAAAGGTCCGAGTTGGCGGCATTGAGGCCTGTGAGGGCGACATTGAATGACATGGGTTGATGTTCCTGATGCTTGGGCTTTGGATAACGCTTTACAGAATGGTGACTACGGAACTCATCGGGACGGTTCCGCTGGTGGTGTTCAGGTCCAGCTGCTGGGTGCTCGGATCGATGGTGACGCTTTGGACCTGACTGACGACCATCGGGTCGACCGCCTGGGTGGCGCCATTGACGGTGGCATTCACGCTCACCGTGTACTGGCCGGCCGCGGCGGTGGTACCGCCGCTGGTGGCGCCGTTCCATGCGAACGTGCTGATGCCGGAGCTGGCCGGTGCGACCTGAAAGGACGTGACGGGTACGCCATGGGAATCGGCGATCGAGACGGTGAGGCTGGTTGCGCCCGCCGGCGCGTTCACCGCTCCGGCAATGACACCCCCCGTGGCCAGCGCGGCGCTGGTTCCCGGCGCGAGCACCGATCGACCCAGCAGGCTCGCGCTGCTGCTGACCTGCGATGCGGCCATGACCGATTGCATGTTCTGCAGGCTCGACACCTCGCTGAGTCCTTCGAGCTGTCCCAGGAACTGGCTCGGATCGGTCGGCTGCAGCGGATTCTGATTCTGCAGCTGCGATGAGATCAGTTGCAGAAAATCGCTTTCGTTGATCTGCATGTTTGCCGGGACCGCACTACTGGCCGCAGCGGCATTCGCGGCGTTGTTGCCGGCAATCGGATTGGTACTTGTGGACATCAGGCGCCTCGTAAATATTTGGTTGCCATGGTGTGGCTATCAGGACTGGCCGAGCTTCAGGGTCGCGAGCATGAGGTCCTTGGAGGTGTTCATGACCTCCACGTTGTCCTGATAGGCGCGCGATGCGGAGATCATGTCCGTCATTTCTTCAATGACATTGACGTTGGGTGCAAAGATGTTGCCGTCGGCATTCGCCAGTGGATTGCCGGGGTCGTAACGCATCTGTGGCGCGGCCTGGTTCTCCACGATGCCCTTGACGCTGACCGCGGCTTCGCTCTGGTTGTCAGAAGTGGACGCGCCCAGCATCTTTTGCTGCACGGCCTGGAAAACCGGGTGCCGCGCCTTATAGACCGTCGCCGGGTCGCCGCTGACGCTGTCGGCGTTGGCCAGATTGCTGGCCACCGTATTGAGGCGGACCGACTGGGCGCTCATGCCGGAACCGGCGATGTCAAAGATCTTGAAAGAGGACATGATTGCGTTCCTTGGGATCTCTTGGCTTACTGGCCCGTGATCGCCGTCATGAGATTGCGCAGGCGCATGGACAGAAAAGTCAGAGTGGCCTGGTAGTGCACCGTGTTCTCAGCAAATGCGGCCTGCTCCTGCTGCGAGTCGACGGTATTGCCATCCAGTGACGGCGCCAGGGGCACGCGGTATTTGAGCGCGGTACCGCCTGCATCAGTGGTTGGGACCGCGATATCCCTGGCGTCCGTGGTCCGCATGGTCACACCGCTTTGCGGCGAGCCCGCGGCGGCCAATGCCGTGCGAAAGTCGATGTCCTGCGCCTTGTATCCGGGCGTATCGACATTGGCAAGATTGTTTGCAAGCACGTCCATGCGCTTGGTCTGCACCTTCAGTGCTTCCGCGTGAACGCCGAGGTATGAATCCAGTCCAACAGGCATGACTCGTAATCCGGTCCGTCAAAAAAGTGTCCTGCGGGAGAAATAGCAATACGCATGCCAGCCGGGCAAAAGGCTCGAACTGAGGTCCATTCAGGCCAATAAGCGTGAGCCACGTCACACGGGTGGCAAACGCTTGCCGCTCACCGCCGGCAAAGTGCCGGGAACTGCCGCCTCGGCAGCGTCAAGCGCGCAGTTGGCGCGCCATTTGCAAAGACCACTGCATGAGAAACTCAGCGACAGACAAACGACGCGTGCGGATTCGTGCGGCCATGATCGCACTGCTGATCGCGTCACTGCCTTCCGTGGATGCCGGCACCACCGTCGATTCGGTACAACCCCTCGCCTCGATTGAGGCGGCGGCACATTCCTATGTTGAGTCGCTGCTGCCGCCGGGCTCAGCGGACACCCAGATTACGGTTCTGCCCATCGATCGGCGGTTGCGCCTTGCGCGGTGCGGCTCCCCGCCGACGGCCCGGCTGCCGGTGGGAACGAGCATCGCCGCCCGCGTAACCGTTGGCGTCACCTGTGACGGCCCGACACATTGGTCCGTGTATGTGCCGGTGGTGATAGAGAGCCGTATATCGGTACTGGTGCTGCGGCATGCCGTGCCACGAGATGCCCGTCTGGCAGCCGATGATGTCGCGGTCGAAACGCGCCGCACCGCCGGTACCGCGGCCGCCTACCTGACTGCGGTGACCGAGCTGTCCGGACGCACCGTGCGCCGGCCATTGCCGCTCGGGACCGCCTTGACGGTCGAGATGTTTGCCGCCGATACGGTCATCCACCGCGGCCAGGAGGTCACTTTGGTCGCAAGCGGCGGCCCGATCGAGATTCGGGCCACGGGCCGGGCCTTGATGGACGCACCGGCCGGAGCGCGAATCAAGGTGCAGAATCTCAGCTCCCTGACAGTGGTCGAAGGGGTCGTGGAGTCCGCGGATGTTGTCCGGGTGGCCTTATAAAATGCGAACTCAGTACGGCAGGTTTGCCGATATTCATCGATACTTGCAGGTACAGGCGAAGGAGCGTGCAACGTGACGACCATTCATCATGGCCAGGGTATAGCGGGCCTCGGCGGCCACGGCGCGCCGACGACCGACAAGACACAATCTGGCCAAAGTCTGGGGTCGCAGCTACAGGCGCAGGCTCAGCCCGGGTCGAGCAGCGCGCCAGGCGAGGTGCAAATTACGCCCACCGCACAGCTGCTGGCCAATGTGGCTCAGCAGCTGGCCGATACTCCGGATATTGATCACAAGCGGGTCGACTCGATTCGTCAGGCGCTGGCCAGTGGTTCCTACCAGGTCGATGCAGGTCGCATCGCCGATGGCCTGTTGACGGCAGAGAAGGTCGATGACCAACTAGCTGCCGGTGCCGGCGCGGCCTCGCAGTCGAGCACCGCGAAGGTATTCGCCGCGACCGCGCAGCTCGGCTCGGACGCGAGCTGAAGGAACATTCATGGACCCGCAGACCTGCCGTACAAAGATCGCGCGCCTGATCCAGGAAGAAACCGCGGCACTGGGAGCACTCGCCGTCCTGCTTGAGCGTGAATACACGCACTTGAAGGACAGTGATGTGGAAGCGCTCGGCGCCGCCATGCGCGAGCGGCAACAGTGTGTGGTGCGGATTCTGAAGGTGGATGACGAGCGACGCGAACTATGTCGCACGCTCGGTCGGCCCTTTGATCTCAAAGGACTCGAGGCGCTGATCGCCTGGTCCGATCCGCAGGGAACATTGGTCTCGGCTTGGGAGACTTGCACGGCCGCTGCGACGACTTGCCGCGGCCTGAATGATCGCAACAGTGCCATGGCCGGCGCCCGCCTGCAGAGCGTCCAGGCCCGACTCGGATTGCTCATGGAGGGCCGACGTGAGACCGTCACCTACGGTCCGCGCGGCACTTGTTCAGTCGCGGCGGAGCGCCACGGACTGCTTGGGGAAGTGTAGGCGGCCACGTCCGGCGTCCTGCGATTTATACATAATCCGAAATCACCGCCGGAAATTCACCCTAAAGTTCCTCGGCTTGCGGCCGTTAAGGCGTGTAACAGAGGAGTCATACCGTGTCCGGCAAGATCAGTGGTGCCACGAGCAACCAGCCCCCCGCAGCGGCGGCCGGTAGCGTTGGTCAGCGTGCTGCGGCAACCGCAAGCTCCGCGGCCAGCGGCGCCAGTGCGCCTGCCACTGCGACAGCCAATGCGACTGCTGCGGCCAATGCGAATGCGAGCGGCGCTGCGAGCGCCAATGCAAGCGCGAATACCGCGGAAAGCGTGCAAATCACGGAAACCGCGAGCCATCTGATTACGGCCGAGCAGGCTTTGAATGATGTCCCGGTGATCAACCAGGGACGAGTTTCCCAGGCCAGGGAGTCCTTGGCGTCGGGAACCTATCGAATCTCACCGGAGCGCATCAGCAATCAGCTGTTGCAGTTTGAGCGGCTGTTGCCGGAAGAATCCGTCGAGTAATCAGCCTTCGCGCCAGGTGTGCGAGCCTGGCTAGCCCATTGCGATGTCTTCAGTCCCAGGACCCACCCTCAGGTCAGGGCGGCCTCAAGTTGCGCGAGGTCGTTCTTCGAGGCTTCGAGCATCTCCGCCACACCCTTCGCATCCAGTCCAAAGCGGGCCAGGACCTTCACATCGCGCAGCTTGGTCTCGAGCACTTCGGGTTCGCCGCTATGCCGCGAAATCGCCACCGCAAGCATGACTATATCGGTCAGGCATGCGGGCCCGCGTGGTTCGCGCTCCTGGTCCTCGCTCTCGGCAATGGCGTGCACGATCTCATCCGGCACGGCCCAGTTTTCAAGCAGCGCGACCGCGACACTCAGATGCCAGTCGCGCTCGACATTGCGGTAGGCATTGGCATCGGCGAACAGGCCGCGATGGTTGCCCGCGCGCGCCAGCAGATACAGCCGGCCACTGCTTTGCAGCAGGCCTGCGAGCATGGCGACATCCGGTTGTACCTTCGTGTGTTTCTGCGCAATGACATGGCACAGACTGGCCACCTGTCCGGTCTGCCGGGCAAGGACCTCGAGCAGCTTTTCCAGCCCGCGCAGGGCCTCTGACTGACTGAGAATGCGCATTGCGTGGGCATGCGTGGTGGATCGCACCGCGTTCAGCCCGACGCGACTCACGGCGGTGCGCAGATCGGTCGCCGGGCGGGCGGTGCCGAGCAGCGCGACCGAGTTGGCGAGTTTCAGCAGCCTTGCGGCCAGTACCGGGTCGGCGCCTACGACGCGCGCGACTCTTTCGGCCGAGGCCGTTTCATCGGCGAGCACGTGGCGCACGCGCGTGACAATCGAGGGGAATCCGGGAATATCCACGGCGCCCAGGGAAAGTTCCGCGGCCAGTGCCTGGACGAATTGAAAGGCATCCCGGCTCGTGTCAGCGGCGATATCTACTTCGAACTCAGACATGACACGCATCCAGAGTTTGCGAGTTGCTAGGCACCGAGCGCCTCCTGAAGTTCCTTGATCTCATCACGTGATTCAAGAATGATGTTGCTGTAGGTCGTGCCTTCGAGCACCAGATGCCTGCGTGCGGACACTCCCTGCATATTCAACTCAATCGATTCGGGGAACTCCTGATAGCTCACCATCAGGTGGGCGACCGTGAGCACGTCCGACAGGTCCGCCGGACCGGTATGCTCGCGGTCGAGGTCCTCGAATTCACTGATGGCTTTGACTACATCCTCGGAGATTTCCCAATTTTCGAGCAGCGCCTTGGCGACACTTACATGCCAGTCGCGAACGATCTGTTCGTAAGCGGGGCGGTCGGAGAACAGGGTCGGATGTTTGTGGGCACGCGTCAGGATGTACAGCTCGCCGACACCGTGCAGCAGGCCCGCCAGCAGGGCGCTATCGGGATTCAGTTTGCTCAGCCGCCGGGCAACCACGTGTGACATGGCGGCCACGCCCGTACAACGTTGCCACAGCACGGCCAGGGGAGCCTCCAATCCTTTCAGCTCGCTAGCCTTCTTCATCTGTGCCATGGCAAAGGCCATCGCGGCGCTGCGCACCATGTTCAGTCCCATGCGTTGCACGGCTTTGCGCAGGTCCGTGACCTGACTGCCGGTGCTGTTCACCGCCGCCGAATTTGCCACTTGCAGCAATCGGCCAGCCAGCGTGGGTTCGGAGCCCACGACACGTACCACCAATTCCAGGTTCACATTGTCGTCGGCCAGGACCTTGCGCACCTTGAGGGCGATATCCGGAAAGCTGGGTAATTCGACCTTGCCGGCGGACAGCTCCTGAGCCAGGATCTGCACGAACTCAAAGGCGGCCTTATTCGCGTTGCCGGAGCCGGATTGAGCTGTCGTCGCTGTCATGGGGCGGTCCTTAGCCTGTTCGGGGCGACAATATCAGGCCGAGCGACTGGCACACGTGATGTCCATCGCAGCTACGAGAGTCATCACACGGGCGCCGATTGCCGGTAATGGCAGGACTAGCTGTGCCGCCCCGATGGCCACGGCTTCCCCCGGCATCCCCCACACCACGCTACTGGCCTCATCCTGGGCGATCGTCTGGCTGCCGCCCGTGCGCATTTCCAGCAACCCCTGCGCTCCATCGCGTCCCATGCCCGTCAGGAGTACCCCGATCGAGCGGGCGCCCGTGGCTCGGGCCACAGACTGAAACATCACATCCACTGAGGGCCGGTGGCGGTTCACGGCCGGGCCCGGATCAAGGCGGCACACGTAGCGGGCGCCGTAGCGCTCGACCCGCAGGTGAGTGTCACCGGGGGCCACGTAGGCGTGCCCGGCCAGGATCTGCTGGCCGTCTTCGGCTTCCTGCACGCACATCGCACTGGCATCGTCGAGACGTCGGGCGAAGGGGGCGCTGAAGGCTTTGGGAATATGCTGAGTGATGACGGTGCCGGGCGCATCCGCCGGAAGGCCGCTGAGCAGCTCCCGGATCGCCTCGGTCCCGCCGGCTGAGGCACCGATGGCCAAAACCAGGCTGGTCGTGCTGACGGTAGTTTGCGCACGGGCTGTTTTGGCGGCTACCGCCGCCGGCGCCGCATGACTGGCGGGATTGCCGGTGCCACCCGGGCGGACCCCCGCCTGGGCGGCAGTCTTGACCATACCGACAAGCTGCGCCGCGTACTCACGCAGCGTCGTACCCAGGTCCAGGTGCGGTTTGGGCAGAAAATCGACGGCACCGAGGGCCAGGGCTTCAAGCGTGACTTCGGCGCCGCGCTCCGTCAAAGACGAGACCATGACGACGGGCATGGGCCGCAGGCGCATCAGATTGCGCAGGAAAGTCAGCCCGTCCATGCGCGGCATTTCAACATCCAGTGTCAGGACGTCCGGATTGAGCTGCCGGATCATCTCGCGAGCCACGTGCGCATCGCTGGCGCAGCCGACCACCTCAATACCGGAGTCGGCGCGCAGTATCTCAGTCATGATCTCGCGAACGTACGCCGAGTCATCAATGATCAGCACCCGAACCCTTTTCGCGGCGGTGCGCACAGCGGTCACGTGAAGATCTCCACCTGTCCCTCGTTCGGCTCCTCGACCAGATGCTCCAGGTAGGAAAGTTCGCGGTCGGCGACTCCACGATTCTCAATGGCCGGCAGTTTCAGTACCCGAGCTCTGCCGGAGGCGGGAAAGTACACCAGCTTGCGCGGCTGAATGCCCCCGAGGTCCTGGGACGCCAGTCGAATACCTTCCGTTCGCGCCCAGGAGTGAATGAAGGCGATATTGCGGGCACCGATGTCGATCATGGGCTTGAGGATGCGTCCGCCACCAAACACCTTTAATTCCAGGCGCTGGCGCTGGGCGCCGTGCCGGGCAAGATGATTGATCAGAGACTCCATGGCGAAGCAGCCGTAGCGGTTGATCTCGTTGAAACCGGAGGCCGGACTGCCGCTGAAGCCTTCGCGCCGGTCCGGCAGCATGAAGTGGTTCATACCACCCAGGCCGGTGTCCGGATCGCGGATGCAGGCGGATATGCATGATCCGAGCACCGTGACGATGGCCTCGTCCTGGCGGGTGACGTAGCACTCCCCGGGAAGCAGCTTCACCGTCCAGCGTCCGGTATCGCGTTCCCAGAAGCGTGCAGCATCCGTAAAGCCAGGCAGTCCCTGTGGAAGCGGAGGTGGCCGGGTCGGCATCGCAGATTGAGTGATATCTTGCATCGGTTCAGCGTCGCAGGTAGGTGGTGTGGCCAATCGAATCGTATTCGTCACTTACACTGAGCAGACTCTCGGAGTGTCCGAGATACAGCAGGTCGCCGGGTCGCTGGAGCGGCGCGATCCGCGCGAACAATTCCCGCTGCGTGTCCTTGTCGAAGTAGATTACCGTGTTGCGGCAGAACACCACGTCCAACGGTCCCGACATCGGCAGTGGTTGCATGAGGTTCAGCTTCCTGAATGTCACCATGCGCCGCACCTCCGGCCGAATGACGTAGATGCTCGTGCCACCGTCCTTGCGCTCGGTGAAGAATCGGCGCAGCCGTGTTTCGGACAGGCCCTTCACCCGTTCGGCGGCATACTCGCCTGCCGCCGCGGTCTCGAGCATGTCCGAATCCAAATCCGTCGCCAGGATGCGCACGTTCCATTCCTGTAGCTGCGGCAGCGACTCCAGCACGACCATGGCGATGGAGTAGGCCTCCTCGCCGCTAGAACATCCGGCAGACCAGAAGCGCAGCCGCCGGTTCGAGCGCGCGCAGTGTGCCGGGAGAACCTGGTCGCCCAGATGCGCGAAATGATGCGGCTCGCGAAAGAAATAGGTGAGGTTGGTGGTGATCGCATTGCACATGCGCATCTGTTCCTCGGCATCCTCCGCGACAATGCGCCGATAGTCGCGAAAAGTTCGCAGGCCCATGGCCCGCAGTCGCACCGCCAGCCGGCCGTAAACCAGTTCCCGCTTCTGAGGGGTCAGATTGATACCGGTCAGGGATTTGACGAGCGCGCTGATGGCCTCGAAATCCTCCTGTTCGAAGCCGAATTCGCGCTCCCGGGCGCTGGCCCTGCGCTCGACCGTGGCGGTGTCACTCTTGTTCAACTGTGCCGCGCCTTGAATCGTCGAACCTGTTCATTGAAGCGAGCGGCCACCGTCGCCAGTGTGGTGAGTGCGTCATCGCGACGCTTTTCGTGGTCTTCGAAACTGATGCGATTCTGGCGTTGCTGGAACTCCAGGCACCGGGTGTACTCCCCTACATCGTCGTTGTACTGCTTGAGAGTCTTCATGGCCGCCAGCATTTCCTGCTCACTGGCAGAAGTGCCGTCCGGAATGCGGCTCGGTGGGGCGGGCAGCACGCAGTCCGCGGCGGCGCACAGCGTGTACAGCAGCGTGCCGGACAGCAGCGTCGACATCCAGATCGCCTTTGCTCTACGCATTACGCGAGTTCCGAGTCACTTCAGCAGTTGCGCGACGGCTTCGATCAGCCGTTGGGGATTGAAGGGCTTCACGACCCATGCGGTTGCACCCGCCTCCCGGCCGGCGCGCTTGACTTCCGTGGTTGCCTCGGTCGTCACTGCCACCATGGGAAGGGTCTTATAGGCCGGAAGCTGGCGCAGATTGCGGATCAGTGTCAGGCCGTCCATTACCGGCATGTTGACGTCGGTAATCACCATGTCGAATACCTGTGTTGCCGCGATTCGCAGGGCTTCCTCGCCGTTGACGCCCTGCACGACTTCATGCCCGGCGTCAATCAACGTCGCCTTGACCATCTGGCGCATTACCGGGGAATCGTCGACCGTCAGAATCCGCGCCATGTTGGCCTCCCGTGCCGGGGCACGCTGGTGATAATGGGTAGGGAATGCATCAGAACTCCTTCCAGTCCGAATCATCGTCTGCGACTTTGTTGAATTTGGGCGCCACGGCTGCCGCTTGTGACCTGGCGGCACGTGTTGCGCCATTCGCCACCCAGGGACGCGCGGGACCACGACGTTCCGGGGGTCGCGCGGGCGCCGGATGCGCCTCGGGTACCTGCTCGGGGCCCGCGGGCGTGCGCGCCGCCGCGGCGGCCGCGCCGGGCTGCTGATGCACCTCGTCCATCTGGTAGCGCTCCATCATGCCGTTCAATTCACCGGCTCGTTGCGCCATTGTCTGAGATGCCGCCGCGGCCTGGGCCACGAGGCTGCCGTTGGTCTGGGTGAATTTATCCATCTGCAGTACGGCTTGATTGATCTGCACAATGCCCTGCGACTGGTCGCGCGATGCGGCGGCAATTTCCGCAACCAGTCCGGAGACGGTCTTGATCGAGGCGACGATTTCCGCCAGGGTTTCCCCGGAACGGTTCACCAGTTCAGATCCGTCATTGACCTTGCGAACCGAGTCCTGGATGAGCGCCTTGATCTCTCTTGCGGCAGTCGCCGAGCGGCCGGCGAGGTTGCGCACCTCATTGGCGACGACGGCGAAGCCGCGTCCATGCTCCCCGGCACGCGCGGCCTCAACGGCTGCATTCAGCGCCAGTAGGTTGGTCTGGAAGGCTATTTCGTCGATCACGCCGATGATATCGGCGATGCGGCGCGAGGCATCGTTGATGTCGGCCATGGCGCGCATGGCCTGTGTGACCACGGCGCCGCCGTTCTGAGCCTGATCGCTGGCCGTAGTCGCCAAGGAACTCGCGCGCCCGGCACTCTCGGCGTTCTGCCGGACGGTGGCGGTGATGCGCGCCACCGAGGCGGAAGTGGCCTCGAGTGAGGAGGCCTGCTCCAGCGTGCGCTGCGAGAGATTGACGTTGCCCTGAGAGATACCCTCGGCACCGCGGTACACATCGCGTGCGGCCAGCTTTACGGTCGCGACAATCTCCACCATGTTGTCGGCCAGCTGGTTGACAGAGCGGCTTAAGACTTCAAAGAAGCCTGTCTTGCCTTCCAGTGACAGCCGCTGCGTGAGGTCGCCGCCCAGAACAGCCTGCAGCATGCTGTGCATCTGGCTTTCGACCGCGACCTCGGGCGTGCGCTCGGTCCACTCCATGACCGTGCCGATGCGTTGGCCGTCGCGTCCCATGACCGGGTTCACGACGATGCGGAAGGTGCACTGGCCGAGTTTCAGTTCCTGCGTCTGGCTCCCGGTGATTCGCTCCAGTACGGCGCGCTGGCGGGCCGGCTCCGGTGAGAGGACATCAAGACTGGCGCCGAGCAGTTGCGACGCCGCGAAGCGCGGCAGTGTGCGACGGATCTCCGTCTGGCTGCGTGCGAACATCTGCGACCCGATGTCGTTGATGTAAATGATGCTCTGGGAGGCATCCGCCAGGATCACGCCGGTCGACACTCGATCGAGCGCCTGGCGTATGCGGGCATTTTCGGACGCGGCCGCGCGCTCTGTTTCAATCTGCAGGCGCAGTTTGCCCTGCATGTTGCGCAGACCCGCAAGCACCTGTCCGGCCTCATCCGCGCCGCCGTCGGGAATGTCGTTGTCGTACCGACCGTCGGCGATTTCCTGGAATACGGCCACGGCGCGACCCAGGGATCGGCGCAGGCCGGTGGCGATGAACCAGCTGATCAACAGCGCGATGGCCAGTGCCGCGGCGGCTACCGAGATGGTGACATCGCGCTTGGTTGTCTCGTGTTTGGCGCGCTGTCGCAGGGCGACTTCCATCCGTGAAAAGCTTGAATCGGACAGCACCTGCAGCGCCTGCACCACAGGGGAGCCGGTCGCGTACACCTCCGAGCCGGTAACCGTGATCTTGTCTGCGTTCAGGATTCGCGTTGCGACCATTCGCCAGTAGCCGGCCAGCTGTTCGTTGGTCCTGAGCAGCAAGGGCTGCATTTCCGGCTGGGCCGTGAGCTGCTGGGCGATCGCGTCAAGGTGCTGGCGCATCTCTTCCAGATAGATCTGAATGGCCGTGCGGTCATCGCCGCCGAGGTAGCCTTTGACGACAACCTCCATCGAGTGCTGATCCACATTCGAAAACGCGATGACGGCCTGCGACACATTGCGCGTCGCTGCCACGATCAGATCATCTGTAAACGCGTCGGAGTCCAGATCCATGCCGGACGCCTTCGCGACGCGGGCCATGAGGGTGGTGATGCGCTGGATCAGATCGTCATGGTCCCTGAGGTTCTGCTCTGGCGTCACGCTGCCGGCGTTTGACTTGATCTGATGCCAACGCCCGGTAATTTCATTCCACAGTGCATTGGTGCCAAAACGCCCGCCAAGCTCGGTATCGAGCCTGTTGAGCTGCTCAATCTGGCTTTCGATGTAGTTTTCGAGGCGTCCGCCCTCGGCGCGACCGGAGGTGTCGCCGCTCAGCAGCGCGTTGGTGACCGTTCGATGTCGCGTGACGCGGGCGAGCAGCGAGCCGACCGACTGCACATAGCGCGCACCATCCAGCTCATTGCGTGCGGTACTGACGGCCCGGTTGGATTGCGACAGGTAGAAGACCGCGATCAGCACGGTAGGCAGCGCCATGGTCAGCAGCAGCAGGGCAAACTTCTGACGCAGATGCATTTTGAGAAGCAGATTCATGGTGCAAGGTTCGCTCAGGCTGCCCGGTTTGCGTCATCGGACACGGCCGCGGAGAAGTCCTTGCCGATCAGCAGATCGATGTCCAGGAGGATCACCATATGGCCGGATATCGGAATCAGGCCGCGAATGCAGGCGCTGGCGGCGCTGGTGCCCAGATCCGGCGCCGCTCTTACATCCTGTGGAGCGATATCGATTACGTCCGAAACACCGTCCACCACCATCCCGAAATCACGCGGGCCCTTGGCGGACATCACCGAGACCACAATGATCACGGTGATCGGGGAATATTGAACATCGGCACTGCCGAATTTTAGGCGCAGATCCAGAACCGGGACGATCGCGCCGCGCAGATTCAGAACCCCAAGGACATCCGCAGGAGCCTGTGGCAGCCGCGTCACCGCCGACCAGCCGCGAATCTCCTGCACGCAGGGGATGTCGATGCCGTAGGTGGCCTCGCCAATCACGAACGTCAGGACCTGGCTGGTCGCGGCGGTAGCGGTCGGGTCGGTTGACGGACTTGGCATGAACGAGTCTCCTCAAGGGGTGCGGCTAGGCCGCTTCACGATGCGCGGCGCTGCGGATCAGATCGGCAACGTCGAGAATCAGGGCGACCGACCCATCACCCAGGATGGTGGCGGCCGAGATGCCTGCGACGCGGCCATAGTGGGTCTCCAGTGACTTGATCACGACCTGTTGCTGGCCGAGCAGATCATCGACGAACAGGCCGACGCGGCGCCCGGCGCCTTCCACGACGACGACCAGCCCTTCGTGCAGGGCACGGGCCCGTGGGTTTAATCCGAAGAATTTGTACAGCCGGACTATGGGCAAATATTCATTGCGGAAGCCGAATACCTCACGGCCATCGGCAATCGCAGTCACCTGGCTGGGAGCCAGGCGAAGTGACTCGATAGTGGACATCATCGGCAGGATGTAGGTCTGATCTCCGACCGCCACCGACAGTCCGTCCACAATCGCGAGGGTCAACGGCAGGGTGATCACGAACCGAGAGCCGCGGCCAGGCTCGCTGTGCACTTCTATCTTGCCGCCCAGTTCGGTCACGTTGCTACGGACCACGTCCATCCCGACCCCGCGTCCAGAGACATCCGTGGCGACCTCGGCGGTCGTGAATCCCGGACTGAAGATCAACTCCTGGATCTCCTCCTCAGTGAGCCTGTCAGAGGAGTCGACCAGCCCCGCGGCGCGGGCTTTACTCACGATTCGCTCGCTGTCCAGACCTGCACCATCATCTGCGACCTCGATGACAATGCTGCCGCCATGATGGCTGGCCTTCAGATGGACCGTGCCGACGGCATTCTTGCCGCTAGCCGCGCGCGCGGCCGTGCCTTCGATGCCGTGATCGATGCTGTTGCGGACCAGATGCAGCAGCGGGTCGCCGATCTTCTCCAGCACGGTCTTGTCGAGTTCGGTGGTTTCGCCGGTGATTTTCAGTTCTACCTGCTTGTCCAGGCGTTGCGCCAGATCGCGCACCATGCGCGGAAAGCGGCTGAATACCGTACTGATCGGCAGCATGCGCACACGCATGACGCTTTCCTGCAGCTGCCGCATGTTGCGCTCCAGCTGCTGCATTCCGGAGCGCAGCCCGTCCACACCCGGACCCGTCACGCCAAGACTGATTTGGCTCAACATCGCATGGGTGATGACCAGTTCCCCCACGGTATTGATCAGTTCATCGACCTTCTCCACGCCGACCCGGATCGATCCGGCGTCCGGTGGCGCAACG
Organism: Steroidobacteraceae bacterium; assembly: GCA_036498905.1. GTDB lineage: Bacteria > Pseudomonadota > Gammaproteobacteria > Steroidobacterales > Steroidobacteraceae > DAIDKA01. The sequence continues at coordinate 67,326 of DASYER010000122.1, read as the reverse complement.
AAATGCGCAGGCTCACTGGTTGCCCCAGGTGCCGCGTCAGCGATCACGGCGGCAAGTGCGGGCGCGTCGCCCGCGGTTTGGACGCCCACGGGCGCAGCAGAGCCGTGATCGGCCGTGAGCGTCAATTCGCAGTCGGCGTTCAGCCATTCGAAGACTTCCCGAATCGCGGCCTCGGGGGCGCTGCTGACGAGGGAGAGGGACCAGCTCAGGTAACAGCGCTTAGGGTCCATGGTCCGGTATGAGGGCAGGGCATCGAGTTGCACACTGACCGTCAGGGAGCCCAGGCCGCCAAGCTCCCGAAAGATGCGTGCCGGATCGGTCCCGCGCGCAAAGAATTCCGGACCGGGTCGCAGACCGATGAGCCAGTCAGTGCTGGCCGGCGCCGCGCCGCCCGGGCCCGGCGTCACAGTGGCCACCGATGCAGAGCCCGATATGCCGGCCTTCTGCCGCAGGATGATGCGTTCGATGTCGAGTTGCAGATCGGTCACGCTCTGCGCGTCGTAGGGCTGTTTGGTCCTGGCTGCACCCAGCATGGCGCGCATCACGTCGACCGACTTCAACAGCAGGTCGCAAATCGGCTGGGTGACCGGCATGCGCTCACTGCGCAGCTCTTCGAGCAGGGTTTCAAGACTATGGGTGAAGGAGGCAATCTCGCCGAAACCGAAGGTCGCGCCGCCACCCTTGATTGAATGGGCGACCCGGAAGATCGCATTGACCGACTCCGCATCAGGGCTGCCGGCGGTCAGAGTAAGCAGCGTCGACTCCATCAGGTCCAGCGCTTCGAAGCTCTCATCGAAGAACGCCCCATGGAATTGAGTCAGATCGATGCTCATGGCATTCAGGGATTGCCGGCGAACGTGGCGGTGAGCCCCAGTAGTGCTGCGGCCTCATCCCAGGCTGCAGGCGTGCCACAAGTCAGTAGGTTGGTGCCGCGTGCGCCGTGGTCGCGCGTAAAGGCTGCAATCAATTGCAGCGTAGCGCTGTCGAACCTTTGCAGTTGCCGCAGGTCAAGTGTGATGTTGCGCACATTGTCCGACACCGCGCACAGACGCTCCCGCAGCGTGCTGATATTGCGCACCGTGCAGTCGGCAGGCACGACGACGACCTCTGACTTTGGCGGTGAGTCGGAAGCCTTGCGGGTGCGGCGCACAGTTTTGCGGGCTGATTTCATTACATCCTGATATCGGCCGGCGTCTCGCCGGCTTGAGGAGCCCGCGGATGCTAGGCAGCCGTGCGGACCGTCGGATCCGTAGCATGCAGGCGCAGGACCAGATCTGCCTCCTGCTGCGTCACACCGCAGGTAGTTATTAGTTCCTGGCGCGAGGCGCCGCTGCGCGCGAGGCGGATGGCCACGTTGTAGCTGGTGGGTCCGGTCGCTTGGGCGGTCCGGGACTGTTCATCCAGCCGTGCGGCCAATGCCGCAATGCGCGCATCGGTGACGGCCAGAGTCCCACTGAGCTGTTCGATCTGCTCGGCCAGCCAAGCCGAACCGTCGAGAATCTTGCGGGATTCCAGGGTCGCGGAGCGCTTGATGCGCGCCGCGAACAGCGCTGCAATCAATATTCCGGCCAAGATGACCACGACGCCCGTCAGCACGATCAGCACGTAGTCCGGTGGCGGCACCAGGACATAGCCGAAGATCGGGGCAGAGGCCGTCGCCGCGGCGACGGCATGATGGGTGGCAGTTTGAATCATTGCACTCTTCCTGTGATGCAGTTCACATCGTCCTGCGCCGGATTTCCGGCGAGTCGCAAACCTGCTGATAGAAAGTGCAGGAACCGTGCCACGCACCGGGCGTCAACGTGAGGCTGGAATTGCCGCGGTGGCCGGGTCGGCTGGCGTGGGATTGGCGGCCGGCGCGGGACTACCCGGCGGCAGAATCGAAATCAGGACGCGCCGATTGGCATTGCGGCCCGCTGCGGTGGTGTTGGGCTGTACCGGACTGAATTGCGCACGCCCGATGACCGACAGGCGCGCCGGGTCGATGCCGCTGCTGGCGATGAGGTGCACGACACTGGCGGCGCGCGCCGATGATAGTTCCCAATTCGAGGGAAATGCGGCCGTGTCGATGGGCTGACTGTCGGTGTGACCTTCAACGCGCACCGGATTCGGCAGCTCGACCAGAGTCTGCGACAACTTGCGGATGACACCGACTGCCGTGGGCGAGAGTGTCGCGCTGCCGCTGGGGAACAGAATGTCGGTGCGTATCTCGACCTCGATGGTCGTGCCTTTACGGCGTACGACCACGAGGTCCGACTTGATCAGGTCGGACATGGCCGCACTGACATCGGCCGCGACCTTATCGAGTGCCTGGGATTCGGCCTGCGCGCGCGCGATTTCCTCGGCCTGCACGCGCGTCACGGTGGCGGTGTCGGCGAAGATCGCATGCGAATCGGGAGCCGATGATTGGGTTGCAGTGCCCGGGTACGAACGCGTGGCGAGGAGCGCACCCGGGGCGGAACCGGGCGCCGATCCGGGTGGCTTCTGCCCGTTGAACTCGGTGAACAGAGTGCTGGACAGGGCCCGGTACTTGCCTTCGTTCACCGAAGAGACGGCGTACAGCACCACGAAAAATGCAAACAGCAGCGTGACCAGGTCGCCATACGGGACCGCCCAGGCCGCGTGCTTGGGCTCCTCCTCGGCCGGCTTCTTCCGCTTGCGCGCCATCTCATCAACTCTGCATGTAGCCGCGCAGCTTGGTCTCGATGATGCGCGGGTTCTCGCCTTGGGCAATGCACAGCATGCCCTCGATGATCATCTCGCGGACCTGCGACTGCGCATGGATGGTCCCTTTCAGCTTCGCTGCGATGGGAAGGAAAAACAGGTTCGCAAGACCTATGCCGTAGACCGTGGCGGTAAAGGCGGCGGCGATGCCATGTCCCAGCCTGGACGGATCGGAGAGATTCTGCAGCACGGCCATGAGGCCAAGCACGGCGCCGATGATGCCGAGGGTCGGAGAGTAGACGCCCATGCCTTCAAACACGCGCGCTCCCAGGGTGTCCGCGTGTTCGCGCGTGCTCAATTCGACTTCCATCGCACCGCGAATGGCATCAGGTTCGTTGCCGTCGACAACCAGTTGCAGGGCCTTGCGAACGAAGGGATCACGCTCGCGGCGCATCGCAGGCTCCAGGGCCAGCAAGCCCTGGCGGCGGACCGTATTGCTCCAGTCAAGCATCTTCTTCAGCAGCATTTCCGGCTGCAGCGCGGGAGGGCGCATCACCCAGGGAAGGATCTTCAGCGCGTGGCGCATCACGGGCAGCGGAGTCTGCACGCAGATCGCACCGATGGTGCCGAGCACGACCACGGTGAATCCGGCGGTTGAAACCAGTGCCATCAGGCCCGCGCCCTTGAGCATGGCTCCCGCCAGAATTGCACACAGCGCCAGCAACAGGCCGATTACGCTCAAAACGTCCGTAATAGATCTCCGGGTATACGACTAATGGGTGGCCGCTTCACTGGCCGCCGCCTCGAGTATCTTGAGCAGCTTTTTCTTGAGCACATCGGCGGTGAAAGGTTTGATGACATAGCCGTCCACGCGCGCCTGTGCCGCCGCGATGATCTGTTCGCGGTTGGTTTCCGCGGTCAGCATCAGTACCGGAAGTTTCGCCAGCTTCGGATCGGCCCGCACGGCCCTGAGCAGTTCCAGTCCCGGCATACCCGGCATGTTCCAGTCCGTAATCAGGAAATCGAAATTGCCGTCACGCAGCAGCGGGAATGCCGTGCTGCCGTCGTCTGCTTCGGTGACGTTGCTGTAGCCAAGTTCGTTGAGCACGCTTTTGACCATGCGGCGCATCGAGGCGAAGTCATCGACCACCAGGAATTTCATATCGGATTTCACCGCAAAGTCCTCCCGGCTAAGGCCGGGCCGGCTCCTGCGAGTCCTTCCAGGCGGCCAGCCGGGCCCGCAGCCGCACCAGTGCCTGTCCATGCAGCTGGCACACGCGCGACTCGGTTACGTTCAATACAGCGCCGATTTCCTTGAGGTTCAGTTCATCAGAGTAGTACAGCGACATCACCAGTTTTTCACGCTCCGGCAGGCCTTCGATGGCCTGGACCAAGGCGCCACGAAAGCCCTCATCGGCGGTCTCCCGAAATGGATCGAGCGTCTCGGCGGCCGCGGCGGTGGCGATGGTCAGATCATCCAGGCTGGTGAGCCGGCAGCTCGCCGCGTCCTGCACGATGGCGTAGTAGTCATCCAGTGAACAGCCCATGCGGGTCGCCACTTCAGCGTCCTTGGCGTCGCGGCCGGTCTCGCGCTCTATTTCACGCACGGCGGCGGCGGCGGCGCGGGCCTTGCGATGCACCGAGCGTGGCGCCCAGTCAAGCTTGCGCAAGGCGTCGATCATCGCGCCGCGAATGCGGATACCCGCAAACGTTTCGAAGCTGGCACCGCGGTTTTCGGTGTAGTTGGCGGCAGCCTCCAGCAGACCCAGCATCCCGGCCTGGATCAGGTCATTGACCTCGACGGAGGGCGGCAGGCGACCGGCCAGATGGTAGGCAATGCGTTTGACGAGCTCCGCGTGGCGCGTCACCAACTGATCGGCATCAGCGTTCCTGCGTTGTTGAGTGTAGGCGCCAACCGCGCTCATTGAACCGCCTCCAGCCGCGCAGGGCGAGGCTGTACCAGCCGTTCGACAAAGAATTCGAGGTTGCCGCGCGGGCCGTCCGGGATCGGCCAGCCGGTCGCTTTGCCCGAGAGCTTGCGGAACGCCTGCGCGGAAATACTGGCCGGATACGCGTCGGTCACTGTGCGCTGCGCGCGTACGGCGCGACGCAGATATTCGTCCTCGGGAATCTCCCCGACGAAGTCCAGCACCACGTCAAGGAAGCGGGTGGTGACACGTTCGAAGCGACGAAACAGGTCCTGGCCCCCCCCGGGGGAGCGCACCATGTTGGCCAGCACGCGGAAGCGGCTGACGCCGTGATATCGACTCAGGACTTTCACTAGGGCGTAGGCATCGGTCAGGGACGCGGGTTCATCACAGATAGTAACCACGACTTGCTGCGCGGCCTGCGAGAACTGCGTCACACCATGGCCGAGTCCGGCGGCGGTATCCACGATCAGCACATCGACCTGGGTCGCCAGAGCGCTGAAGGCCTGTACCAGGCCCAGATGGGCCCGGGCATCCATGTTCGCCAAATTCGCGGCCCCGGAGGCGGCCGGGACCACCTGGAAGCCCTGCGGGGCGGTCACCAGGATTTCATCGAGGGTGCGTTCGCCGTTCAGAACGTGCGCCAGCGTGTAGCGCGGCGACAGACCCAGGAACACATCCACATTGGCCAGACCCAGGTCACCGTCGAGCAGCACCACCCGCTTGTCGCTTGCCGCGAGCGCGGCAGCCAAGTTGACCGCCACACTGGTCTTGCCGACACCACCTTTACCGCCGGTGACCGCGATCACCTGCACGGGGCGGGCGAGACCATCCAGCTTTGAGCGATCCATCAAGTTCCCTTCACGCGAGCGCATGTGCGACATCTCCAAACCGGCGCTTCAACAAATCCTCATCGGCCGCCGCGCCATTGGTCTGGGCCAGTTGCACTGCAGTGGCAATGAGTTCCTCCGCGCGCGCCGGCCGCAGATCCTCCGGAACCCGCTGTCCGTCGCTGACATAGGCGATGGGCAGGCGTGCACGGATCAGCACCGAGAGCATCCCGCCCAAGGTCACTGCCTCGTCCACCTTGGTCAGCACGCAGCTGCTCGGACGGGCCGGTGCAAAGCGGCGCACGACTTCTTCGAGCGCTCCAGCCTGAGTGCTAGCCGCCAATACCAGCGTCGACTGCAGCTCGCTCCCGACGCGGGATAGCTGCAACAGCCGCTGTGCCAGGCTGGCATCGCGCTGACCGGCGCCCGGGGTATCCACCAGAACCATGCGGAAACGGCCGAGGCGTGCGAGCACACCCGGAAGTTCATCCAGACTGTCCATTGCAAAAACCGGCACGCCCAGCAGCTGTCCCAGCGCACGGACCTGATCCTGGGCGCCGATGCGCACCGAGTCGCCGGCGATCAGGGCGAGGTCACGCGAACCATGGCGCAGCACCCAGCGAACGGCGAGCTTGGCCAATACCGTGGTCTTGCCCACGCCGGTCGGACCCACCAGTGCGATTCGGCCGCCATTCTCGAGCCACTGATCACCCATAACCGGTACGCGCTGGCTGAGCGTGGCGCCCAGATAGCGACGTGCGACGTTCGCCTCGCACAGCTTGGGCAATCCGGCGACGATCTCGCCGGCCAGTCCCTGCTCGATGCCGATTTCGGTCAGTTCGCGCAGCATTTCGGTATGCAGCGGTGCGCGACGGGTCAGGTCCTTCCAGGCCAGCTGTGCCAGCTGTGTTTCAAGCATGCGGCGCAGGGTCTTCAACTCCGAAGTCATCACGTCGCTGGTCGCATCCAGCGTCGGAACGACATAGGTACCGGCCGGTGTCTCGGTCGCAGCAGGTGCCGACCAGGCAGCCGCGACAGCGCTGGAAATTGAACTGAGCACCGGCTCCTCGAGAGGCGGCGGCGCGGGCAATGGTTCCGCGGCCGCTTTGATGCCGGGCGCGACGGGGGAAAATTCGATGGGCTGCGGTCTTACGGCCAACGTCGGCGCCGGCACCATAATCGGTGGGAGCTTCAGCGCCGGCTGTCGGACCTGCAGCGGCGGAAGAGTCGGGGCAACGGGGGCGGCGGGAGCGACCGGAGCGACCGCGCTGGCGGTGGCGAGCACGGCCGTCGTGGAGTCCTGCACATTGTCGGCGTCAAAGTCCATGGCGGCGGTGATCTCCACCCCATTGGCTGTGCGCCGGGTGGCCAGAATTACCGCATTGGCACCCAGGCTGTCACGGACCGCACGCAGCGCGTGCCTGATGTCCGGTCCTGTGTGGCGTGTGATCTTCATCTGAAATACTCCAACTGCCTCTTCCTTACCTGTCAGCGACCAACCGCGGACACCAGCCGCACTTTCCGGTTGTCCGGAATCTCACTCCAGGCCAGAACATGCATGTTCGGGACGCTGGCTCGAATGAACCGCGCCAGCGTTTGCCGCAGCGGCGGGGGCACCAGCAGCACCGCCGGTTCCCCCAAGAGCTCCTGCCGCTGCGCGCTCTCCGCCAGGCGGCTCTGCAGCCGCTCCGCCAGACTGGGCTCCAGTCCAGTCGCCGGCGAATTGGCGCTTGCGATGGAACCTTGCAGTAATCGTTCCAATTCCGGGTCCAGGGTCATGACGGGCAGTTCGCCTGCCATTCCTGCGATGTCCTGCACAATTTGGCGACCCAGCGCGACGCGCACCGCTGCCTGCAGCACAGCCGGGTCCTGGGAGCGGGGCGCCTGTTCGGCCAGGGTCTCGACAATCGCGCGCATGTTGCGCAGGGGCACCCGTTCGGCCAGCAGGGACTGCAGGACGCGTACGAGCACTGCCATCGGCAGGACCCGCGGCACCAGGTCCTCGACCAGCTTCGGCGCGCCCTTGGCTACATTGGCCAGCAGCTGGCTGACCTCCTCATGACCCAGCAGTTCATGAGCGTGCGACTGGATGATGTGACTGAGATGGGTCGCGATCACTGTTCCCGCATCGACCACCGTATAACCCATGCTCTGGGCCTGATCCCGATCACCCGGTTCGATCCACAGTGCTTCCATACCGAATGCCGGGTCGTGAGTGGCGATGCCCTTGACCTGGCCGAAGACGCGGCCGGGATTGATGGCCATGTCGCGGTCGGGGTAGATGACGCTCTCACCCACCGGTACGCCGCCCAGGTTGATGCGATAGGTGTTGGGAGCTAGGTCCAGGTTGTCACGGATATGGACGGCCGGGACCAGGAAACCCAGTTCCTGCGAGAGTTTGCGGCGCACGCCGCGGATGCGACCCAGCAAGTCCCCGTTCTGGGTCTTGTTGACCAGAGGCACCAGCCGGTAGCCGACTTCCAGGCCCAGAATGTCCACGGGTCGCACATCGTCCCACGACAGTTCCTTGTTCTCAGGCGCCGCGGGCGCCGGCGGTGCCGCGACCGGCTTGGCCGCCACGGCCTGGACTCGCTTGCGAACGGCGTAGGCGCCCGCGCCACACAAGGCGGCCATGCCCAGAAAGGCGATATTGGGCATCCCCGGGACCAGACCAATCGCACCGAGCAGGCCCGCCGCCACGCCGAGGGCGCGCGGTTGACCAAACAGCTGGCGTTTCAGTTCGCCGCCCATGTCCTGCTTGCCGGACATGCGGGTGACGATGATGGCGACGGCGGTGGAAAGCAGCAGTGCCGGGATCTGCGTGACCAGACCGTCGCCGATCGTGAGCAGGGTATAGGTGCGCGCCGCATCGGCGAAGCCCAGACCGTGGCCGATCGTACCGATCGCCAGGCCGCCCAGAATATTGATCATCAGGATCATGATGCCGGCGACGGCATCGCCGCGGACGAATTTGCTGGCACCGTCCATGGAGCCGTAGAAGTCCGCCTCGGCGCGAACCTCGATGCGGCGCTGGCGCGCTTCGTCCTGGGTGATCAGACCGGCATTCAGGTCCGCATCGATGGCCATCTGCTTGCCGGGCATCGCATCCAGGGTGAATCGAGCGCTGACTTCGGAGATGCGGCCTGAGCCCTTCGTCACGACCACGAAATTGATAATGGTGAGGATGACGAACACCACGACGCCGACCGCGAAATTGCCCCCGATCACGAACTCGCCGAACGCCTGGATGACGCGTCCCGCGGCCGAGGGTCCCAGATGGCCGTGCAGCAGTACGACGCGGGTGGAGGCGACATTCAGGGCCAGGCGCAGCAGGGTGGCCAGCAGCAATACCGTCGGAAACACGCCGAACTCGATGGGTCGTGCGACCTGGAACACGGCCATCACGATGACGATGGACAGCGCGATGTTGAAGGTAAAGAGCACATCAAGCGCAAAAGGCGGCAGCGGCAGCACCACCATCGCCAGCACCGCGAGCACGCCGACCGGCACGCCGATGCCGACGCGCAGCAGGTCGCGCATGGAAAGGTTGTTCGAAGTTGCCGCGTCAGCCATGAGTTAGTGCCTGGTCTGCTCAATCGTCGGATCGATCATGGGACGGATGGGGCCGGCCGCGCCCTGTATGGCCGGGCTGCGCAGCTGCAATACATAGGTGAGCACCTGGGCGACGGCCACGTACAGGGAGGCGGGCACTTCGGCGTTGAGGTCTACATCACGAAACAACACGCGCGCCAGCGGCGGGGCTTCGAATACCGGAACCTTGTTTTCGACCGCGATCTTGCGGATGTTGGCCGCGACCTCGTCCACGCCCTTGGCGACCACGATTGGTGCGCGCATGCGTTTTTCGTCATAGCGCAGCGCCACCGAGTAGTGCGTGGGGTTGGTGATCACCACATCGGCCTTGGGGACTTCCTGCAACATGCGGCGCCGCGCCAGATCCTGCTGCATGCGGCGGATACGGCCCTTGACCTCAGGCGAGCCGTCACTTTCGCGGTGCTCCTGGCGTACTTCCTGGCGCGACATGCGCAGCTGATTCATGTATTGACGCAAGGTCAGCGGCACATCGACGCCGGCAATGATTGCCAGCGATCCGGACAGCGCCAGCAGGGCACTGCCGGTGAGATTCACGGCGTGCGCCATGGCCACGTTCAATGGCTCACTACCCAGGCTCAGCAGCTCGGGAGTCTTGGCACGCAGGAAGATGACGGCAATGAGGCCGACCAGGAGGAATTTGGCGTAGGCCTTGACCAGTTCGGCGAGACCACGTAGCGAGAACAGGCGCTGCAGTCCGGCAACCGGATTGAGCCGAGCAAAGTCCGGTACTAGCGCCGTGAAACTCATGTTCCAGCCGCCGATGGCCAGCGGACTCAACAGTGCTGCGACCAGCGTCAGTCCGAAGATCGGGCCGGTCACTACCAGCCCCTGCTGTGCCAGGGCCACGAGATTGGGCAGCAGGAGGTTCTCATCCAATGCCTGGTCGCGCGACAGGGTCAGACCGGACTTCATCAGCGAGGCGAAGCCTGCGGCCATTCCGGCCCCCGAATAGCGCAAGCCCAGTCCGGCGACCAGGACGACGGCCGCCGTCGTCAGCTCACGCGAGCGGGGAACCTGACCACTTCTGCGCGCCTCTTCGAGGCGCTTGTGAGTAGGTTGTTCGGTCCGGTCCTGGCCGTTTTCATTCTCTGCCATGGTCAGATCCGCGCCCCGGACAGGGCCTGCAACACCATGAAGGACTCGGCCAGGAGCCGCTCAAATCCGGATAGAAGCTGTGGCACGCTCACGACCAGGATCAGCAGGCCGCACACCAGAATTACCGGGAAGCCGACAGCCATCAGGTTCAACGACGGAGCGGCGCGACTGACCATGCCGAATGCCAGATTCACGATCAGCAGCGCCGTGATACCCGGCAGCGCGATCGACAGCGCCCCGCTGAAAAGAGTGGTGCCCCAAATTACGACCTGCCACAGATCCGCCTTGCCGAATGCCGAACTGCCCACGGGGAGGGTGCGAAACCCATCGGCCAGTACTTCGATCAGGCGCAGGTGGCCGTTCAGGGCCAGAAAGACCAAGGTGACAAAAATGCTGTACATCTCGCCCAGTGCCGTCGTACCGGTGCCGCGAACGGGGTCGACGGTGAGTGCATAGGACAATCCCATGCTGTTGGCGATGAGTTGACCGCCCAATGTGACGGCATCGAATACCAGCTGCAGGCAAAAACCCAGCGCAATTCCGATGACGACCTGCTGCGCCGTCACCACCAGGCCTTCAATCGAGAACGGCTCCAGCTGCGGCGGAATAGAGATCATCGGCGCCAGAATCATCGCGATGGCACCTGCCAGCACGATACGGATGCGCGTCGGAACCGCCTGCCCGGAGAATACGGGCGCCACCATCAGGCAGGACCCGACCCGTATGAACGGCCACAGAACCTGCCCGAGCCAGGTTTCCAGTTGTCCGGTTGTGAGCGTAATCATCGCTAAGGGTTCGTCAGTTGACCAGACCGGGGATGCTGGTGAACAGTTCGCGCGTATAGCTGACGAACACCTTGATCATCCATGGACCGGCAATCACCAGCGTCGCGGCGATCGCAGCCAGCTTCGGGATGAACGACAAGGTCATCTCATTGATCTGGGTCGCCGCCTGGAAGGCGCCGATTACCAGACCCGTGACCAGTGCCGCCAGCAGCATCGGAGCCGCGAGCATCAGCGTGATCACGAGCGCGCGCTCGGCAATGGTCATTACGGTTTCGGGTGTCATGTGTAGAAACTCGAGGCAAGTGTTCCCATGACCAGCGTCCAGCCGTCGACCAGCACGAAGAGCATGAGTTTGAAGGGCAGTGAGATCAGCACCGGTGAGACCATCATCATGCCCATCGACATCAGCACGCTCGCCACCACCAGATCGATGATCACGAAGGGGATGAAGATCAGGAAGCCGATCATGAAAGAGGTCTTCAGTTCGCTGGTTACAAAGGCCGGAACCAGCAGGCTCAGCGGCACATCATCCGGAGTCGCAAATCCCTTGCCTCCAGAAATACGCACGAAGGTGGCAATGTCGCCCTCGCGCGTCTGATGCAGCATGAACGTCTTGAGCGGACCCACCGCATTGGTCAGGGCCGTCGTTGAGTCGATCGTGCCTGCCATATAGGGCTTCACGGCCTGTTCATTGATACGATCGACGACCGGCGCCATCACGAACAGTGTGAGAAACAGTGACAGGCCGATCAGTACCTGGTTCGGTGGCGTCTGACCGGCACCGATCGCCTGGCGCAGCAGGCCCAGCACAATGACGATGCGGGTGAACGCCGTCATCATCAGCAGGATGGCCGGCAGCAGGGACAGTGCTGTCATCAGCACCAGCACCTGAAGTGTCAGGGTGTAGGTCTGGCCGCCGCCCGCGCCGCCCTGGACCGTGAGCGCCGGCAGGCCGACATCGGCCGCGCACACGTGCGGCATAGCGAAGGCCAGCAGCGCCACCAGGCCGGCGAGCACGGCACGCAATCTGCGCGATCCTGAAATCACTGGCCCAGACTCCGTCGCAGCAAAGACTTGAACGAGGGGCCGCCAGGGGTCTGGTTCACGGAAGACGGCGGAGCCACCGGTTCGGCCAGTACATGCAATGCGCTGACCTGTCCGGGCGCAACACCGACCAGCAACTGCGTCGTTCCGACCTGCAGCAGCACGGCGCGCTCCTTGGGTCCTAAGCGCACTTCACCGATGACATTCAGCGCGCCGAAGCGGCCGCTGCCCAGATTGCGCATGCGCCGCGTGAGCCACGCGCACAGAAAAATGGCGCCTAGCACGATGCACAGCGCAAGAGTGACCTGGCCGATTCCGGCGACACCCGATACGGGCACGCTGGAGACCGCCCCGGGGGCGGCGAATACGTGGGCCACCGCGCCGCTATGGGCGGCAGTGCCGGCGCTGTCGGAAATGCTGCTCATTGGCGAATTTGTGCTCAACGCAGCTTGCGAATGCGCTCGGCGGGACTGATAACGTCCGTCAGCCGGATGCCGAATTTCTCATTTACCACGACGACTTCGCCGTGCGCGATGAGGGTGCCGTTGACGAACACGTCGAGCGGCTCACCGGCGACTCTTTCGAGCTCTACGACCGAGCCCTGGTTGAGTTGCAGGAGATTGCGGATCGGAACCCGTGTGCGACCCACTTCCATGGAAAGTGTGACTGGAACGTCCAGGATCACGTCCATGTTGATGTCGCTCTTGGCGTCCGTTGTCGCGTCGGGCTGCAGATTTCCGAACTCTGCGGTCTGTGCTTCTGCTTGCGCTGCCATGGGTGTTTCCTCTACGACTTCTTCAGAAAAGGGTTGGCCGAGACCGCGGCCTTCTGGCGGTTCAGGCGTTCGTTGATCTTTACGGCCTGCTGGCCACGGGAGATGCCGAAGGCGCCGCGGAACAGCGGTACCGACTCGGCGTTCAGAATGATGGAACCGTTGAAGTCGCAGGGGATGACATCGCCTGCCTTCAGGTTGAGCAGATCGGCAAGCGAAACGGTGGCCTCGCCGAGCACGGCATTCAGTTCGATATCGGCGTCGTCGACTTCGTCGCGCAACGCGCTGCTCCAGCGTCCGTCGCGCTCGGTGGAGTCCGCCGTGCCGCCGGTGTCCAGCAGTTCGCGCAAGGGTTCGAGCATGGAGTAGGGCATGGTGACATGCAGGTCGCCGCCGCCTCCGTGCAGCTCGATGCGGAAGCTCGAGATCACGACGATTTCGGTCGGATTTACGATCTTCGCGAAGTGCGGATTGATTTCAGAGTGGACATGCTCAAACTCCAGCGGCAGCAGCTTCGACCAGGCTTCCTTCAGATTGCTGAAGGCATGGCGCAGCAGCAGCTGAATGATGCGCTGTTCGGTTGCGGTGAAGTCGCGGCCTTCGACCTTGGCGTGGCGACCGACGCCGCCGAACAGGTTATCGACCGCAGTGAAAACCAGTTTCGGGTCCATGACCACCAGCCCCAAGCCGCGCAGCGGGTTGATGCGCACCACGTTCAGGTTCGTCGGCATGTGCAGGGTGTTCACGTAATCGTTGAACTTCTTCATGCTTACCTGCGACACCGAGATCTCGGGGCTGCGGCGCAGCAGGTTGTACAGCGTCTGGTGAAACAGCCGCGCGAAGCGTTCATTGATCATTTCGAGCGCCGGCATCCGGCCGCGCGCGACGTGCAGGTCGTTTATGAAGTCGTAGTTGCGCACTTCGCCGGGAGCCCCGGCGGGCTCGGTGCTCACGACACCCACATCGATGCCGTTGATCAGGGCGTCAACTTCGTCCTGATTGAGGATCTTTTCGGCGCCTTCGGCGGTCACAATGGCAATCCCTCAGATTCTTACTGCATCACGAAGGTGGTGAAGAGCACGGTATCGACCTTCTCAGCCTGGCCACCGTTGGCGCCGACGACCTTGCGGACGGCGGCAAGCGCGGCGGCGCGCAGTTGCTCCTTGCCCTCGTTGGTCGCAAGTTCGGTGGCCTTCTGATTGCTGAACAGCATCAGCAGGTCATTGCGGATGATGGGATCGGAGGCCTTCAGCGCTTCGACCGTCTTGGGGTCGTGCGTCATGATCTGTGCGGTGATCTGCAGGAAGCGCACCTGCTGGTCCCCTTGGAAGTTGGCCACGAACGGCGGATCCAGCGGCACGTACAAAGGTGGCCCGGAGGGCGGTGGTGGCGCGGCCGCCGCGACTTTCTTGGGCGCGTTGTGCGCCAGCATCAGCCACGCACCGGTGCCGCCGCATGCGAGCAGCACGGCCCCGGCGATGCCGATCAGGAGCCAGGGTTTCTTGCGAGCGGGTGCAGCCGCGGCCGGAGCGGTGGCCGGAGCAGCAGCGGCAGCGGCGGGGGGAGCAGACGGGGATGCAGCCATTGTTTGAAGTACCTGCGTATCAAGGACATGAGAATCTCTTGTGTCAGGTAGTGCAACGCGTGTGCCACGCCGGTCTGAATGTCTATAAGTCCCTATGAATTAAGGGATTTGCGCGCTGGTGGGGAGTGTGAACGGCGTCTCAGTCAAATCGCCGCGCCAGAATTCCGGCGCGGCGTCAGCGCTGGATTCAGGCGTAGGTATCCAGCAGTGCGAGCCGGATATTTGAGACCTGCGTCACAGTCGGTGCGATCGCGGTGTCGCCACCGGAAATGCGCGAGTTGCCGGAGGTGGGCAATGACTGGGCCTGCTGCTGCTGGGGCGGCTCGCGAAAGACACCTGAGTCAGTCAATGGCATGCCGGCACCTGCGAACAGTTCCCGCAGTCGCGGCAGAGACTGCTCCAGCGCCGCCCTGGTGTCGGGATGGGTCGCGCCGAACCAGACACTGGCCTGGCCGGCCTGCATCGTGATGTGCACCTGTACTGGGCCCATGTCGGCGGGATTCAATTGCAGTTGGGCCTGAGTGATCCCGGACTGGCTCAGCCCCGCAACCCGGGCGCCGACCTCATCGGCAAAGGCCGCAGACCCGACCGGGGCGTGAATGGTGAGAGTGGCGCTGCCAACACCGTTGCCTGCATGCGTCACAGCTGTCGCCTGCAGCGCCGCGGCTGCCTGGGAGGCCTCACTGCCGTCAGTTGCGGCCGCACTGTGCGTGGTGGGCGCAGCCCCCGCGGCGTCCGAATCAGAGTCAGAGTCGGTGTCGGTGCCAGTGCCGGGCGGGTTCGCGCCGGTCAGGCCCGAAATGAGCTTCTGCACGTCCGCCAGCGTACTGATGTCGCTGGAAGCCGTGGCTGAGGTGGAGGTTGTGGACCCGGGTTGGGCGTCGGTGGTGTGCGCGGTCTGTGCCGCCGGTGTCTGGGGGGCGGTAGCGGCGTTGAAACGCGTGAGGCTTGCGGCGAGCGCGGCTGCCGACGTCTGCGCGGTGGCCGCGGCGTTTGCAGCCACAGTGCCGACGGCGTCTCCTGGATTCGCGTCGACGGACGAAGCGGCGTCAGTGGCCGGCGAGAGTGCAGGCGAGGCGGGGGGCGTGAGCGCCTGGGCAATCCAGGCGATTGCATCGACGCCTGCACCGGCAGGATTCGGCGCCGCCTGATTCGATGCAGAGGTGGGTGCCGCGCCACTGTTGCCAGTGCCGGTCCGGGGCGAGCTGGCGGGGGCTGCGGCACTGGCGGCGCTGCGTCCGAGCGCCGTGGCCATGATACTGCCAAAGTCGGTGCTGGAATCCGCCGCCGGATCCACCGCATCTGCGACGGCCGGTGTGGCGGGCAAGGCGGCCGCATTGGTCTTGGCACGCGCGCGTGCGTTGCCGCGAGTCTGCGCGGATGGTCCGGCCGTCTTCTGTGCAGTGGTGGGGGTGCTGCCGCCCTTGGCTGACTGGCTGTCGCCGCTGGCAGCGCTGCCCGCCGCCGGCGCGCCACCGGAGTTGGTGGAGCTGGCATCGCCAGGCTGGCTCGCGGCGCTTTGCGCATTCGCATCGTCGGTGACATTTCCTGGAGCCGCAGCCGGCGTGCGGGCCTGAAAGCTCGCCTGTGCCGGCTCCGAACTGCCCGCGCTTATTGAATTGCTATTGATTCCCACTCGAGTCGAGCCTCCGATTTGCCTTATGTTGGCCGCGATCATCGGACTCGCGCTGGTCGCGCTGGTCCCGGGCCTTGGTCTCACTGGCCGCGTGACGTTCCACGACCTTGTCCATGATTTGCGAGCGTTGCGCCGCGCCTTGCCAGCCGGTTCGCTCTGATTCGCTTTCGGCTCGCGCCTTGCGCAGCAGCTCTTCCTGTTGGCGTACGGCCTCGGCGAGTTTGGCCAGGAAGGCCTGGAACTCCCGGATGCCGGCGCCGCCGATACCCGAGGCCGCGCGCTGTCCGAACTCCCGAAGATAGCCGGCCTGATAACCCTGCAGTTCCTTGAGTTTCGCTTCGCACTGCTCAACGCGCGTGCAACTTTGCGCCAGCCGCTTGGCGTGCTGGCGCTCCTTTTCGTCGGTGACGCGCTGGACCACTTTCAGTCTTTGCTTCGGACTCATTTGCAGTTACCGCCTCAAGCCGTGCCAGCCGGCGTCGAACCGTCTGAGATCACGCTTTGCAGGGCCGCGAGACTGCCGTCAAAATCCACGCGCGTGCGCATGTCCTGCTGGAGGAAGCGCTCAAGCTTCGGCCAGATGGCGATGGCAGCATCGATCCGTGGGTCGCTGCCGCGCTGGTAGGCACCGATGGCTATCAAATCTCGATTCTGTTCATAGGTCGCCAGCTGCTGCCGGAAGCGGCGCGCCAGCTCGTAATGTTCGGGCGGTACGATTTCGTGCATGGCGCGGCTGACCGAGGCTTCGACGTCGATCGCAGGGTAGCGGCCGCCTTCGGCGATCCGGCGCGACAGCACGATGTGGCCATCGAGGATGGCGCGCGCGGCATCGACGATGGGGTCGTTCTGGTCATCGCCCTCGGCGAGTACCGTGTAGAAAGCGGTGATGGAACCGCTGCCTTCCAGACCATTGCCGGCGCGCTCAACCAACTGCGGCAGCCGCGCGAACACTGATGGCGGATAGCCCTTGGTCGCCGGCGCTTCGCCGATTGCCAGACCGATCTCGCGTTGCGCCTGGGCGAAACGGGTCAGGGAGTCCATGATCAAAAGGACGCTCTTGCCCTGATCCCGGAAGTACTCGGCGACGGCGGTGGCCAGCCAGGCACCGTGCAGGCGCATCAGGGGCGGCGTGTCGGCGGGAGCAGCCACCACCACTGCGCGTTGTCGATCCTGCGGCCCCAGAATGCGTTCGACGAATTCCTTCACTTCACGACCGCGCTCACCGATCAGGCCGACTACGATCACATCGGCGCTGGTGTAGCGGGCCATCATTCCAAGCAGCACGCTCTTGCCCACGCCGCTGCCGGCGAACAGGCCGATTCGCTGGCCGCGTCCCACGGTCAGCAGGCTGTTGATGGTGCGAACGCCAACATCCAGCGACTGGGAAATGGGCTGTCGCCCGAGTGGGTTCATTGGTACGCCGGTGAGGCGCACGGTCTCCTCACAATTCAGCGGCCCCAAGCCATCAAGCGGCTGGGCGGCGCCATCGATGATACGTCCCAGCAACTGTGGCCCGACGGACACTGTGCCCGCGCGTTGCCGCGGCACCACCCGTGCATTCGGCCCCAGTCCGTGCGGATCACCGGTGGGCATCAGGTACAGACGATCGCCTGAGAAGCCGACCACTTCGGCTTCGATGGTCGCGCCATCATTGGTCGTCACATCACAGCTATCGCCGATGGAGGCCTGGCAACCCACCGCCTCGAGCGCAAGGCCCACCATGCGTGTGAGGCTGCCCTGCACCGGCGGCGGCGGCAGGCGCTCGATCTGGCGCACGTAACGGGCCAGTGAGTCCCGCAGACGGTGATCACCGGTCGCGGCTTGGGCGGCATTCATGATTCGGTGGCCTGCGGGTCTGCGGCGGCGACCTCATCGGCCAGTCGCGCGCCGGCCCGTTCCTCGCCCAGCATGCTGCTGACCATGGCGTTGACGCGACTCTCGAGCCGGGCATCGATCTGGGAATTCTCCGAGCGCACCAGACATCCGCCTCGAGTCAGGGTCGGATCCTCGATGACGCTCCAGGCACGTTCCTGGCCAGCGCTCGCGAGGCGCTGCGCGATTGCTGCCGCATCCTCGGGGTGCAGGTGCACGCGCACGTCGCGTGCTGCTGCCGGCAGCCTGCCGACGGCCTCGCGGATCAGCGCGGCGATCTGCCCCGGGTCGGCCTTCAGCTCGCGGCGTGCGAGCTGCGTGCCCACGGCCAGTGCCAGCAGCACCAGCTGCTGCTCGACCTCACCTTCGAGCGTCGGCAGGGGTCGCGACAGTTGATTGAGGATCTCATCCAGGCGCGCGACCTGCGCGGCAAGGGCGTCGTTCTGCCTTTGCAGCTCGGCCTTTCCGGCACTGACTCCGGCCTCGTAGCCGCGGTCGATCTCGGCCTGGCGGGCGCTCTCACTGGCGCGCGTCGTCTCGGCGTCGCGCGCCCGCGACGGCGAGTCGCGGCGCAAGCCCACGATCGGCCCATCTACGTTGGGCAAGGACCAAAGTTCGGCCACGGTTGCGCGGCTGCGGGTGCTATCAGACAAACGCCTCTCCCTTGCCGCCCAGCGCGATCGTGCCTTCCTCGGCCAGCTTGCGGGCCACTGCCAGGATCTCCTTCTGCGCGGCCTCCACGTAGGCGAGCCGCACCGGGCCCTTTGCTTCCAGATCGTCGCGCAGCATCTCGGCCGCGCGCTGGGACATGTTCTTGAATATCTTCTGCTTGAGGGGCTCGTCGCAGCCCTTCAGCGCCAGCAGCAGCTGGTCGCCTTGCACCTGACGCAGGATCTCCTGCAGACCGCGGTCGTCGACATCGATGAGATTGTCGAACACGAACACCAGGTCCTGGATGCGGGCGCCGAGCGCCGAATCAGCGTTGGTGATGTGCTCCATCACACTGGACTCGATGGCTGGTTCGAGCGCATTGATGATATTGGCGGCGGCTTTTTCGCCACCGAGTTCGGAGGTGCGACTGGAGGTGCTGGCGAAGCTCTTCTCGATGACTTCGTCAAGTTCCGAGAGCGCCGCCGGTTGCACGCCATCCAAAGTTGCGATGCGCATCATTACGTCTGCGTGCAGGTTGCTCGGCAGCTGCCGCATGACATCGGCTGCCATGTCCGGCTCCAGGTACGCCAGCACAATGGCGATGATCTGCGGGTGTTCGTTGTGGATGACTTCGGCGACGCTGCGTGAGTCCATCCATTTCAGTGTCTCCAGCCCCTTGTTGGGCAGGCCGACATTGATGCGCTCGATGACGTTGGCGGCCTTCTCCTCGCCCAGCGCATTGGTCATGACGTTGCGCAGAAACTCATCCACGCCAACGCCTACCGAGGTCTGGCGGGCAACGCCGCTGGAAAATTCAGACAACACGCCACTTACCTCCTCACGTGACACGTTCTGCAGCTGCGCCATGGCGGCGCCGATTTTCTGCACTTCGCGTGCACCCATGTGCTTGAGCACCTGGGCAGCCTCATGTTCGCCGAGGGTCAGCAGCAGGATCGCAGCGCGCTCTGTGCCGTTGCGATCATCCTTGGCGGCCTCCTCACTCATCGACGGACACCCAGTTGCGGACCACTTGCGCGACGCGCTTCGGATCCTGGTTCACCAGTGCGCGGGCATTGGTGATCTGTTGGTCATAGGGAATGGCAGGGGCGGGCGCTGCCGCGTGGCCGCCGCCGGCCGCGTCACCGACAAACCCCGGCTGCGCGCCACCGCTCAGCGCGGCGGCCGCGCCACCATTGCTGATCGCGACCGCATCACCTGATGAGCTGAGCAGACCGCGGGTCTGGGCGGAAGGCATCAGCGCCTTGATCATGGGTCGCAGCACCGCCAGCGACAGCACCAGCAGCACGATCACGCCGGCAGCGAGCTTCGCCATATCACGGAACAGGGGGGTCTCCCACAAGGGGACTTTTTCCAGGGCGTTCTCAGCCGGTACCGGTTCGCTGCGGAAGGAGGCATTCACCACATTGACGCTGTCACCGCGCGCCTGGTCAAACCCGACGGCGTCCTTCACCAAGGTGGTGATGTGCGTCAGTTCGGCATCGGTCAACGGCCGCCCCTTGGCCGGCTTGCCGTCCTTGCCGATCACCGGCATGTCATCGACGACCACCGCAACGGTGAGCCGCTTCAACTGGCCGGCCGGTTTGCGCGTGTAGGCCACGGTGCGGTCGATCTCGTAGTTCTTGGTGCTCTGCGTCGCGACGTTGTCCGGAGCGCTGCTGGGGCTCGGCGCAGCTTCCGCAGTGGCAGAGGTGGGCGCCTGACCACCGGACGTGGCCGCCGCAGCCGCCGGCGGCTTGTTCGCCGGTGGGGGCTGCGCAACCCCGCCTGCGGGTGGCTGATTGCTCAGCGCGCCGGGTACACCGCCGCTTTGCGAGCCATCGCGGCTGCTGGACTGGGACTGCTGTTCGCTGCGAACGATCTGGCTGCCGGGAGTGTAGTTCTCGGAGGCCTGTTCTGTGGTCGAGGTGTCCAGCTGTGCCACGACCTGCGCGCGCACCCGACCGACGCCGACGATGGGCGTGACGATGGATTCGATGCGCTGCTCGTAGTCATCCTCCATGCGCTGCACGACCTGGAAGCGTTCCTCGCGCAAGGACGAGTCATCGCTGCCCTGAGGCGTGGTCAGCAGGTGCCCCTGCTGGTCGATTACCGTGACCTGGTTGGAGTGCAGGTCCGGCACACTGGAGGCGACCAGGTTGACGATCGCCTGCACCTGTTCCTGCTCAAGCCGCCGACCGGCCTTCAGCTGAACAAATACAGAAGCGCTGCCGTCACGCTGATCGCGAACGAAAGCGGACTGTCGCGGCACCGCCAGGTGTACCCGGGCGCCGTCAATGGGACGCAGGCTCGCAATGGTGTGGGCGAGCTCGGTTTCCATCGCGTGCTGGTAGCGCGCATTCTCCACGAACTGACTGACACCCAGACCGGCGTCCTTGGTCATCATCGCGAAGCCATTGTCGTTGTCCGGCAGTCCCTGGCCGGCAAGCTTCAGGCGTGCCTCGCTCAGCCGTTCCGAGGGCACCATGAGGGCGTTGGATCCTGCCTCGAGCCGGTACGGGATCGTGGCCGCATCCAGCGCCTGGGTTATCTGCGCCTGGTCCTCGGTCGCCAGGTTCGCATAAAGCATGCTGTAGTTGGGACCACGCGACCACAGCACTACGGCGACGCCCGCAGCGACGGCAGCGGCAATGCCCACCAGCAGCAGGATCGGACGCAGGCCCGCGGTCCAGCGCGGGTAAATCACTTCGGCATTCGTCGCCGTGCTCACGGTGAACTCCGGAAAAATCTTGTTTCAGTAGTCATCTATCGCCAGTCGGTTCCAGTTACATCTGCATGTTCATGATGTCCGTGTACGCGGTGATCAGCCGATTGCGTACTTCGGTAACGGCGCGAAAGGTCAGATTCGCCTTGTTCGCTTCGAGCATGACGGTCGGCAGATCCACTCCCGGCACGCCGCGCTCGAATTTGTCGGCGATATCGTTGGCGCGCAGCTCGCTCTGGTTGGCCTGTTCCAGGCCGCTGCGCATCAGGGTCGCAAAGCTGCTGCCGGTGCCGGACGCGGCCGCGGTGCCGGACGCCGCTGCCGCATCGCTCGTCATTGCGGCCGGCCGCAGACCGGGCGACTGGGTCTGCGCCGCGAGGCTGCGGATCTGGGAAAGGACCTGGTCAATCTGTAGCTGGCTCATGGTGGCTCCGCTGCTCAAACCGCGGGAACATCAATGCCCGCTGCACGCAGCCGGGCGAGTTTGTAACGCAAGGTTCTCGGCGAAATTCCGAGACGTTCGGCGATCTCACGACGTGTGCTGCTGCCCTGACGCAGGGCATCGAGAATCACATTGCGTTCGACCTGTCCGAGGGAGTCGGCCAGCGAGCCGTGCGCATCACCGACGCTGCTCGCGGGCTCTTCAATAGCGGGTTCGGCCGGGGCGGTTGCCTCGATGGGTACCGCCGCGACACTTGGCGCCGCAGTGATGGCCACACGAATATCCGGTGCCGGTTCAAACTGAATGTGCTGCGGCCCGATCACCGGGCCGTTGACCAGGATCAGCGCCCGCTGCAGCAGATTGTCGAGTTCGCGGATATTGCCCGGCCAGGAGTAGGTCAGCAGCAGCTGTGCCGCCTCGGCGCCGAGGGCCGGAATCCGTTCACCGACGCGCGATCGCGAACCCAACAGCTGCATGGCGAGCGGCAGGATGTCGTCGCGCCGCTCGCGCAGGGGCGCGAGCCCCAGGGGAAATACATTCAGTCGATAGTAGAGATCTTCGCGGAACCGACCGGCCGCGACTTCCTCGCGCAGCCGACGATTGGTGGTGGCTAAGACCCGCATTTCGAGCGGTATGGGCGTGCGCCCGCCCAAGCGTTCGACCTCGCGCTCCTGCAGAACCCGCAGCAGTTTCGCCTGCAGGCTCAGCGGCATTTCGGTGATTTCGTCCAGCAGCAGGGTGCCGCCCTGTGCCTGTTCAAATTTTCCGGGATGAGTCGTATGGGCGCCGGTGAAGGCGCCACGCTCGTAGCCAAACAGAATGGCCTCGAGCATGTTTTCCGGGATGGCCGCGCAGTTCACAGCCACGAACGGCCCGTTGCTGCGTACCGAGAAGCGGTGGATGAAACGGGCGAGCACTTCCTTGCCGGTGCCGGACTCACCTACGATGAGCACAGTGCAGTCGCTGGCGGCTACGCGGCGCGCCAGTTCGAGCAGACGCTGCGACGAAGCGGCGCTGGCTACCGGTTGTGGTTCGAGCGCACGCCGAGCGTTGATCGATACCGTGTTAGTGGAATCCTGGACCATTCAAACCCCGAACAGAAATGCTGTTGCAGGGGATGTGGTGCAAGAGGCGTGCCCGGCGGCAAATTGCCATCAAAGCGTGATGGCAGTCACACGAAGCGGCATGAGCTTGCCGCTTTCCGTCAATCTTCCGTCGCGGAATCCGTCGTGACGAGATCGCTGCCCGTAAGTTCGGCACTCACCAGACCGAGCTTGCGCAGCTTCTCGACCAGGGTCGTGCGCCGCAGGCCGAGCAGCCGGGCGGCGTGGGCGACGGTGCCATTGGAGCGTTCCAGCGCCTGCTCGATCAGGCGCCGCTCGATCTGGGTGAGATGCGCGCGCAGGTCGATGCCATCCGCCGGCAGTGTCGCTGCATCACCGGGGTGTGAATTCCCATCGGCGCGCGGCAGGGCGGCGTGTTGGCCCGGCGGATCGGTCGGTTCCAGCAACGCGCCGGGACTGAGCAGTTCTACGGTCTCTTCGCCGAACTGGAATTCCGGTGCCAGCGGCACATGCGAATGCTGATCCGCCGCAGAAATCTGTGCCGGCTCGGTGACCGCGGTCCAATCAGAAGGGCGGTACTTGGCCGGCAGGTCGCGAACATGGGCAACCCGTCCCGCGCAGATGATCGAGAGTCGCTCGATCAGGTTGCCGAGCTCGCGGACATTGCCGGTCCAGCGGTACAGCGACAGTGCCGCCAGCGACAGAGGCGACAACTGCACCTGGCCGCGTCCCTCGGACATGTTATGGGCGATGAAATCGCGCACCAGCAGCGGCAAATCCTCGACGCGACTGCGCAGCGCCGGCATTTCGATGGGAAATACATTCAGCCGGTGGTACAGATCCTCGCGAAACGTACCCTGCACGATTGAATCTTCCAGATTGCGATGCGTCGCCGCGATAATGCGTACGTTGCAGCGCACCGGCACGTGGTTACCGACGCGCTCGAAAATCCGTTCCTGCAGCACCCGCAGCAGTTTCACCTGCATCGTGGGGCTCATGTCGCCGATCTCATCGAGAAACAGTGTGCCGCCCTCGGCGATCTCAAAGCGGCCCTTGCGGGTGGCCACGGCGCCCGTGAAGGCGCCCTTCTCGTGGCCAAAGAGTTCAGATTCCAGCAACTCAGCCGGAATGGCGCCGCAATTGACGGCCACAAACGGCCGTTGGCGACGTGGACTCAGATCGTGGATGGCCCGGGCGGCGACTTCCTTGCCGGTACCGGACTCGCCGAGAATCAGAGCGGTCGAGTCATGTTCGGCTACCTGGCGGATGAGCGAGATTACCTCACGAATGGCGGCTGAGGTTCCCGTCGGCAGCCGCACCCGCACCCGCTCTTCGATACGTGGTATCACAGCTGGTTCACGGGTCTCTTCCCGGTGCAATCCCGGGACAACGGCCATTTCGGGCGCCGCCATCAAATCTCCCCAAGCATGCGTGCAGGTGACGGTCTTTTCTCAACAATTGGCTGCCAATATAAAGAACCGGTGACCCTGTTGAGTAGGTGGTCCACGCAAGCCGTGACTCCAATCACACTTGAGCGGGTGGGGAACGTGACGTGCCGTCAGGTCAGTCGTGGCGCGGCTGGCGGATACCGGCGACGTGCCGGCGATGATGGCGGAAGATCAGCCGTTCGAGCAGCTCAGCGACCGGTTCGTCGACCGGAGCGAAACGCACAGTCGCTTCCCCGGCCGCGGTGACCTTCGTCAGGGTTCCGATCAGGCGCAGCGGTTCGGCCAGGAAATCACGCAGATGAATCTCGACGATGCCCTGGACGCCCACTTCGGGCAGCGGCGCGGCGGCGTGCCAAACCGCGCCGTGTGCGTTGAATCGGATGGCCACCGGCGCCGGCCGCGGACGATTTGCCACCAGCAGCTGCCCCACCAGATCCAGCAGCAGGTTGATCTTGAAGTCCAGGCGCGCCAGATCGGGCGTGGCCTCATCGGGCTTGTCCGATACCCCATGATCCTCGATGGCCGCCAGAGC
This sequence comes from Steroidobacteraceae bacterium, assembly GCA_036498905.1. Lineage (GTDB taxonomy): Bacteria > Pseudomonadota > Gammaproteobacteria > Steroidobacterales > Steroidobacteraceae > DAIDKA01. Next base: position 42,644 of record DASYER010000122.1, on the reverse strand, counting down.
CTGCAGCAGCCTGACATTGCGCTCGGCGAAGCTGGCGACGACGGCCGCATCGACCGAGCCGGCAAAGGGCGCCCAACTGACGGGTAGAACTTCCTCGTAGGCCAGTTCGTTGTAGAGGACTACTGTATCGGAACCATCGAACATGGACCGGGGCTCCAGATTTGCAAGGCGGTTCTCGAACCGCCGGCGGGCTTCATACGGGCTGCCGCGGGCAGGGCAAACCAGGCGGCCCGTACTTCCTTCAGCAGATGCCAGACCTCATCAAGGGGCGCCCGGCACCTTGCGGTAGCAGCGAGGCCCACTTTCTGGCCCGCGTAATCGTACAGCTCGGCGAGATTGGCTGCGAGCGGATCGCCGCCCAGAACGTCAACGTTGTCGCGCAGCGCCTGCAGCAGCTGACAGGTGGCAAGGATTTGCCGTGTCGCGTGCTGCCACTGTCCCTCGATCAGTGAACCACGACCCATTTCGAGGGCGACGATGGCTCCATCCAGGACGGCGATCATGACATCGGCGCCAGCTTGCGCGGCATCTGCGGCTGCCTGACGCAACGGGTGCGGTGCGAACGGGTTCGGATACGCGACTGACATGAATGGCTGCAATCCGTGCGGGAGGTAACCCCTTAACGGCGCTGCGGGGGGCAACTTGAGTTGTGTCAGGCGGGGCGCTGGGAGGCGTCCTGCACCGGCATCAGGTTCTCGGCGGTCTCCTCGGCCAGGAACTTGCGCATCAGCAATGCCTGTTGCAGGCGGCCGCGCCGCACATAGGATTCGTACAGCAGGTCCTTCATGACCTCCAGCACCACGGCCGCGCTGTTGGCATCGAGTACCGGAGGTTCGGGACGCGAATCGGCTGGTGTGCCGAAGATCACGGCTTTCAGCAGCTGGAAAGTCTCCGGGTCAATCCCGACCAGGGCACGCACGTCATTGAGTTGATCAAACATGCGCAGCTTGCCGGATTCGCCCAGGTCCGTGAACGCGGCGCGGGCGGTTCGCCGGCACATCGAGGCGAAGGCGTTGTAGGCACCGCTCGAGAAACACACCAGTGACTCGCGGAACAGCTGTTCGACCTGCGCCGGCAGGTGTGTGAAGGTGAATTTCTCCCGCGGCCGTTCCACCTCCGTGAATTGCGAGGACAGCTCGACTCGATTGCTGCGATACATGCGCACCGGAAAGCGCAGGAAGATCGGCGCATGACAGGAGTCGCAGCGGCCGACGACGCCGACGGCACGTGGCTTGTACTGCTGCAACTGCGCGAAATCAGGAACGGCACTGATGGCGATGTGCGCCGTCACGTCGCAGTGCGGGCACTGCAGGACAAGATTGCGCTCCTGCTCGTAAATCAGGTGTCCCGTGGCGTCGATATAATCGGACATAGTCCTGTGCGCCTTGGTTGATATAAGGTCGGTGGCGCATCCTTGGCCGACCAATATTAACCCAATTGCCGAAGTCGGGCAGGTGTACGAAATTTAGGCAGCGGCGCCTTATGTAACGCCGCTATTTAACGAAAAGTTCCTTGATGCCCCCGGCGATCAGCACCGACACATCGACCAGGATCAGCGGCAGGCCGACCCCGCCGGGCGCCACCAGGTACTTCGGCTCCCAGGAGGGATGGAACTTGGCCTTGTAACGGCGCAGGCCTTCGAAGTTATAGAAGTGTTCGCCGTGGCGGAAAATGAAGTTGCCGATGCGATGCCAGGCTGGCGCCAGCGGATGGCGCTCCAGGCCCGCCAGCGGCGCCACGCCGAGGCTGAACCAGCCGAATCCTTCCTGCCGTGCCCAGAGCATCAATTCCACAAACAGGAAGTCCATGGCACCCGGCGGTGCATCGGGGCTGAAGCGCATCAGATCCACGGCAACTTCCTCGCGCCCGGCCGATGGCCACAGATTGGCGAAGGCCACCGGTTCGCCGTCACGCCGCACCAGTGCGATCGGAAAGTTGCGCAAATAGCGCTCGCCGAACGAGCCGACTGAAAAGCCTTTTTCCGCCGTGGCCTTGTCCTTCAGCCATGAGTCGGAAATGGAGCGCAGGGCCGGCAGGATCTGCGGGACATCGGCCGGCTGGATGACTTCAAATGTGGCGCGGTCGCGCTCGCCGCGGCGCCGCGCGGTCCGCAGTTCTGCGCGGATGCTGCCCTCGAGGGAGAAGTTCGGCAAGGCTACCCGCGCCTCCTCGCCGATCTTCATGGCGGCAAGGCCGAGGTCCACATACAGCGGCAGGCACTCGACGCTCGACTGGTAGAAGACGACGCGCCCGCCGTGCTCATCCGACAATTCGCGGAAGCGCCATACCAGCTCTTCGGCCTCGCTACGGGGTCCGACCGGATCACCCAGTGCGATCCAGCTGCGTCCCTGCACCTGGTACATGATGAAGGAGCGGCCGCTCTCGCTGAACAGGACATGCTTGTCGCCGGTGAGTACCGCATTTGAAAGCGTCGAGGGCGATTCGCTCAAGACCCGTTTGATGTCATCAAGCTCGGGCTTACGGGTCAGTTCCGCCACCGGCGCGGCCGGGCGCAGCAGAGTCATCAGCAAGGTACCCGCGGTGAGCACGCACACCAGCAGCGATGCCCGCAGCATGCGCGGGGCATTGGCATCGAAGGCGAACGTCCACCACAGGTCATTGGAATACTCGATGTGCCGGTTGACCAGCAGGCCCACCCAGACACTGGCGACAATGACGCCCACGATGCTGGCGGCCCAGGTCGGCGTGAAACGCTGATGCACCAGGGAGGCGGGGCGATAGAAGGACATGCGTCCCAGCACCAATATTCCCAGCACCAGCCACAGGAACAGGGCCTCCTTGAAGATGCCGCCCTTGAGCAGTGTCAGCAGGCCGCCCGCCAGCAGCAGCCAGAAGCTGATGTGGTAGGCGGCCCGGATGCGGCGAAACAGTGCGCGCGCCAGGATCAGCAGCGCCAGGCCCACGGCGCTGCCGGCGAGGTGGGAGATTTCCACGACCGGCAGCGGCAGCAGGCGGGTAAACGAGGCGATACCGGAATCGACATGATGCGTCGCGCCCGAGAACAACAGCTCGGTGCCGGCGATGAACGTCAGCGCGCCGACGACCGAAGGGACGACCGGTCCGATGAAGGCCGCGGCACGAGCCCGGGCCTGCACCAGGCGCGCGCGCTGTGCACCGAGCTCCTCGATCGCAAACATGACTGTCGCGACGCCCAGTGGCCCAAGATAAAAGACGGCGCGATAGGCCAGCAGCGAACCGAGCAGCGCGTCGGCCGGAATCTGCGGCAGGGCAAGCACGACGACGGTTTCAAAGACCCCAAGTCCACCGGGCACGTGACTGATGATTCCGGCGGTGACCCCGATGGAGTAGGCGCCGGCGAACGCGATGTAATCCACGTGCGCCGTCGCCGGCAGCATCAGCCACAGCACGCCGCAAGACATGCCCAAATCGAAGGTGCCGGCAATGATCTGGACGGCGCCGACCAGCGCTCCCGGGGGCCGCAGCAGCCAGCCGCGAAATTCCAGGCGCGCGCGATGCGAGCAGGTCCAGGCGAAATAGCCGCCCACGACGCCCAGCAGCCCGATTCCGATCAACAGTGGCCAATCGGCATGACTGCGCAGCGCGAGAGATGCCTGTTCGGGATAAATCAGAAAGGACAGGCCCGCCAGCACGGCGAGCCCCAGAGCCGTCGTGATGCTGGTGAAGCCGGTGACCGTGGCGACATCGATGGCGGTGAGGCGCGAGGAGGCATACAGCCGCAACCGGAAGGCGCCGCCGGTGAACGCTGCGAACCCCAGGTTGTGGCCAAAGGCGTTGGCGATGAAGCTTGCGACGATCACCCGGCCGAGTGGCACTTTCTTGCGCAGATAGCGCAGCGCCACGAAGTCGTACAGACACAGTGCAAGATAGCTGCCGGCCGTCAGCAGCAGGCCCGTCAGCAGTGTTTCGCCGGGAATCGCCTCCAGGTGCTCGATGATGTCGCGCACCCGAATCTGTTCCAGTTCCCGGTGCAGCAGCCACGCCACGACCGAGAACACCAACAGCGCGGCGACGGGTCCGATCCACAGGCGTGACCCGTCACCCGGCAACGCGCCCTGTCTGGCGGATGGCTTTGCAGACACGGCGTCGGTCCGTCAGCGTGCGAGAGGTTTGTAGCGGATTCGGTGGGGCTGAGCCGCATCCTCGCCGCGGCGGCGGCGGTAATCCTCGGTATATTCCTGGTAGTTCCCTTCAAAGAAGACCACTTCAGAATTGCCTTCGAATGCGAGAATGTGGGTCGCGATACGGTCCAGGAACCAGCGATCATGCGAGATCACGACTGCGCAGCCCGGGAAGCTCAATAGGGCATCTTCCAGCGCCCGCAGCGTTTCCACGTCCAGATCATTGGTAGGCTCGTCAAGCAGCAGTACATTGCCGCCGCTCTTGAGCACCTTCGCCAGGTGGACGCGATTGCGTTCACCACCGGAGAGTTCGCCGATCAACTGCTGCTGCTGGGTGCCACGAAAATTGAAGCGGCCGACGTACCCGCGCGATGGCGTCTCGTAGTTGCCGACCTTGATGATGTCCGAGCCGCCGGAGATTTCCTGCCACACGGTCTTTTTGTCATCCAGGCTCTGCCGCGACTGGTCGACGTACGCCAGTTTCACTGAAGGACCAATGCGGATCTCTCCGGAGTCCGCAGCTTCCGTACCGGTGAGCATGCGGAAAAAAGTGGTCTTGCCGGCACCATTGGGTCCAATGATGCCGACAATGCCGCCGGCAGGCATGTTGAATGACAGATTGTCGATCAGCAGCCGCTCCCCGTAGCCCTTGCGCAGTCCCTTGACCTCGATGACCAGCTCCCCGAGCCGCTCGCCGGGCGGAATGTAGATTTCGTTGGTCTCGTTGCGTTCCTGGAACTCGCGCGAGGACAGCTCCTCGAAACGCTGCATGCGTGCCTTGCTCTTCGCCTGCCGTGCCTTCGGATTTTGCCGCACCCATTCAAGCTCCCGCTCGAGGGTCTTGCGCAGGCCTTCACGCTCGCGCTCTTCGACCCGCAGGCGCTCCTCTTTCTGTTCCAGCCAAGAGGAGTAGTTGCCGTGCCAGGGAATGCCGTGTCCGCGGTCGAGCTCGAGAATCCACTGCGCCACATTGTCGAGGAAGTAGCGGTCATGAGTGACTGCAATGACGGTGCTCGGATATTCCTCCAGGTACCGTTCCAGCCAGGCAATGGATTCGGCATCCAGGTGATTGGTGGGTTCATCGAGCAGCAGCATGTCGGGCGCCGAGAGCAGCAGTCGGCACAGTGCGATGCGGCGCTTTTCGCCGCCGGACAGCTTGCCGACCGAGGCTTCCCAGGGTGGCAGGCGCAGTGCATCGGCCGCGATATCAAGCTTGCGCTCGAGCTCCCAGCCACCCACCGCATCGATGGCATCCTGCAGCTTCGCCTGTTCGTCGAGCAGGGCGGACATTTCATCATCAGACAGGGGTTCCGCAAATTTGTCACTGATCTCATTGAACCGTGCCAGCTGCCGGAATGATTCGCCAACGCCCTCCATGACCACGCTGCGCACGTTCTTCTGCGGGTCCAGCTCCGGTTCCTGGGACAGATAGCCGACGCGGATACCCGTTTGCGGCCGCGCCTCCCCATCGATGTTTTGATCGATCCCGGCCATGATCTTCAGCAAAGTTGACTTGCCTGAACCGTTCAGGCCAAGGACGCCGATCTTCGCGCCAGGAAAGAAAGACAGGCTGATGTCGCGCAGGATGGTGCGCTTCGGGGGTACCACTTTGGATACCCGATTCATGGTGTAGATGTATTGGGCCATAATGTGTTGGCTGGGTGAAAGCTTGAGTTTATCGCGAACGCGCAGGCGCCGTATGTCCGGGCGCGGCCCGGCGTCATGGAATGGCCCGGGGACGTGCTAGGCTCGGACTCAAAGATGAACAGCCCGGTAGCAGTAGTAATCGGCGAGCGACTGGCTCGCTATGGATTTCCGGACGGCCACCCTTTCGGTCCCGACCGGCACGCGGCGTTCCTGCGCGAATTCGAAGCGCGCGGCCTGCAGCGCACCGTGCAGCTGCTGGAGCCACGCGAGGCAAGCTACGACGAATTGCTGATGTTCCACACCCCCCGGTACGTGGATTTTGTACGCGAGCGCTCACACAGCGGCCAGGGGTTCCTCGACGCCGGCGACACACCGGCGTTTCGTGGCGTCTATGAGGCGGCGGCGACCGTGGTCGGCGCGAGCATCACGGCCACGGAGGCCATCATGAGCGGGGCGGCGCGGGCCGCCTTCGTGCCGATTGCCGGCCTGCATCACGCGGGCCGCGACCATGCCGCCGGATTCTGCGTCTTCAACGACTGCGGTGTCGTCATCGAATTGCTGCGCCGCCGTCACGGGCTGGTGCGCATCGGCTACGTGGATATCGATGCGCATCACGGCGATGGGGTGTACTTCGGCTTCGAGGATGACCCAGCGGTCATTTTTGCCGATATCCACGAGGACGGTGAAAGCCTCTATCCCGGCACGGGCAAGGCCGACGACACCGGTCGGGCCACGGCGGCGGGGACCAAGCTCAACCTGCCGCTCATGGCCGGTTCCGGGGACCGCGCCTTCCAGGGCGCATGGGCGCGCGTGCTGGAGCACATGGAGCGCTTCGAGCCGCAGTTCCTGATTCTCCAATGCGGCGCCGACAGCATCGACGGCGATCCGATCACGCATCTGCGTTTCAGCCCTGCCATGCACGGGCGCGCCGCGCAGGACCTGGTGCAGTTGGCCGCCCGTCTGGGCCATGGCCGGGTGCTGGCGCTGGGCGGTGGCGGCTACAACCGCACCAATCTGGGAAAGGCCTGGTCGGAAGTCGTGGCCGGCTTGGGCTAGCCCGGCACGTGGCCTTAGGGTCCCCGGGACCGCTACAATATTGGGCTTGCCGCGCAAGTCCCACACCCATCAAAGGCACCGTGAATGTTTAAAAAGTCGATGACCATCGCCGGTTTTGATCCGCAACTCGCCGGTGCCATTGCCGGCGAGCAGCAGCGGCAGGAAGACCATATCGAGCTCATCGCCTCGGAGAACTACACCAGCCCCCGGGTGCTCGAAGCCCAGGGCTCCGTCCTGACCAACAAGTACGCCGAAGGTTACCCCGGCAAGCGCTATTACGGCGGCTGCGAATTTGTCGATATCGCCGAGCAGTTGGCCATCGATCGTGCCAAGCAGCTGTTCGGTGCCGCCTATGTCAATGTGCAGCCGCATTCCGGCTCGCAGGCCAACGCTGCCGTATACCTGGCGCTGGTACCCCCCGGGAGCACCATCCTGGGGATGAGCCTGGATCATGGTGGCCATCTCACCCATGGCGCCAAGGTCAACTTCTCCGGCAAGCTGTATCGATCGGTGCAGTACGGCGTGCGGGGTGACACGGGCGAAATCGACTATGAAGAGGTCGAGCGACTGGCCGCGACGGAGAAGCCGGCCATCATTGTCGCCGGATTTTCGGCCTACTCGCGCGTCATCGACTGGCCACGCTTTGCGGCGATTGCGCGCAGTGTCGGGGCGCTGTTCTTTGTGGACATGGCGCATGTCGCGGGCCTCATCGCCACCGGCCACTATCCGAATCCGCTGCCGCATGCGGACGTGGTGACCACGACCACGCACAAGACGTTGCGTGGACCGCGTGGCGGTCTGATCCTCGCGCGCGAGAATCCCGAGATCGCGAAGAAACTCAATTCGATGGTGTTCCCGGGCACTCAGGGAGGTCCGCTGATGCACGTCATCGCGGCCAAGGCCGTCGCGTTCCTGGAAGCGCTGCAACCGGAATTCAAGGTTTATCAGACCCAGGTTCTGGCCAATGCGCGCGCCATGTGCGCGCGCCTCGGCCAGCGTGGCTTCAACATCGTCTCCGGGGGCACCGACAATCACCTGTTCCTGATGAGCCTGATCAACCGCGAAATCACCGGCAAAGAAGCTGACGCGGCGCTTGGCCGTGCGTTCATCACCGTGAACAAGAACGCGGTGCCGAATGATCCGCGTCCACCGACGATCACCAGCGGCCTGCGCATCGGCACTCCGGCCGCCACGACGCGCGGCTTCAAGGAGCCGCAGATCGAGCTCGTCGCCGATTTGATCGCCGACGTGCTGGATGCCAATGGCGATGCCGCGGTGGTCGAGAAGACTCGCGGCAGGGTGTTGGAGTTGTGTCACGCATTTCCGGTCTACGGCGCGTGACGGAGCGCGCCGGGACGCAATATGTACTGTCCCTTCTGCAATCATATCGAAACGAAGGTCATTGACTCGCGTCTGGCAGGCGAGGGTCGACAGATCCGTCGCCGCCGCGAGTGCCTGTCCTGCGGCGAGCGCTTCACGACGTTCGAAGCGGCTGAACTCATCATGCCGATGGTCGTCAAGAGCGATCGGACCCGCGAGCCCTTTGATGAGGCCAAGCTGCGCGCGGGCATGACCAAGGCGCTGGAGAAGCGACCGGTGGCCCTCGAGGCGGTGGAAGAGGCGGTAAGCCGCATCGGCCACAAACTGCGAAGTCTGGGCGAGCGCGAAGTGCAGTCGCGGGCCGTCGGCGAAATGGTCATGGACGAGCTGCGTCATCTGGATGAAGTTGCGTACGTGCGATTCGCCTCCGTGTACCGCAGCTTTCAGGACCTAGATGCGTTCCGCGACGAAATCGACCGCCTGCGCCATCGCCGCGGACGCCGCGATGGCGCCCGTGATGTTGCCACCGTCGACCAGTTGCCGCTGCTGACGAGTGACGCACCGCCGCCCAAGGCACGTAAGTGAGCACTTTCGATGCGCGGGATCGGGACTTCATGGCGCGAGCGTTGGTGCTCGCCACGAACGGTCTGGCCACGGCGCATCCGAATCCGCGCGTGGGCTGCGTGCTGGTGCGCGATGGCGCGATCCTCGGCGAAGGCTGGCACGCGCACCCAGGGGGGGCCCATGCCGAGGCCATGGCGCTGGCCAATCTGCAATCGGGCGCGGTCGGCGCCACGGCTTATGTGACCCTGGAGCCCTGCAATCATCACGGCCGAACGCCACCATGCACCGAAGCCCTGATCAAGGCCGGTGTGACTCGCGTGGTCTACGCGGTGGATGACCCGAATCCCCTGGTCAACGGCGGCGGCGCGCGCGCGCTGCGCGCAGCTGGCGTACAGGTGGCGTCAGGCCTGCTCGCCGCGGAGGCCGCCGAGCTCAATGCCGGGTTCATCAAACGCATGCGCGCGGGGCTGCCCCTGGTGCGGGTCAAACTGGCCATGAGCCTGGACGGCCGGACGGCATTGAGCGACGGTCGCAGCAAGTGGATCTCCGGTGAAGCCGCGCGTGTGGATGTGCAGCACTGGCGCGCCCGCAGTTCGGCAATTCTTACCGGTATCGGCACCGTACTGGCCGATGATCCGATGCTCTCGGTGCGACCGACGGGGCCTGCGGTGCGACAACCCGCCCGCGTCATTCTCGATGGCAACCTGCGAACTCCGCTCGATGCCCGGGTCTTTGACAGCAACAGTGATGCGGCCGTGTGGATCTTCACGACAAGTACCGATACGCAACGTGTCGCGGCACTGCAGGCGCGCGGCGCAAAGGTCGAGCGTCTTCACGGCACCGCAGCGGTGGACCTCGCGCAGGTACTGCGAGCCTTGGGAGAGGCAGGAATGAATGAGGTGCTCGTGGAGGCGGGAGCCACGCTCGCCGGCGCATTGGTGCAGCAGCAGTGCGTCGATGAGCTGTTGCTCTATGTGGCGCCGGTGGTGCTGGGGAATCATGCCCGCGGCCTGCTCAAAGTGCCTGAGCCGCTGTCATTGGCGCAGGCGCGGCGCTTTGAAGTTTTTGAAACCGTCGCCGTCGGCGCGGATCAGCGTATCAGGTTGAAATCATGTTCACGGGAATAGTGCAGGACACGGGCACGGTTGCCTCCTTGACGGCGCGGGGCGGCGATGTGCGAATGGCGATCCGCGTCGGGCGCCTCGACCTGTCGCGGACCGCGGTTGGCGACAGCATCTGCGTGCAAGGCTGCTGCGTCACCGCGGTCGCACTGAGTGCCGAGAGCTTTGAAGCGGACCTGTCGCGAGAGACCCTTGCTCTCACCACGCTCGGCAGGCTCTCGCCCGGGGCTGCCGTGAATCTGGAGCCCGCGCTGCGCGCCGGCGATGCCCTGGGGGGGCACCTGGTATCCGGACATGTGGATGGACTGGCTAAGCTGGTGTCACGGTCCGTGGATGCACGCTCCACGCGTATGGTGTTCGAAGCATCGGCCGAATTGGCACGCTTCATTGCCCGTAAAGGTTCGGTTGCCCTGGACGGCGTTAGCCTTACCGTCAATGAGGTCGATGGGGTTGGTTTCGGCGTCAACCTGATTCCCCACACCCTTCAGGTGACGACCCTCGGCCAGCTGGTGCCCGGATCTGCCGTCAACCTGGAAATCGACCCGGTGGCCCGCTACGTCGAGCGCCTTGCCAGCTACGACGCGGCGTTGCGGAAGGCTTAGCGCCGTCGGATCGGGTGCCACCCCGCCACCGCGCTGTCGCATCCCGGCGCAAAATGGACCGGATGGACGGTATCTGTGGAGCGGCTGGGCGCACCCCGGTACGATAGTGGTCTATGAGTAATATCCTGACCCTGCCTCCCCGCACGAACATGGAGCCATCAGAGGCGGCCGACGTGTCTACCGGACATACCGAATTCAGCAGCATCCCGACCATTCTGGACGAACTTCGCGCCGGCCGTATCGTGCTGATCCTGGACGACGAGGACCGGGAAAACGAAGGCGATCTGATCATGGCCGCCGAGCATGCGACGGCCGATTCCATGGCCTTCATGATCCGCCATTCCAGCGGCATCATCTGCGTGCCGATGGAAGAGGAGCGCTTGCTGCGCCTGGAATTGCCGCAGATGGTCGGGGCCAATAACGACAGTTACCGGACGGCCTTCACGGTCTCGGTGGATTACCGCCACGGCACCAGCACGGGGGTCTCGGCCGCCGATCGTGCCGCGACCATCACGGCGCTGGCCAATCCGCAAACCGTGGCCACCGATTTCGCCCGCCCCGGCCATATCTTCCCGCTGCGCCCGCGGCGCGGCGGGGTGCTGGTACGCGCCGGCCACACCGAGGCGTCAGTGGACCTGTGCGTACTGGCGGGCCTGAAGCCCGCGGGCGTGCTGTGCGAACTGATGAATGATGACGGCTCCATGGCGCGGCGTGCCCAGTGCGAAGTGTTTGCGCGCCAGCACAACATTGCCATGGGCACCATTGCCGATCTGATTCGGTACCGCCTGCGCAATGAACGCTCGGTGGATCGGATTGCGGATCAGTCGGTGCACACCGAGTTCGGCGAGTTTCGCTTGTGCGCCTATGAGGACCGGGGCAGCCATGCAGTGCACCTGGCGCTGGTCCGCGGTCGGCTCGACGGGCCGGAAGCGCCGCTGGTGCGCGTGCATGTGGCTGACACCCTGCGCGATGCACTGGGTATTTCAGGCGACGGTCGCTCCTGGACTCTGCGACGGGCGCTGCAGCGGGTTGCCACGGCACCTGATGGCGTCGTTGTCATCTTGCGCGGGGCTGAGGCGGCCTCCGATCTGACGGCGGCACTGCAGGCGCTGCAGCCATCCTCGGGGGATACCGGCCAGCAGCCGCATCTGAATGCGCAGGCCATGGTGCTGAGGACCTTCGGGGTCGGGGCGCAGATACTCAAGGACCTCGGTGTGTCGCGCATGCGCGTGATGTCTCAGCCCAAACAGATGCACGGTCTGTCGGCGTTTGGTCTGACCGTGGAATCCTACGTCGGAGCGGACTGCTAGGTGGCAGCTTCAGCCGTGCCGACGCCCGCGCCGGTTCATGTCGTGGAGGGGGAAATCACGGCGCGCGGACGGCGCGTGGCCATCGCGGCGGCGCGCTTCAATGATTTCATCGTATCCAGCCTGCTCGAAGGCGCGACCGGAGCGTGGCGCTCGCACGGCGGCACGAACGATGACCTGCTCGTTGCCCGGGTGCCAGGTGCCTTTGAGCTGCCGGTCGCCGTGCGCAAGCTTGCGATGAGCGGCCGCTTTGAGGCGGTGGTGGCATTGGGGTGCGTCATTCGGGGGGATACGCCGCATTTTGACTACGTGGCCGGAGAGTGTGCCCGCGGGCTGACCCTGGCGAGCCTGGAGACCGGGGTGCCGGTGATATTTGGCGTGCTGACCGTGAACACGACCGAGCAGGCCCTGGAGCGCGCAGCGCTCAACGGCATGAACAAGGGCGGCGAGGCGCTGGAAACCGCGCTCGAGATGATCAGTCTGTTCCAGCGTCTGGAACAGCGGGTTTAGTGTCCATGGATACGCAACTGGACCGGCGGGCCACGAATGCCCGCTCGGTCGCCCGCCGCCTGGCCGTGCAGGCGATCTATCGCTGGCAGATCAACCATGGTCCCTGGCAGGATCTGTTGCTGGAATTCGCGGACGCCGAGGACATGCCTAAGGCCGACCGCGAATATTTTCGCGAGCTGATCGAGGGCGTCTGTGGAGCACGCGACCAACTGGACATCGACATCGCGCAATGGACGGACCGCCCGGCGCTGCAGCTGGATCCGGTCGAGCATGCCGTGCTGCTGGTGTCGGTGTTCGAACTGAGCGCGCGGCCCGATGTGCCGTTTCGCGTGGTGCTGAACGAGGCGGTCAATATCACGCGCCGCTTTGGTGCCACCGATGGCCACAAGTTTGTGAATGCCGTGCTGGATCGGGCCGCCCGCGCCCTGCGCACTCACGAACACTGAAGGTAAGATCGAGGCAGTCCATGGCACTGTCGGAATTTGATCTCATCAACCGCTTCTTCAGCGGCCGCGGCGCGCGGCGCGATGATGTGGTGGTGGGCGTCGGCGATGATGCCGCGGTGCTGGAGTGTCCGCCGGGTTCGCAGCTGGTCGCGGCGATCGACTCGCTGGTCGAAGACATACACTTTCCCAAAGACTCCCCGGCACGATCAATCGGTCATCGCGCCCTGGCGATCAATCTCTCGGACCTCGCGGCCATGGGTGCGCAACCGGCATGGGCGCTGCTGGCGCTGACGCTGCCCAGCGCCGATGCAGCCTGGCTGCTGCAGTTCAGCGACGGGTTGGAGGCCCTCGCGCGCCAGCATGGCGTGGCGCTGGTCGGCGGCGACACCACCGGCGGTAAGCTGTGCGTCACAGTGCAGATTCTGGGTTTCGTGCCCCGCGGCGCGGCCCTGACGCGCGGCGGCGGTGCACCCGGCGATGCCGTTTTTGTCAGCGGGACGCCGGGTGACTCGGCGGCAGGCCTGATGCTGGAGCAGTCGCGACTGCAGGTCGCCGATGCCACCCACGCCCAATGGCTGTTGGAACGGTTTCGTTACCCCACCCCTCGGGTGGCGCTCGGAATGGCCCTGCGCGGCCTCGCCAGCGCCTGCATCGACGTGTCGGACGGCCTGCTCGGTGACTGCGGCCGCATGGCCCAGGCCAGCGGCTGTGGCGTCACCCTGGACTATGCGGCCATTCCGCTCTCGGACCCGCTGCGGGCGGCCGTGGGGGAGGAGCGGGCGCGCGAGCTGGCGCTGACCGGCGGCGAGGATTATGAACTTTGCTTCACGGTGCCCGCCGCCAGACTTAACGAATTCATCGCGCATTGTCCGGCCGGTGAGTTTGGCTGGAGCCGGATCGGCACTCTGAGCGCACAGCCCGGCGCGATCGTGCGCCGTGGGGCGTCTGTGATGCAGGTCTCGCATCGCGGATTTGACCACTTCGGCTGAGCGCGCAAATGCGTGTGAGGGGTGGATCACAGTAGGCCGGGCTGCCGTTCCTTATCCTCGCGCGGCATACCGCTAAATACCGCTAGTACCCAGGATCGACGGTGCCCCAGAAATCCCCCTCCAGTCGTGCCCGTGCAACTCCCGAGAAAATCGGCAAGTACGTGATCATCAAGGAGGTGGGTCGCGGCAGTACGGGTACGGTTTATCTGTCGCACGATGCCTACTACGGGCGCGATGTCGCGATCAAGGTCTACAACATCGATACCGGTGGCGATGAGGATCGGGCGCGGATCGCGCGCAAGATGTTCCTCTCCGAAGCCCACCTGGTCGGGATGCTGCAGCATCCGAATATCCTCCCCATCTACGATGCCGGCGAAGAAAACGGCTACTGCTACATCGTCAGTGAACACGTGCATGGCGCGCGCACGCTTGCGGCGTATTGCCGCGCCGACAATCTATTGCGAATCGACGATGCCGTGGAGATCATCTTCAAGTGCGCCAAGGCGCTGCACTACGCGCACTCGCGGGGCGTGATTCATCGTGATGTGAAACCCTCGAACATCATGCTCACGCAGGACAGCGATGTGCGCATCATCGACTTCGGCATTGCCCTGGTGTCGGACTCGGATATCTCACGTATCGAAGGCATCGCGGGCAGTCCTTCCTACATGTCGCCCGAACAGGTGCAGAGTCTGGAACTCAGCAATCGATCCGACCTGTATTCACTCGGCGCCGTGATGTATGAATTGTTGACCGGATCGCGCCCGTTTCGCGCCGGCAATCTGCAGAAGCTGCTGCACCAGATCGTGTATGCGACCGCACCGCCGATTCACACCTTGCGCGCCGACATTCCCGAGGATCTTGAGAACGTCGTCGCCATGGCGCTGCAGAAGGAGCCGGCGAAGCGCTACAAGAGCGGCCTGGACTTCGCGGCGGAACTGACCCGAGTGCACCAGAAGCTGCGCGAGCAGAACGCGCGCATCGACCGCCAGGAACAGTTCGGGGTGCTGCGACGGCTGAAGTTTTTCCACGAGTTCTCGCATGCGGAGATCTGGGAAGTGCTGCGCGCCAGCCACTGGCAGACCTATTCCCTCGGCGAGGAGATCGTCAAGGAAGGGGAGATGGACGACCGCTTCTACGTGATCGTCTCCGGAACCTGCACGGTCGAACGGCATACCGTGCGCCTCGGCGCCATCGAGACGGGCGAATGCTTCGGCGAGGCGAGCTATGTGCCGGGCGCGAAGCGCACGGCCACGATCCGCTCCCTCGAAGGCGTCACCGTCCTGAAGGTCAGCTCGACGCTGCTCGAGCAGGTATCCGCCTCGTGCCAGCTGCGCTTCAATCGCGTGTTCCTGCGCACCATGATCACCCGGCTGCAGGCCAGTGACATGGATTCCACGACCGCGACCTACCCAAGACTCGCACCGAACTGACCGCACGCGTGCCCGCGCCGCAGGCGCCGGATGCGAAGCGTTGTGTCGGAATCCACTGACTGACGGCCGCTACCTGTTCACCGTATATTCGGGTTCACCTCCCCGGATGAGCGCCCGAAATGGGCGGCGGTTCAAATATGACGCTTAAACGCAGAGTATTCTCGCGGATGTTCGGCGAGACGAATTGGGTTAAGCGCCATGGAGACTTCCGCGCCCGCGAGCGCTATGGGCTCATATCACGGCCCAACTACCTCTACGGCATGCTGCGCGCGGCCGATCTGGCAAAGTATTTCGGGCACAAATGCGTCACGGTCGTCGAGTACGGAGTCGCAAGTGGTGCCGGCCTGTTGAACATGGTCAGCCTGGCTCCGCAGATTTCGCAGGAGACCGGGATAGAATTTCGGATCGTCGGATTCGACACCGGCAAGGGACTTCCGCCCGTTCACGGCTACAAGGATCATCCCGAGCTGTGGAACCCGGGCGACTTTGCAATGGAGGACCGCGATGTCCTGCTGCGCAAACTGGGAAACCGCGCCACCATTATTTGGGGCGACATCGGCGATACCGTTGATCCGTTCACTGCTTCCCTTGACGCCACGGCGCCGCTGGGCTTCGTCTCGATAGATGTCGACATCTACACCGCGACCAAATCGGCGTTGCGCTGCCTGACCGGGACACCGGAGAAGTACATTCCGGGAGTCAGCATGTATTTTGACGACGTGTCGTTTTATTTCGCCAATGAATGGGCCGGCGAATTGGCGGCGATCAATGAGTTCAATGCGCAGAACGAACTGCGCAAGATCGGGCGCGATCGAAGCCTGCCCGGCCATCGGCCGGTGAAGGCCGATCAGTGGTACGCGTCAATGTACGTCGGGCACATTCTTGATCATGAGGCGCGGCAGAAGCCCAGGGAGCGCTCGAAGCTCGCTATCGGCGCCCATCTGGATTTCATGCTGTCCCGCCACCTGTTCTAGGTGGCCGCCGCTTCCTTGTCGTGCTCGATCAGCGCGTAGGCGGAATGATTGTGGATCGATTCGAAGTTCTCGGCAGACACTTCGTAGGCTGATACCCGATCTTCGGCATTCAGGCGCGCGGCGACATCGCGCACGATGTCTTCGACGAATTTCGGATTCTCATACGCACGCTCGGTGACGAACTTTTCATCGGTGCGCTTGAGGATGCCGTACAGCTCGCTGGAAGCTTCCGACTCCGCGATGCCGATCAACTCTTCGATCCAGATGTGCTGCCGCAGCTTCGCGGTGATGGTCACATGCGAGCGCTGATTGTGGGCGCCGTATTTTGAGATATCGCGCGAGCACGGGCACAGACTGGTGACGGGCACCACGACCCGGATCCACATGCAGGTCTTGCCGTCGCGTCGTTCGCCCAGCAGGCTCGCGCGGTAGTCCATGACGCTGGCGACCCCGGAAACCGGCGCCCGCTTGGTCATGAAGAACGGAAAGGTCATTTCGATGTGACCGGCGTTGGCCTCCAACCGCATCGTCATCTCTTCGAGCATGTTCTGGAACGACTCGACGGAGATCTCCCGTTCGTGCTGGTTGAGGATGCTGACGAAGCGCGACATGTGCGTGCCCTTGAAGTCATGGGGCAGGTTCACGTACATGTTGAAGGTGGCGATGGTGTGCTGCTCGCCGCTGGCGCGATCCTTGACCCGCACCGGGTGCGTGATGTCCTTGATCCCGACGCGATTGATGGGAATTCGCCGTGTGTCGGCACGACCCTGCACATCCTCGACGCCGACGCTTTTCGCGCCCTTCTCGGCGCTCGAATCGACTGCTTTTGCAACTGCTTTGGAATTCATGAGCTAAACGTTCATCCGAAAATTGCGAGCGTTAGAGCGCGCCGACGGAACGCGCGCGGGTGGCCGAGTGGCGCGCCCACCAGCGCTCGATGGTGGCATTGAGGGAGGCCGCGTCAAGACCGGCCAGGGCCAGACAGTCCTCGCGTGAGCCGTGCTCGATGAAGCGGTCCGGAATGCCGATGTGCAGCAGCGACACCTGGATGTCCTGGCTCGCCAGCAGTTCGCCGATGGCACTGCCGGCGCCGCCGGCGACGACATTTTCCTCAAGCGTCACCACGGCGCTATGGCTGGAGGCGATCTCGATCACCAGATTTTCGTCCATCGGCTTGATGAACCGCAGGTTCACGAGTGTCGCATCGAGCCGATCGGCAATCTTCTGTGCCGGGGCCACCATTGCGCCGACGGCGATGAGCGCCAGACCCGAGCGGCCCTGGCGCCGGATTTCGGCGCGGCCGATGGGCAGCGCGGTCATCTGCTGAACCAGGGGTGTGCCCGGACCCGTGCCGCGCGGATAACGCACCGCCGCCGGACCCTTCACGGTGGTGGCCGTGTAGAGCATTTGCCGGCATTCATCTTCATCGGCGGGCGCCATGATCACCATGTTGGGGATGCAGCGCATGAAAGAAAGGTCAAAGCTGCCCTGGTGGGTCGCCCCGTCACTTCCGACCATGCCGGCGCGATCGATGGCGAATGTCACCGGCAGATTCTGCAGGGCCACATCGTGTATCAGCTGGTCGTAGCCACGCTGCAGGAAGGTCGAATAGATGGCCACGACCGGCCTCATGCCGGCGCTGGCAAGCCCCGCGGCCAGCGTCACCGCGTGCTGCTCGGCGATGGCTACGTCGAAGTACCGGTCGGGGAAGCGCTTCGAATACTCGACCAGGCCGGAGCCTTCACGCATGGCAGGCGTGATGGCGACGATCTTCGGGTTGATGGCGGCGATATCGCACAGCCACTGTCCGAACACCTGTGAGTAGCTCGGGCCCTGGCTCTTTTCCTTGAAAATGGTGCCGCTGCGCGGATCGAACGG
Source organism: Steroidobacteraceae bacterium (assembly GCA_036498905.1). Taxonomy (GTDB): domain Bacteria; phylum Pseudomonadota; class Gammaproteobacteria; order Steroidobacterales; family Steroidobacteraceae; genus DAIDKA01. The sequence goes on along the minus strand of DASYER010000122.1, from coordinate 24,676 downwards.
ACCCGGTCCATGCCATTTGATCGGATCGGCCTCGGCCGGCGCGTAGCCCTTGCCTTTGCGCGTCACCACGTGCAGGAACTGCGGGCCCTTCAGCTGCTTGACGTTCTTCAGTGTGGTGACGAGCGCCTTCAAGTCATGTCCGTCCACGGGTCCGATGTAGTTGAACCCCATTTCCTCGAACATGGTGCCCGGCAGGACCATGCCCTTCATGTGTTCCTCGGAGCGGCGCGCCAGTTCCCATACCGTCGGCATGGGCTTGAGTACCTTCTTGCCGCTTTCACGCAAATGTGAATAGAAGCGTCCGGAGAGCACCCGGGCCAGGTAGTTGGACAATGCGCCGACGTTTTCAGAAATCGACATTTCATTGTCGTTCAGAACCACCAGCAGGTCATTCGGCAGGGAGCCGGCATGGCACAGCGCCTCGAAGGCCATGCCGGCCGTCATGGCGCCATCGCCGATGACGGCGACGGCGCGCCGGTTGCTGCCCTGGTGAGCAGCCGCGATCGCCATCCCGAGGGCGGCGCTGACCGAGGTGCTCGAATGTCCCACGGCGAAGGTGTCGTATTCGCTCTCAGCCGGGGTCGGGAAGGGTGCCAGGCCGTTGCGCTGCTTGATGGTATGCAGCTGCTCGCGGCGCCCCGTGAGGACCTTGTGGGGATAGGCCTGGTGGCCCACGTCCCACACGAGCAGGTCGTTCGGGGTGTCATAGATGTAATGCAGGGCGATCGTGAGCTCGACCGTCCCCAGGCCGGCGGCAAAATGCCCGCCGCGTGTGCTCACGCTCTGGATCAGAAACTCACGCAATTCCGCGGCGAGCTCGGGCAGTTTGGCGGCCGCAAGGCCACGCAGATCCGCGGGGGAGTGGATCGTGCTCAGCAGCGGATAGGTGACTTCGGGCTTGGGCATGGGGTGAGCTTTATGACCTCTGTAGCGCCCCGTGGACATCAACCACGGTGTCTAAGTCTAACGAGTGCAACACGGATAGGGTATCGGACGGGGCCCCCAGGATACCGGGATGGAGTTGGCCCTGCGGCTAATCGGCCGAATTCAGAGCCGGTTCGGGGTTCTCGGTGAAGGGTTCGGGATCGGCATTGGCACTGCTGTTCAACAGGATTTCCACCTTCTGCTGGGCCGCTTTCAGGGCACCCTGACACTGACGCGTCAACGCGACACCCCGTTCGAAGGACTTCAGGGCCTCATCCAGGGGCAGGTCACCTTGTTCAAGACGCTCCACCAGGGCCTCAAGTTCAGCCAATGAGGCCTCAAAATCCACCGGATTCTCATTCCCTGCGGTAGCGGCGGCTTGGCTGGGTTGGGCGGTTGGGGCCACAAGGATCTCGACTGTCATGCAGGCTTGCGATGGCCCCTTATACAGTGCTCGGGCGATGGGTCAAAGTCATTGACGAGGTCGTGGGGGACGAATAAGGTAAACAGATTAGACCTAGTCTAATTTCGCCATTCCAGGCGTTCGTTGCACCACCTTCCGCAGGAGACCACCGTGAACCTCAAGGGCAGTAAGACCGAGACCAATCTGAAGGAAGCATTTGCCGGGGAATCCCAGGCGAATCGCCGCTATCTGTATTTTGCATCAAAGGCGGACGTTGAAGGCTACAACGACGTGTCGGCGGTATTCCGCTCCACGGCCGAGGGTGAGACCGGCCATGCCCATGGGCACCTGGAGTATCTCGAGGCCGTCGGCGACCCGGCGACCGGCCTGCCGATCGGTGAGACCAAGCTGAATCTCAAGGCTGCCATTGCCGGCGAAACGCACGAGTATTCGGACATGTATCCGGGTATGGCCAAGTCGGCCCGCGAAGAAGGCTTTGCGGAGATTGCCGACTGGTTCGAGACGCTCGCCAAGGCCGAGCGTTCCCACGCCAACCGTTTCCAGAAGGCGTTGGACTCGATCTGATCTTGGGGAATGTCTTTCAAGGAACCGGCTGAAAAAGCCGGTTCCTTGCGCCACGGCCGGCCGCAACTTCATAGGATATCGATGAGCAATGCTCCCACCGGCGGCCGGGAAGGCAGTCTCGAGGCACCCACCCGTCACCCGATCGACTGGCGCAGCCCCGATTTCTACAACGAAGCGGCGCTGACCAAGGAACTCAATCGAGTCTTTGATATCTGTCACGGCTGTCGCCGCTGCTTCAGTCTGTGCCAGTCCTTTCCGACCCTGTTTGATGCCATCGATGCCACCGCCAACGGCGAACTCGAGGCGGTGGATCCGAAGGTGTACTGGGAGGTCGTGGATCACTGTTACCTGTGCGACATGTGCTTCATGACCAAGTGTCCGTACGTGCCGCCCCATCCATGGGCCGTCGATTTTCCCCACCTGATGCTGCGCGCCAAGGCCACCCATGCGACCCGCGCAGGCTTCAGTGTGCGTGATCGCGTGCTGGCCTCGACCGAGGCGGTCGGACGCATCGCCGGAATACCGGTGGTCGCCGAAGTCGTCAATGCCGTCAATCGATTCAAGCCGGCCCGAGTGCTGCTGGAGAAGACACTCGGCGTCGCCCGCGATGCACCGCTCCCCCCGTTTCATTCCAGCACCGCCCGTGCCCGCCTTGCGGCGCTGAACGGCCCGCTGGAGCCGGCCCCGGCCGGCCCGGCTCCCACCGCGCGCGAGGAGCTGCGCGGCCGGGTGGCCCTGTTCACGACCTGTTACGGCAATCGCAATGAACCGGATCTGGCCACCGATCTGGTGGCGGTGTTCAGCCACAACGACATTGCAGTGCGCCTGGTACCGAAGGAGCGCTGCTGTGGCATGCCGCGCCTGGAGCTCGGGGATCTGAAGACGGTCGCGGCCTACAAGGAAGAGAATATTCCGCAGCTGCTGGCGGTGATCGCCGCCGGCTACGACATCGTGGCGCCGATTCCCAGCTGCGTGCTCATGTTCAAGCAGGAATTGCCGCTGATGTTCCCGGACGATCCGGACGTCAGGGCGGTCGCGGCGCGCATCTACGACCCGTTCGAGTACCTGATGCTGCGGCACAAACTCGGCAAGCTGAAGACGCAGTTCAAGACCTCACTGGGCAAGGTCAGCTACCACGTTCCGTGCCACCTGCGCGTGCAGAATATCGGACTGAAGACCCGCGATGTGCTGCGCCTGGTTCCGGACACCACCGTCGATGTCATCGAACGCTGCTCCGGCCACGATGGCACCTATGCGGTGAAGCAGGAATTCCGGGCGGCCTCGGTGAAGATCGGAAAACCGGTGGCGACGCGGGTTCAGAATGCTGCCCCCGCGCATTACACCAGTGACTGTCCGATGGCAGGTCACCAGATCGAAAGCCTGCTGCCGCAGGGCACGGCTACCGCGAGCAGCGCCGGCGGCCATGGGCCCGAGCATCCCCTGAAGCTGTTGCGGCTTGCCTATGGAATTTAAAGGATTGTCCGAATGGAAAAGCTGACCGTTGAACAGCTCTTCAGCCTTGAGCAGTACGCGCGCAGGCGCAACGAGTTTCGCACCCAGGTTCTGGAGCACAAGAGCCACCGGCGCTTGAGTATGGGGCCGAACATGACCTGGTGCTTTGAGGACCGTCTCACCATCCAGTACCAGATCCAGGAGATGCTGCGCGCCGAGAAGGTGTTCGAGCCGGCGGGCATTCAAGAGGAACTGGATGCCTACAATCCCTTGATTCCCGATGGCGCCAACTGGAAGGTGACGTTGCTGCTGGAATTCCCCGACACCGAGCTGCGCCGCGATCAGCTCATCAGACTGCGCGGCGTCGAGGCCCGCTGTTGGGCGCAGGTCGCAGGGCTCGAAAAGGTATTCGGCATTGCCGATGAAGACCTGCCGCGCGAGAACGACGAAAAGACTTCCGCGGTGCACTTCCTGCGCTTCGAGCTTGACGGGCCCATGGTGAGCGCCCTGAAGAGCGGCGCTGCCCTCGGCGCCGGCGTCGATCACGCTCAGTATCATCATGCCGTTGCACCGGTCGACGAGCGTATCCGCGCGTCGCTTCTGGGCGACTTGAACTGACGGACCGGTCCTCGCGTAATCGGCTAAGATCGCGCCACCCGCGGGCGGCGCGCTGCTGCCCTCAATTCCGTCAATCAATGCGATGAGCCAAAGTTACACTGCCTCCGATATCGAAGTCCTCTCCGGGTTGGAGCCCGTGCGTCGCCGCCCGGGCATGTACACCCACACCCAGCGGCCCAACCATCTGGCCCACGAGGTCGTCGACAACAGCGTCGATGAGGCCACCTCGGGGTATTGCACCCAGATCGATGTCACGCTCTTCAAGGACGGCTCACTGGAAGTCACGGACGACGGTCGTGGCATGCCGGTCGATATCCATCCCCAGGAGAAGGTCACCGGTGTCGAGCTGATACTCACGCGCCTTCACGCCGGCGGTAAGTTTTCCGAAAAAGCCGCCTACAAGTTCTCGGGTGGGCTGCATGGGGTGGGTGTCTCCGTCGTCAACGCACTTTCCAGTCGTCTGGAATGCACCATCCGTCGTGGCGGCAAGGAATACCGGATCTCATTCAAGGACGGGAAGCTGCACTCCAAGCTCGCGGTGGTCGGCACGGTGGGTCAGCGCAATACCGGCACCACGGTGCACTTCTGGCCGGATGCGAAGTTCTTTGATTCCGACAAGTTCTCCGTGCCGCAGCTGCGGCACATGCTCAAGGCCAAGGCGGTGTTGTGTGCGGGCCTGCGCATCACCTTCGCCAACGAAGCCACGGGTGAGAAGGACGAATGGTTCTACAGCGGCGACCTCGGCGCCTATCTGACGGAGGAGCTGGAGTCCACCGAGCGGCTGCCGGCCGAGCCCATTACCGCGGCGCGCGAGAGCGACACCGACGCGGTCGGGTATGCGCTGCTGTGGGCACCGAATATTCCCGCGGTGTTCGGCGAGAGCTACGTGAACCTGATCCCGACCGCCGAGGGTGGCACGCATGTCAACGGACTGCGATCGGGTCTGGCACAGGCGGTACGGGAGTTCTGCGAGTTCCGTAACCTCGTGCCGCGCGGTATCAAGCTCACCCCCGAGGACGTTTGGGACAAGTGCTGCTATGTGCTGTCGGTGAAGATCCGTGAACCGCAGTTCGCCGGACAGATGAAGGAGCGACTGGCCTCGCGGGATGCCGCGGCGGTGGTCGAGGGCTTTGTCCGTGATTCGATGGCACTGTGGCTCAACGGGCACGCCGATGCGGGCGAGAAGATCGCCCAGTTCGCCATTGCCAATGCGCAGGAGCGCGCGCGTGCCGCGCAGCGGGTGGTCCGCAAGCGCATCGCCGGCGGTCCGGCATTGCCCGGCAAACTGGCCGACTGCACCAGCCAGGAGCCGCGACGCTCGGAGCTGTTCCTGGTGGAAGGTGACTCCGCTGGTGGCAGCGCCAAGCAGGCGCGCGAACGCGAGTTCCAGGCCATCATGCCGCTGCGCGGCAAGATCTTGAATACCTGGGAGCTGGAGTCCAACTCCATTGCCTCCTCCGAGGAAGTGCACAACATCAGCATCGCGCTCGGTGTCGATCCGGGTTCTGCGGATGTCTCGCAGCTGCGTTATCACAAGATCTGCATTCTCGCGGATGCTGACTCGGACGGTCTGCATATCGCCACGTTGCTGTGTGCGCTGTTCCTGCGCCACTTCCGGCCGCTGGTTACCGGCGGGCATATTTATGTCGCGATGCCGCCCTTGTACCGCATCGATGCCGGCAAGCAGATCTACTACGCCCTGGATGATGCCGAGCGCGACCAGGTGATCGCGCGCATCGCCAAGGAGAACGCGCGCACCAAGCCGTCGGTCACGCGTTTCAAGGGCTTAGGCGAGATGAATCCCGCGCAGCTGCGCGAAACCACCATCGATCCGCGCACCCGCCGCCTGGTGCAGCTGACGGTGGATGCGGGTGACAAGACGGATCAGCTCATGGACATGCTGCTCGCGAAGAAGCGCGCCGCCGACCGCCGTGAGTGGCTGGAGACCAACGGCAATCTGGCCGAGGTGCAGGTTTAGAGCATGCAGGACCAGGAACTGAATTTCGAAGGCGTCGAACGGCAACCGCTGCGCACCTTCACCGAGAAGGCCTACCTCGACTATTCGATGTACGTGATTCTCGACCGCGCGCTGCCGGCGCTCGGGGATGGCCTCAAGCCGGTCCAGCGTCGCATCGTCTATGCCATGGGCGAGCTCGGACTCGCGGCGGCGAACCGGCACAAAAAGGCAGCACTGACGATCGGCGATGTGCTGGGCAAGTTTCATCCGCACGGCGACTCGGCCTGCTACGAGGCCATGGTGCTCATGGCGCAGCCCTTCTCCTACCGTTACCCGCTCGTCGACGGGCAGGGTAACTGGGGTTCCCAGGATGATCCGAAGTCCTTCGCCGCCATGCGCTATACGGAGGCAAAGCTCACTCGCTACGCCGAGGTGCTGCTGGCGGAACTGTCTGACGGCACCGTCGACTGGGTGCCGAACTACGACGGTTCGCGCGAGGAGCCGGCAATTCTGCCGGCGCGCCTGCCGAACCTGCTGCTCAACGGCACCACCGGCATCGCGGTGGGCATGGCCACGGACATCCCACCGCACAACCTGCGTGAAGTTGCCAACGCCTGCATCCATCTGCTGGAGGAGCCGGAGGCGAGCACCGCGCAGCTGATGAAGTTCATCAAGGGGCCGGACCTTCCGACGGGCGCCGAGATCATCTCGCCGCGCGCCGACCTGAAGGACTTTTATGAAAAGGGCGTCGGCAGCTTCAAGGCCCGCGCCACCTATGTGATCGAGGACGGCAATGTCGTCGTCAATGCCTTTCCCTGGCAGGTCTCGCCCACCAAAGTGATCGAGCAGATCGCCGAGCAGATGCGCGCGAAGAAGCTGCCCATGGTCGAGGACCTGCGCGACGAATCCGATCACGAGAATGCGACGCGACTGGTGATCGTGCCGCGCTCGAACCGCATCGACCTCGATGAGCTGATGAAGCACCTGTTCGCCACCACCGATCTGGAGCGCAACTATCGGGTCAATCTGAACATCATCGGGCTGGATGGACGGCCGCGGGTGATGGGTCTGCGCGACGTGCTGACCGGCTGGCTGCAGTTCCGCACCACCACCGTGACCCGGCGCCTGCAGTTCCGCCTGGACAAGGTCAACCGGCGGCTGCATATCCTCGACGGCCTGCTGATCGCCTTTTTGAATCTGGACGAGGTGATCCGCATCATCCGTCGCGAGGATGAGCCGAAGCCGGTGCTGATGAAGCGCTTCAAGCTCTCCGAGGAGCAGACCGAGGAGATCCTCAACACCCGTCTGCGACACCTCGCAAAGCTTGAGGAAATGAAGATCCGCGAGGAGCAGAAGTCGCTCGCTACCGAGCGCGCCGAGCTCGAAGCGCTGCTGGCCAGCAAGGCGAAGCTGCGCAAGCTGATCGCCAGTGAAATCCGCGCCGATGCGGACAAGCACGGCGATGAGCGGCGTACGAAGATCGTGGAGCGCGAGGCGGCACAGGCCATCGATGAGACGACCCTGATCGCCAACGAACCGGTGACGGTGGTGCTGTCCACGGGCGGTTTCGCGCGCTCGGCCAAGGGGCACGAGATTGATCCGCTGACACTGTCGTATAAGGCCGGGGATGCGTTCCACAGCGCGGCACGCGGCCGCAGTCTGCAAAATGCCGTGTTTATTGACAGCACCGGTCGCACCTACACGCTGCCGGCGCACTCGCTGCCCTCGGCGCGGGGCCAGGGTGAGCCGTTGTCCGGGCGCCTCAATCCTCCCGACGGGGCGCGCTTCGCGGGGGTGATGCTCGGCGAGGCGGAAGACCTGTGGCTGCTCGCCAGTGATGCCGGCTACGGATTCACGGCGCGCTTCAAGGATCTGGTCACGGACCGGCGCGCCGGCAAGACCGTGCTGAACGTTCCGGCTGGTGCGCTGGTATTGCCGCCGGCGCTGGTGCCGGCCGCGGACAGCCTGCTGGCGGCGGTGAGCAATGAGGGCAAGCTGCTGGTCTTTCCGGTAGCTGACGTCCCGGAGATGCCCAAGGGCAAGGGCAACAAGCTCTACGACATAAGCGGCAAGAAACTGGCCGCGCGCGAGGAGTTCCTCGCCGGCGTTACCGTCGTACCCAAGGGCGGCGCCCTGCTGTTGTGGACGGGCGATCAGTTCAAGACGCTGGAGTGGTCCGAACTCAAGGAATATCGGGGTCAACGTGCGCAGCGCGGCAGCGTTCTGAGGCGTGGTTGGCCGCGAAAAATCGACCGACTCGAAGCGCGCCTGCCGCCGGCCGATTAGAGGCGGGAATCGGCCACCGCCCCGCCACGGGGCCGTGGTTTGGCAAAGTTAGTTGAAACCAGTAGCCTAGCGGGCAGACACCCCAAACCGCAGCCCCCCAGGCGACAGCCTCGCTTAAGAACTGCACAGCTATGATGATGGCCCGACAGACCAAGCCCGCCAATCCGGGCCATTCCGATGAGGATTACCAGGATCAGATCCTCCCCTCTGTCTCGCGCACCTTTGCATTGACCATTCCGCAGTTGCCGCCGGACCTGTGCCGGTCGGTGACCAACGCCTATCTGCTGTGCCGGGTCGCCGATACCATCGAGGATGAGCCACAGATCGCGCCCCCCGATACGCTGCTGTACATGGAGCGTTTCTCGGATGCCGTGGCGGGCGTGGATGATGCTCAGCTGCTGGGGTCGGAGCTGGCCGAGAAGCTCTCCGAGTGGACGTTGCCGGCCGAACGCGAACTGGTCATGAATCTGCCGCGCGTGATCCGGGTCACCCGCCAGCTGCCGCTGCGGCAACAGGCCGCCATCCGACGCTGCGTGGATACGATGTGCCATGGCATGCATCAGTTCCAGCGCACCGCCAGCGTGCGCGGCCTGGATACGGTCGCTGACCTGGACAGCTATTGCTACTACGTGGCCGGCGTGGTCGGGGAAATGCTGACCGAACTTTTCTGCAGCCACTCGACCGACATCGAGCAGCACCGCGCGCAACTGTCACGCCTCGCCCCGTCTTTTGCCCAGGGCCTGCAGATGACCAATATCCTCAAGGACGTGTGGGAGGATCGCAGTCGCGGTGCCTGCTGGCTGCCCCAGGAGGTGTTTTCGCGCCACGGGGTTGACCTCTCGCACCTGAGCGCCGAGACCGGCGGCAGTGGTTTTGCCGCCGGTATGCACGAGCTGGTGGGATTGGCGCACGCGCATCTGCGCAATGCGCTGGAGTTCACCTTGCTGATTCCCGCGCGCGAAGTCGGGATCCGACGCTTCTGCCTATGGGCCATCGGCCTGGCCGTGCTCACCCTCAAGCGCATCGCCGCCAATCCGGGCTTCACCCGCGGGGCGCAGGTCAAGGTGTCACGTCGTACCGTCGCCGTGACGCTCGCGCTCAGCAATGCCGCGACGCGCCACAATGGCCTGCTGCGATTCCTGTTCAATCGCGCGGCATCAGGCTTGCCGCTGGCGAGCCTCGAAGCGGATTGGCAGCCGCGCAAGATTCAGATGCAGGGGAGCGAGGGCGCTGAGCATGCCGCCAGCGCGTATCACCGCACCCGGCGGATCAGTGTGCGCGGTGGTGCCGAAGAAGTTGGTCTGATGCGCCAACCTGATCGGGGTACCGTGCAGTGACCGCAGGACCTTCGTCAATTCGTGATGCGCGCCCGGTGCGTGACCTCGGCGCGCGCCCAGGCGCGGCGGCCAGCGTCAGTCTGCTGCCGGATTTTTCGAGCGGCGAGGCGCTCGAACGTTCGATCGCGGCGGCACGCGATGCCCTCATCGGACTGCAGAGCGCGCAGGGCTTCTGGCTGTTCGAGCTGGAGGCCGACTGCACGATCCCGGCCGAGTACATCATGATGATGCACTTGCTGGACGAGATCGATACGGTGCTGCAGGAGAAGCTTGCGGTTTACCTGCGCCGCCACCAGGCCGATCACGGCGGCTGGCCGCTGTTCCCGGGCGGCGAACTCGATCTGAGTTGTACCATCAAGGTGTACTACGCCCTGAAGCTCGCCGGCGATGATGTCGCGGCGCCCCATATGGCGCGGGCCCGCGCGGCCGTCCTGGCGCGCGGCGGTGCAGCACGGGCCAATGTCTTCACCCGCATCGCACTGGCACTGTTCGGGCAGCTGCCCTGGCGCGGCGTGCCCTATATTCCGGTCGAAATCATGCTGCTGCCGAAGTGGTTTCCGTTCCACCTCGACAAGGTCTCGTACTGGTCACGCACGGTGATGGTGCCGTTGTTCGTGCTGTGTACGAAGAAGCCGCTGGCGCGCAATCCGTTCGGCGTCGAGATCCGCGAACTGTTCACGACGCCGCCATGGGAGGAGCGCCATTACTTCGCCCGCGGTGGCTTTACGAACCGCTTCTTCATGGCGCTGGACCGCATGGGCCGGGCCATTGATCCGCTGATTCCGCGCGCCATGCGGGCGCGCGCGATGCGCAAGGCGCATGAGTGGGTGCTCGAGCGCCTGAACGGCGAGGGCGGGCTGGGCGCGATCTTCCCGGCTATGGTCAATGCCCTGGAAGTGCTGGTGCTGATGGGCGTGCCGGAGGATGATCCGCGCCGCGTCACGGCCAAGCGCGCGATCGAGAAACTGCTGGTCGTCGCGCCGAACGAGGCCTACTGCCAGCCCTGCGTCTCACCGGTGTGGGATTCGGCGCTGGCAGCACTGGCGATGCAGGAGGCCGGCCAACCCGAAGCGCATGCCGCCGCCGAGCGTGCGCTCGACTGGCTGGTTCCGGAGCAGCTGTTGGATAACCCGCAGGACTGGCAGGCGCAAAAGCCCGCCGTGCGCGGGGGTGGCTGGGCCTTCCAGTTCACGAACACGCACTATCCGGATCTGGATGACACCGCGGTGGTTGCCTGGTCGATGCATCAGGCACGCGATGCGCACAGGTATTCGACCAGCATCGCCCGGGCGCTGGACTGGCTGGTGGGTCTGCAGAGCCGCAATGGCGGCTTCGCCGCCTTTGATGCGGACAACACGCACTACGTGTTGAATGAGATTCCTTTTGCGGACCATGGCGCCTTGCTGGATCCGCCGACCAGCGATGTGACGGCGCGCGTCGTGACCGCCCTGGCGAAGGTCGGGCGTCCGCAGGATGTGCCCGCGCTGCAGCGGGCGCTCGCGTACTTGCGGGATGAGCAGGATCCGGATGGCGCCTGGTTCGGCCGCTGGGGCACGAACTATATCTATGGCACCTGGTCGGTGCTGATCGCGCTGGAGCAGGCCGGAGTTCCCCACGATGATCCGGCCGTGCGCCGTGCCGTGAACTGGCTGGCATCGAAGCAAAATGCGGACGGTGGCTGGGGTGAACTGAACAGCAGCTACCATGACCGCAAGCAGGCCGGCGGCCCCGCGGCCAGTGCCCCGTTTCAGACGGCCTGGGCATTGTTGGGTCTGCTGGCGGCGGGTGAAGTGGAGTCGCCGGTGGTTCGCCTCGGTGTCCGCTACCTGCAGCGCGCACAGCAGAAGAGCGGTCTGTGGACCGATCCGCGTTTCACGGCCCCGGGCTTTCCGCGTGTGTTCTATCTCAAGTATCACGGCTACTGCGCTTATTTTCCGCTGTGGGCGCTGGCGGCCTATCGCAACCGCGCAGGGTCCAGCCACCCGAAGTGAGTGTCACGGGGATCGTCGCGGCCCTGACGGCCGAGGCGCGCACCCTTGGGCCGGCGGACCCCCACGCCATCAACACGCTGCGTGACGGCAGTCTGCTCATCGTCAGCGGCATGGGTGCGCAGGCCGCGACACGCGCCGCTGCGGCGCTGGTTGCCGCGGGCGCCCGCAACCTTCTGAGCTTTGGTCTGGCGGGGGCGCTGGATCCGGCTCTGCGCGCGGGAACAATGCTGCTGCCGGATGCCGTCACCGATGACACCGGTGCGGTACACCGCACCTGCGCGGCATGGCGTGAACGGCTCGCCGCGCGCGCCGGTGCCGGCGTTGGTCCTCAGGGCGGCACTTTGTTGAGTCTCGAGCAGCCCCTGATGACTTCCGCGTCCAAGTCCGAGGCCTGGGCGCGCACCCATGCCTATGCGGTGGATCTGGAAAGTTTTGCCATCGGCAGTGTCGCCATGCGCGAGCAGATTGAGTTCGCCGTCGCACGCGTGGTGGTTGATACGGCTGTGGACAACCTGCCGCCCAGCATCACCCTGGCCACGGACTCACGCGGTGCAGTGCACCCTACGCGTCTGCTGTCAGGCCTGCTGCGCAGTCCGGCGGACCTGTTCGCACTGCTGCGGCTGGCGCGGCGCTACCGCGCGGCCATGGCTTCACTGCGGCACCTCGGTCGGCAGGGCCTGGGGCCATGAAGCGCGCCTTCATCACCGGCGCGACCGGATTCGTCGGCGCTGCGGTCGCGCGGGCGCTGGTGGCATCGGGCTGGCAGCTGCGCGGACTCACCCGGACCACCTCAGACCTTCGCAATCTCGTCGGGCTGCCGATTGAAATGGTGACAGGAGATCTGCGCGATGCCAGCTCCTACGGCGGCGCGCTCGAGGGGTGCGAAGCCCTGTTCCATGTCGCCGCGGACTATCGCCTGTGGGCGCCGCAGCCGGATGACCTGTACGCCATCAATGTCGAGGGTACGCGTGGCCTGTTGCAGGCTGCCGAGCGCGCGGGCGTCCACAAGATTGTCTACACCAGCAGCGTCGCCACGCTGCGCCTGGTGGGGGATGGCACGATCGCCGATGAAAGCTGTGTCGCGACGCTGCCTGACATGATCGGCCACTACAAGCGCTCCAAATTCCTCGCGGAGCAGGTCGTGCAGCAATGGGCCGGCGGCGCCAACCGCTGGGTGGTGATCGTCAATCCCTCGACACCGGTCGGCCCGTGCGATGTGAAGCCCACGCCCACCGGACAGATCGTGCTGGACGCCGCCGCGGGCCGCACTCCCGCCTATGTCGATACCGGACTGAACATTGCGCACGTCGATGACATCGCCCGCGGCCATCTGCTGGCGCTGGAACGCGGCCGGCACGGCGAGCGCTACATTCTCGGCGGCGCCGATCTGACACTGAAGGAAATCCTGACCCAGGTGGCCCGCATAACCGGACGTCCGCCCCCGCGGATCCGGCTGCCCCACGGCGTGGTGCTGCCGATAGCCTACGTGGCCCAGTCCTTCGCGCGCCTGAGCGGCGGCAGCACCCGCATCACGGTGGAGGGCGTGCGCATGGCGCGCAAGCGCATGTACTTCTCCAGCGCCAAGGCGGTACGCGAGTTGGGCTATTCCTGGCGCGACCCGGCCAGTGCTTTTCAGGACGCGGTCAATTGGTTCCGCGATGCCGGCTACCTGAAGAGCTGAGCAGCCCTCAGATGCGCTTGGGCAGCGCCCGGTACATGAAGCCGGCGAGCGCCGGCACCAGCCGCGGCCGCAGCAGCCGCGCGTCATAGGGTGCCAGGCGGGCCGCGTTCTCCCGCAGGCACAGGCCCAAGAGCTTGTGCAACGTCACGTCCTCGCCAAGATCGTGGTGGGCACTGAGGGTGAAATTGTCGTCATCGGCACCACCGGTGACGGGGCGTTTGGGAGCTGCGTCCGGGGAGCCCCCCAGCGTGCGCGCCGTTTTCACCCGACTCCACACCTGTTTGAGAATGATCCAGGCGCAGCGCATCGAGAAGGCCGGCCGGCGCCACCAGGGCAGCTGCGAGCGCCGGTACTTGACCCAGTTGACGAAGAACAGGATGTGCCGCGCCTCTTCCTGGACCACCGGCTCAAACACTTCGATCAGTTTGGGCTCGAAGAACCCCGACTCGCGGGCCAGCGCGAACAGGCCGAAGGCAAAGAAGGAGTCAAAGCATTCGCCGAATCCGGCGAACAGGAAGTCGTGTTCGAGATCGTGTGGTTCGTACCGCGGCGGAGTGTCGACCGGGATGTCGTAGTGCACGGTCAGGGCCCGCAGCAGCCGTGCGTGCCGCCCCTCCTCAAATCCCTGCAGCTCGATCGCCTTGCGCAACCCCGGATCCGCCTCCAGTACGGCAGCGGCGGCGACCGTGTTGGAGGTGACGTTTTCGGTGGCCACGGCCTCCTGCCAGAACGGCAGTGTCACGAGACGCTGTCGTGACTCGGCGCTCAACAGCGGCCATTGAACCTGCTCGGGAACGTAGTCCACGTAGCTGTCCATGAAAAATCCCGCGAGCAGTTCACGGTGTGCCAATGAGCCAATTTCAAGTGCTGCTGCCGACATGCCTCGTACCCCAATAAGCGAGGGCCGGGACACCAAACAGGATCTCGCGCATGCGCTTCGCCAGCGACAGCGCGATGCTGGTGTCATTCCCCAGGCCCAGAAGATAACCAAATCCGACGAGTCCGGCCTCCTGGACCCCAAGTCCCGCCGGTACGACAAATATAAAATGGCGGATGGCCTGCGTCAGGCTTTCCAACGCCAGCGCCGCACCGAATCCGACCGGGTGCTGCAGCCAGCGCAGCGCCAGCCAGGTCTCGATCGCCCCGGCCACGAAGCCGGCCAACTGCCAGCCGATCGTGGCGAGCAGCGCGGCGGTGCGTCCGAGCAGGTCATGGAGCTTCGCATCCAGTGCGACGGCCTGGCCGAGCAGCCCTCGCATATGGGCCGGCAGATCCAGCATGCTCTCGACGGTGCGCAGCAGCCGCGCGAAGATCGACCCGCGGTGTACGAGCATATACAGCCCGGCGATCAGCGGCAGGCTCAATGCCAGGCCAATGAAAAGATCAGTGGCCAGCGCCAGCTTGCCGGTCAGGTGCAGCAGGAGCAGCACACCGGCGCAGGCAAACACCAGCTGACTGATGATGGTCAACAACACCTCGACGATGACGCTCGCGGCGACGCAGGCCGCATCGCCGCCCGCTTGACACAGCATGCGAATGCCGACGATCTCGCCGCCGATGTTGGCCACCGGCAGCAGTCGATTGACGGCTTCGCGGACGCTGGCGATGAGCAGCAGGCGAGTGGGTGCGAGCAGCGGCGCCGGTAGCCCGATGGCGCGCAACAAAGTGCGCCAGCCGAGGACATCGAGCAGCAGGGGCAGGGCATGCAGCGGCACCAGGCACAGCAGTATCCATCCCGCCGCCCCCAGCAGCGACAGGATGGGGCCTAGGCCTTCGCGCAGCACCAGTGCGACGCTCAGCAGCGCGCCGAAAACCAGCGCCATCCTGACCACCCACTTCATGGCGTGGCGACGCCCCGAAAGGCCTGTCTGAATTGCGCAATATCCGCATAGCCTCCCTGGCGGATGGTCGGGTCGGACAGCGCCGTGCGGACCGCCGGGCTCAGCAGCGCCTGCAGCTCATCGGCGTGGCGATAGCCTGCCATGGAGGGCGCAATGGCGGTGCCGGAGAGGGTGCCGGGATGCAGGTAGATTTCGGTAACGCCCGGCGGAAGCGTCGCCAGGATCTGCAACAGCCGCCTCTCATCCATGGCGCCGCTATCGGTAACGCCGAAGATCTGGTCGTTGCAGTCCATGCCCGACTGCCGCAGCTGGTAGCGCATCAGGCCGAACCAGGGCATCAGCACCCGGGTCATCGCGGTGGCTGGTTCGGCCGGTACGCGCACCGCGCGCAATCCGAAGTCACGACCGATGCGCAGCGCCAGCGACAGCACGGTGGGGTGCAGATGAAAATGCTTGTGCGCGTCCAGGTGATCGAGGCTCAGGCCCAGGCGCGCAAAGGCCGCGAACTGGGCGCGTATCTCCGCCGCCAGCTGTGCTCTAACGCGCGGGCTGGCAAAGAAACGCCACCCGGCCCGCACCATGTTGTCGTGGAAGCGGCCGTCGCGATCCACCAGGTCGGGAATCTGCCTGGGTGCGAGCACCGGGGAGCCGTCGCACAGCGTCAGATGCAAGCCGACCCGCAGGTGCGGAAGTGCGCGCGCCCGCTGCGCCGCATCCTGCGCGGCCGGGGCGCCGACCATCAAACTGGTGGCCGTCAGCACTCCCAGCCGGTGCGCACGCTCCACGGCCTCGTTGACGGCCGGGTGCAACCCGAAATCATCGGCGTTGACGATGCACAGACGCCCCGGCGTGTCGGGCACTACTCGTTCTCGAGCGGGGTAGCCAGGGGTGAGACCGAGCCATCCTGTGCCAGGTGGAAACTGGTCTGGCCCCAATGGACGCGTTGTCCCAGGAAGGCCCAGCACCATACCCCGAGCAACGAGCAGTCATGCAAGGGTACGGCCCACAGCCGGGTCAAGGTCGAGCGATCTCCCGCGGCACTCCAGTATAAGTGCATGGCCAGGCGCAGCAGCGCCGTCACTGCCAGCGCCAGCAGCGCCGGCGGTGCGCCGCGCGCCAACGCAGCGCCGATCAATGCCACGGGCAGAGCGAAGCTCACGAAGGCCAGGCTGTACCCCAAAGGGCGCACCGTCCTGATGGTGCGCAGCCAGCGCAGTTCGTGACCGAGCAGATCCTGCAAACTGCGCTCCTCGACGACGGTCTCCACCACGACTTCAGACAAAACGGTGCGCAGGCCAAGTTCGCGGGTGAGTTCCCCGAGGCGATAGTCGTCGGCCAGCTGGTCGGCGATCGCGGGCAGGCCGCCGATCGCCTCGAGGACTTTGCGTCGCAGCGCGATGGTCGCGCCGAAGGCGAAGGCACGTGAGCCGAACAACGCCGCCACGAATACCGAGGGGACGAACCAGCCGTTGATGAATTGCGCGCCCAGCTGCGACCAGGTATCGGCAAGCGGGCGGCCTACATACGGGCAGGTCACGATCCCGACGGTCTCATCCAGCAGGGGCGCCACGACTTGCTGCACGTACCCGGGTTCGACCCGGATATCGCTGTCGACGATGATCAGAAAATCATGCTTGGCGACGGCCACGATGTTGATGAGGTTGCTGACCTTGCCATTGCTGCCATGGTAGGTGCCGTCGAGCACCAGGGCCAGGTCCAGGGTCGGAAATTCATGCTGCAGTCGTCGCACGACCGCGACGGCCGGATCGGCCGCATCACGGACTCCAAATACGATCTGCAGATGCGGCCATGCCTGATTGCAGAAACTGTGCAGGCACTCGTACAACCGCGGCTCCGCTCCACACAAGGGCTTCAGAATGGTCACGCCGGGCAATGCGACCGAGCCCGGCCAGTGCGTCCGACGCCGGGGTCGCAGCAGTGCACCGACTAAGGCAAGCAGCGTGTAGAGGGCCGCCAGCGCCGCCAGCGCGACGCCGACCCAGCCGAGGATTCCGAGGTCCGGGCTTAAGGCTGGCGTGGCTGTTTCCAGGACGGTTATCATGCGCGGGCTTGGAGGTACCTGTTGATGGATGATGGTCGCTTGGACAGTGCAGATACGCTCATCCTTGTAGATGAAGCGGACCGCGAAGTCGGACATATGAGCAAGGCGCAATGCCATGATGGCCGAGGCATCTTACACCGGGCTTTCTCGCTGCTCATTTTCAACCCAAGCGGCGAACTTCTCTTGCAGCAGCGTTCCGCTGCCAAACGCCTATGGCCATTGTACTGGTCCAACAGTTGTTGCAGTCATCCGCGTCGTGAGGAGAGCATGGAGATCGCCATCCAGCGGCGCCTGCACGAGGAATTGGGCGTGCGCTGCCCTCTGCAGTTCCTGTTCAAATTCCAATATCAGGCCCAGTGGGATGCCAATGGGGCCGAAAACGAACTTTGTTCGGTATACATGGGTCGTACCCAAAGTCCCATCCAGGCCGACCCGCAGGAGATTGCGGGGCTGCGCTGGCTCAGCCCGGCCCAACTGCAGGCCGAAATGGCGGAGCGCCGACCTGGGCAGTTTACGCCCTGGTTCATTATGGAATGGGAGCGGGTCTGGCAAGATCACCGCCCCGCCGTGCTCGCAACCCGTTCATAATGGGACCGACATAGTTAGGAGTCCGCATGGGCATACCGTTGATTCAGCAGCTGAAGGTCGCCACCTATATTGCCGGGCGGAAGCTGCGCCGTGACCGTCATTATCCGCTGGTCCTGATGCTGGAGCCGTTGTTTCAATGCAACTTGGCCTGCGCCGGGTGCGGCAAGATCGACTATCCGAAGGAGATTCTGCAAAAGCGGGTCAGCCTCGAGGATGCGCTGAAGGCCGTCGATGAATGTGGCGCCCCCATGGTGTCGATTCCCGGGGGCGAGCCGCTCATCCACAAGGAGATGCCGCAGATCGTCGCCGGCATCGTCGCACGCAAGAAGTTCGTCTATCTGTGCACCAATGCGATCCTGCTGTCCAAGCATATCGACGAGTACCAGCCTTCGAAGTACCTGACGTTCTCCGTTCATCTGGACGGCAATAAGGAACGCCACGACGAATCGGTGTGCCTGGAAGGGGTGTACGAGAAGGCTGTTGCGGCCATCCGGCTGGCGCGCTCCAAGGGCTTCCGGGTCACCATCAACTGCACGCTGTTCAGCGGAGAGAATCCCGACGAAGTGGCGGAATTCTTCGACACCTCGATGAAACTTGGCATCGAGGGCATCACGGTTTCCCCGGGCTTCAGCTACGAACACGCGCCGCGCCAGGACGTATTCCTGGGCCGCAGCGCCAGCAAGCGCCTGTTCCGCGAGGTGTTCAAGCGCCAGAAGCAGGGGGATCGCAAGCGCACCTGGACCTTCAACCATTCCTCCCTGTTTCTGGACTTCCTGGCCGGCAATCAGTCCTATGCCTGTACGCCATGGAGCAACCCGACCTATAACGTCTTCGGTTGGCAGCGACCCTGTTATCTGCTCTCGGATGAGGGTTATGCGAGCTCCTACAAGTCCCTGATCGAGGACACCGAGTGGGCCAAGTACGGCATCGGCAACAATCAGAAGTGCAACAACTGCATGGCGCACTGCGGGTTTGAGGGCACGGCGGTGAATGACGCCTTCCGTCATCCGCTCAAGGCGCTGTTGACCTCGTTGCGCGGCCCGAAGGTGTTCGGACCGATGGCCCCGGACCTGGCGCTGAACATCGAGAATGGCAGTCTCCCCGTGCCCAGCGAAGTCAGGATTTCAGTGGACGACATCAAGCGGCCCGATCGCAAGATCGAGGGTGATTTGCTTTGACGGCGCAGCCGCGCGGCGAACTCGCCGCCTTCGGCCAGCAGCTGAGTCAGTGGCAGACGCGCATGGAACAGGCCCTGGCGAGCCGGCTCCCGGGCGCTGATGAGGTCCCGGCACGCTTGCACGAAGCCATGCGTTACAGTGTTCTGGGCGGCGGCAAACGCATTCGTCCGGCACTGGTATTCGCCACCGGCCGCACCTTGGGCCTTGATGATGACCAGGTCGAAGCGGCCGCCTGCGCGATCGAGCTGGTCCATGTGTACTCTCTGGTCCATGACGACCTGCCGGCCATGGACGATGACGACCTGCGCCGGGGTCGGCCCACCTGCCACAAGGCCTATGACGAGGCTACCGCCGTGCTGGTCGGCGACGCGCTGCAACCGTTGGCATTCCAGCTGCTGGCGCGCGATCCGAAACTGCCGCCCGATCCGGCGATCCGCCTGAAACTCATCGACCTGCTGGCGGAAGCCAGCGGCACGTTCGGCATGGCCGGCGGCCAGGCCATCGATCTGGGTGTGCAGGGTCAGGCGATTGGTATCGCCGAGGTCGAGCAGATGCATGCTCGCAAGACCGGTGCCCTGATCAAGGTCAGCGTGATGATGGCGGCCGCATGCGTGCCGGCGCTGAGCGCAGCGCGCCGCGAGAACCTGAACCAATTTTCGACCGCGATTGGCCTGGCCTTCCAGATCCAGGATGACCTGCTCGACGTGCTCGGAGATGCCTCCACGCTCGGCAAGGCCACTGGCGCCGACAGCGCGCGCGCCAAACCGACTTTTCCGGCGGTGATCGGCGTCGCGGCCTCGCAGCAGCGGATGCAGAAGCTGCATGCCGAGGCGCTGGCTGCCCTGGCGCCTTTCGAGCGTGCCGCCGACCCGCTGCGTCTGCTGGCGGAGTGGTTGCTGAAGCGCCAGTCCTGAAGCTCTTCAGATGCGAGGGAGATGCGGATGAAGTTCGGCGTCATGGACCATGTCGACGACAGCGGCCTGACACCACATGCGCATTTTGAGGCGCGCCTGCGCTTCACGGAAACTCTCGATCAGCTGGGGTTTTATTCCTATCACGTCGCCGAGCACCATGGCACGCCGCTGGGTTTCGCGCCCTCGCCCAATGTCTACCTTTCCGCAGTAGCGCAGCGCACCCGCACGCTGCGCTTCGGTCCGATGGTATATGTGACCGCGCTGTACCACCCGATGCGTCTGGCCGAGGAGATCTGCATGCTCGACCAATTAAGCGGCGGGCGATTGCAATTGGGCATGGGACGCGGGGCCGTGGCCCTGGAGCAGGAGCTCTACGGCATAGATCCGACGACGACGAACAAGCGTTACGAGGAAGCACGGGACATCGTGATTGCCGCGCTCACCTCGACACCGGTCAATTTTGCCGGCGAGCACTTCCAGGTGCACGATTTCCCGATGGTGCTGCGTTGCCTGCAGCAGCCGCGCCCGCCGATCTGGTATGGATTGGGAAATCCGGACGCAGCGGTCTGGGCGGCATCGGTTGCAGCCAACGTGATTTCCCTGCGGCCAGCTGCCGTGGCGCAGGCAGCCCTGCAGCGCTATCGCCAGGAGTGGGCCGCTTTGGGTAAGTCCCCGCAGGATCTGCCCTTCATGGGCGTATGCCGACATGTCGTGGTCGCCGAGACGGACGGGGAGGCCCGCAGCGCGGCGCGCGCGGCCTATCCGCGCTGGCGCGCCTCGCTCGCGGCGCTGTGGGACCGGCGCGGCACGCCCTTCCCGATCGCGGTTCCGCTGCAGTGGGATGAGATCGAAGCCGCTGGCATGGCCGTCGCCGGCACTCCCCAACGGGTGACGGAATTCGTGCGCGCCCAGACCGAGGCGGTGGGCGGTAATTTCTTTCTGTGTCAGATGATGTTTGGCGACATGCCGCTGCAGTTCGCGCAGGACTCGGCACGCCTGTTCGCCTATGAGGTCGCTCCACAGCTGAAGGGGTGATCCCACCCCGAGCGCACGCTCAGCCGCGCAGAACGATCTCTTCGGGCGCGTGCACCAGGTAGCCCTGCACATACTGCACGCCCAGCTGCCACAGCACGGCCATGGTGTTCGCATCCTCGACCCGTTCGGCGACGGTCTCGATATTGCGTGCTTTGGCCTGTTCGACCAGCACCCGTACGCGCTGCTGCAGGTCCTGGTCGCTGGTGAGTCCCTGCACCAGGGCGCCGTCGATCTTCACGAAGTCCAGGCCGATCGACTCCATCAGTCCTTGCGGATCGCGGCCGGAGCCGAAGCGCTCGATCGCGAAGCGAAACCCGCGCTCGCGCAGATCCTGGCTGAGCTTCTGCACCCGCGCCAGGTAGGTGGCCACGACTTCCTCATGGGCCTGGAAACACAACCGTTGCGCATCCGCGCGGGTGGCACGGACCTGGTTGTCCACCCATCCGACAAATGATCCGTCCTTCAACGTCTCATGTGATAGGCGCACGAACAGGCAGCCGGGCTTGCGCTGCGCGGCGAACGACAGCGACGCTCCGACTACCCAGCGATCGATATTCTTCAGCAGGTCATTGCGCTCGGCCGCCGGCATGAACTCGCCCGGCAGGACCTCCTTGCCGTTCGTGTCCATCATGCGCAGCAGCACATCGAACATCGTGCTCTCTCCGCCGCCGAGGCTGGCAATCGGTTGTTGCACGAGCCGAAAGCGGTTCTCCATCAAGGCGGCCTTGATGTGCTTGACCCAGACCTGGTCGTACCCTTTGACACGGGAGTCGTTGTCGGCCTTGTCGGACTGCGCGACCTGGTTGCCACCGCGTGTCACGGCCTTCGCGCAGGCCTCGAGTGCGTCGGCAACGGCAGCATCGGCATCGGCCTGGGCACTGGTCGGGTCTGCGGCGGCGGTCGGTGCGACACTCAATCCCACCGAACAGGTGATGGACAGGGATTTATCGCCCACTGCAATCACCCGCTTCGCCACCCGATCCACCAGCTGTGCGCCCCACGCTTCGACGTCGTGAGCGTTGCCACGCTCCAGCAGGATCATGACGCTGGTGCCACCGAGGCGGCCGATGATTTCACTGGCATGCAGGCCTTCGCGCAGCAGCGCCGAGAAGCTCGACAGCACATCTTCGCTGGCGAAGAGACCCAGATCGCGCTCCACAGTCGCGAACTTGTCCGGTTTGATCACGGCGAAGTAGCGCACGCCACCGGCCAGGGGTGTGCCGAGGCGCGCCTTGACGGCCGTGAGCAGCGGCAGGCGGTACAGCAGGCCGGTGGTCGGATCGCGGCGCACGGCATCCGCTAGATCCTCTTCGAATTTGCGCGACTCGTCCTTGCGCGAGGCGATGATCAGCTGCACGCACGGATCGCCCTCATGCTCGCCCAGCGCCAGCACCAGGTCGAACGGCCGGTGCGTGCCATCGGCGGAGCGGATCTCGGCGCTGATCGGATGATTGGTCCAGCGGCCCTGCAGGCAGGCGGCCAGGGCGCCCTTCAATGCCGCGTGGGTCCCCTGCTCGAACATGTCCATGATGGGCTGCCCGGCAATTGCGGTGAGTTCGTAGCCGAACAGCTCCAGCCACGAGGCATTGGCATCAACCAGAATCCCTTCCTGGACCTGGGCGATGGCATCGTTCGAATGCTGCAGCACCGAGGCGAGCTGGCGGCGCGCGTCGCGCGCCGTCCGCAGCGTACCCTCCAGGGCGCGCTCCATACGATGCGCACGCAGCTCGCGCGTCATGACTGCCTGCAGACGCTCGGGGCTGTCGGTGGACACCGCATCGCGTGCGCCCTTGATCATGGCATCGGCGATGCGCGCTTCCGTCACCGAGTCATCCACCACGACCAGCGGCACGGAGGCGGCGATCTGGTCGCGCACGGCGACCGCCGCGATCAGGTCCTCGCCGGTCGGCTCGAAGTGCAGAATCAATTCAGGGTTCAGCTGGGTGATCGCATCGCCCAGATCCCGCAAGGATGGAATCCAGGTGCAGTGCGCGGCGTGTCCGGCGCGCCGCAGCACCCCATTGATGACTTCCACGGGATCGCGCGTCGCGGACAGTACGATCAGTGGAACTGCATTCTGGTCGGACAAAGCTTAATCCTAGGCTATTAAGCCAACGGCGCCTTTCGCAGCGGCGCTGGCATTTTCTGCGCAGGAGTCTAGCACCGGGTATGCGGGCGGCCGCGTGCGACGGGTCTCACATTTCCCAAGGTGGAAATTCAGGGCCCAAAGTGATTTTTGCAGGTCCGCCCGGCACCTCTCGGACCAGCTTTGGGACCAGGTATCCCGACAGGACCGAGGCGAGCTCACCGACCAGGCGCTGTGCGGTCACTTCCGGCACGTCAAAGTGTGCCGCGCCGCGCACTCGATCGAGCAGATGCAGATAATAGGGCAGCACGCCAGCCTCGAAGAGGCGCTGTGACAGGTCCGCGAGGGCGGCTACCGAATCGTTCACTCCGCGCAGCAGCACGCTCTGGTTCAGCAGCGTCGCGCCCGCGCCATGCAGGCGCGTGCAGGCTGCCCGCAGGCTGTCATCAATCTCATTGCCGTGATTGCTGTGCAGGACTACGACCACGGGCCACGGCAGGCGGCGCAGCCAGTCGACCAATCCGGCGTCGACCCGCGATGGCAGTACGACGGGTAGCCGCGTGTGCACTCGCAGGCGCCGGACGTGGGGAATCTGCGCCAGCCGCTCGGTGATGGCCTGCAGCCGCCCATTACTCAGGCTCAAGGGGTCACCGCCGCTGAGAATCACCTCCTCGACACCCGCATCCTTCGCGATGACCTCCAGCGCCTGGTTCAGGCCTGCATTGCCGAGCTGCTCGCCATAGGGGAATTCGCGACGGAAGCAGTAGCGGCAGTTGACGGCGCAGGCACCGCTGGCGATGAGCAGCGCCCGGCCCCGGTACTTCTGCAGCAATCCCGGTGCCCTGAAGGCCGCACGCTCGGCCAGCGGGTCAGACCCGAAACCGGGCAGGTCAGCCAGTTCGGCCGCCAGGGGCATGACCTGGCGCAGCAGGGGGTCTGCCGGGTCACCGCGCCGCATCCTGTCCACGAAACTCAACGGAACCCGCAGCGCAAACAGCTCGCTGGCCCGGCCGGCCCCGACAAACAGCCCCGGATCCAGGTCCAGGGCGCGCGCCAGGGTCGCAGGATCGGTTATGGCGCCCGCCAGCTCGTGCTGCCAGGTGGAAGGTGGGGCCGGCTGGCGGCCCAGAGTGGTTGCCGGTATCATTCGCGACCCATTTTGGGGCCGGCACTGCGAGAAAGAAATGGCCAGCTACAACACCAGCGAATTTAAGTCCGGCATGAAGATCCTGCTGGATGGCGAACCGTTCTCGATCGTCGAGAACGAGATGGTCAAGCCCGGCAAGGGCCAGGCGTTCAACCGCGTCAAGGTGCGCAATCTGAAGAGCGGGCGCACGATCGAGCGCACTTTCAAATCCGGTGATTCCGTGGATGCGGCCGACGTGGTCGACATGGACATGCAGTACCTGTATCAGGACGGTGATTTCTTCATTTTCATGGTGCCGGAGAATTTCGAGCAGTACACCGCCGGCAAGGCCGCGGTCGGCGACAACGCGATCTGGCTCAAGGACGGCACGCTGTGCATCGTGACCCTGTGGAACAACGAGCCGCTGCAGGTCACGCCGCCATCGCATATCGAACTGAAGATCGTGGAGACCGACCCGGGCCTGCGCGGGGACACCGCCACCGGCGGCCAGAAACCGGCGAAGCTCGAAACCGGTGCCGTCGTGCGCGTGCCGCTGTTCATCAACGAGGGTGAAGTCATCCGCGTCGATACCCGCACCGGCGAGTACATCTC
>DASYER010000121.1:0-9137 GCA_036498905.1 Steroidobacteraceae bacterium | reverse complement strand
ATAGGGGATCTCTGATCGATTTGTTCGCAGCTTGGGCCTTGAAGAAAGCGAATCCTTCGACTGTGAGCAGAGTATGACGCGGTCGCAGTTTCGGCGGTCTGCCTTTCTTGTGAGCCAGGCGAATCGTCTCCATGCCTAAGTCGCCCACAACGGCCTGCGCCAGCTCCTGCGGCCTAGCCCCGGTCAGCTCCAGCCCGCGGAGGAACGTGGCAAGGTTCGTTTCTGCGGCAGCCGCGAGCGCCCGCCGATGGGCGACGGCCAGGAAGACCGCAGTTTCGCCGCCCTCCTCAATTCCATCGACCAAGGCCTTGAGCGTCCAAGCCGCCGAATTGCCCACGTACCCCAGTTCTAACGCACGATTGAGCGCAGCGGCCACGGACCGGACGTGTCTGTTGAGAGTTCGCGGCTTGCGAGTGCGATCTAGTTGGCGGCTACGCCATTCTTCGAAATCGTCGCGCGTAGCAGCCTCGAGGGAAAGAGCGGCAAGGGGATCATCCCAGACCAGGAGTCGAAACCGTCGCAGGGCGTCCTTAGCGGCATCAGGGCGGCCATGCCGCTTCAAATCCTCCAGGTACGCTTCGAGGGCCGACCGCACAGTGGAGCGCTTAACCGTGCGCACTGCTGAGTTGGTTAGCTGGGCAATCCACGTCTCCGCTGCAGCCTTCGCACCGTCATAGTCATTCGCGCCGACATGCTTCAGCGGAAAATGGTGCTGCTTGCCGTGCCGGTCCCTGAACCGCGCCCCCCAGGTGTCGGGTCCGCGGCGGAAGGTCAGGTAACCGCCCTCGCACAGCCGCTGCGTGTAGGGCTGGTCCTCACGGAATTTTAAGCGGTCCCGCTCGCGCTTAGTCGACAGGTCTGTCAAGGCAAAACCCCACGACGTGAAACAGCGTGAAAAGTCTACGCTAGACAGTAGTGGACGGCCATAGGCGCAAAGCCTATAATTTCCCTGATTTACAAGATGGCGTTAGACAGCCTTGGACTAGTTGTAGGCCCTCTCAAGGCCAGTACACGGGTTCGAATCCCGTAGGGAGCGCCATAAAATCAAAGACTTACGAATTCGCGTAAGTCGCCGTATGAAAGCCATGTGCTCCCGTTGACAATTTCGGGAGGCACCGCGATGCGCCTGCGCGTGGCATGAATGCCCAAGGAAGGACGCCCTTGAACTGACTTCAGGACTGCGCCGATCTCGGTCATGGAGCCGGCCGCCCTCTCCGCCTTAGCATGAGTTTCCAGGCATCCTGCCCGCAGTAAACCTCGGACGACCTGGCTGAGCGGACTGAGCCTAGTGACGCCTTTTTCCCGTGCAGTACCGGCTCTTCAATGTGCCCGACGATCACAACGAGAACGGCTCCAGATAGAAGCGGATCTCTCGCTCGAGTGATCCAGTCATTGGAGCAAATCATCGAATGGCGTGTGCCCAGCTCTCCGACACGGGAGCACCAGCGCCGTACTGCAGATGAATGCAGCGGGGCGGCTTGTATCTTCTATTTGCGTGGAATGCGTTTCTGCGACGGATTTTTACGCCACGGCATAATTTAGAAGTGTGAGTGCTCCGACTATGCGGAGGCCGTTATCCGATTAGAACAGTTTGCGAAATGCGATTCCCACGGTGCGGCCGTACGGATCAAGAAACGCCGGCTGATAAATCTGCGGTATCGTGCCGGCGGCGTCCTGAATGTTCTGGCGCTTATTGAGGATGTTGCTCAAGGTGAGCGTCACGCGCGCGTTTCTGGCCCATATTTTCCCGAGGAAGCGCTGCTGCAAATCGACGAACAACCGGGCGTCGAGGCTTACCAGCGATGAGTAGAAGAGCGCGCCTTCGCCGTTGCCAGTGTCGAGCACCGTGGTGGCACTGCTCCAGACGCCAGATGCTCTGAAGCCGATTCCGTTATCGATCACTCCAGCGTTGAGTTGAACCTGATGCCGGGGCTGGCCCCCCGCCCCTATCGATCCCCCATTGAGCAGATCGATCTGCGGACTGCTAGGAGTCAGGCGCACGGTGTCCATGAAATACCAGCTGTGATAGAGCGATATGTCCAGCTGTGCGCCATTACCACTGCCGAAACCGGCGCCGCCCGTGCGTCCACCGCTGCCTCCACCTCCCCGGCCTCCACCGCCCAAAGCACCGGCGCGTGCGCCGGTGCGCGCACCACCACCACCACCCGGCCCACCGAATCCCCTACCGCCGCCGCCGGGTGGTCCGAATGGACTGGCTTGTGCTGCGCGGGCGCCGTTAACCACGACCTCCTCCGGAGTGTTCGAGTCGGGCGGGGCAGGAGGAGGAACCGGCGTGGAACTGTCTGTGGCTGCCAGGCCAGCTTGAGTCGCCGAATTCTGTGCATTACATGGACCGCTTCCCTGCGGGTTGGCTTGTCCGTTACCCGGAGCCGTCGCTGTTCGGTCGCCCAGCGGACTGCATTGTGTGTTGCCCTGCGCATTGGCTTGAGGGTTGTTTTGCCGGCTGCCGTGTCCAGCAGCCTGCGTGGTAGTCGCTCCATTGCCTTGAGCATTGACTGGGTCGTTACCCTGCCCCTCCGTCCCGGTCGCCTGACGCTGACGAAATCCATAGGGAGGACGGAAGCCCCCTGGCGGTCTCGCGCCAGGAAAACGTCGCGGCCGCGTTGGCTCGCGCAGTACCTTAGTAAAGTTGAATCCCCAACGAAGATCGCGACGCGCCTCTTGAGAGAAATTCACCGCGCGATCGTCGACCTCGATCAGCTCATCATCGTCGTTACGCTCAAACTGATCGGGGAATGCCGCCTCGATTGCCGAGGTCGCCGTAGAGAGCGAACCGATTGCGTTGCGCGTCACGCTATCGATGTAGCTGGCGGAAAAATTCAATTTAGTCTTGGGGTTGCCGATAGCGTTCCACGTCGCACCGAGCTTGAAAACGTGGCGATCATCCGCCTTCAGATCCGAGTTGCCACCGGATATCTGAGTTACCGTATCAGTCTGCCCCAGCACGTAGTCGTAGAGGCGAATGTTTGGCGTATTGACCAGCGGTCCGTCGAGTTGCGTCAGCGTCGGCACCTGGTGGTCTTGATTGACACTCGCTAAAAAACTCAACCTCGAGACCGGCATCCAATGCAGACCATAGCCGACGGTGCTGAGATCACCGTATCCGGATACTTGAGTCAGTCCCCCGGTGACATTGACGCTGGTATCACCAAGGAAGCCGAGAACGTGGTTTCGACGGCTGGTGAGCGGATAGTCCACGCTGATCTGCTCGTTCCCTTGCGTGCGGGCGGAGCTTGTACTGACCGTACCGAAACTGGTCGCATCCAAATCGCTATAGTTGGCACCGAACTGCAAGCTGCTCGTGACGTTACCGGCGGGCACCTCGAACAGCGTGCCATTTGCCAGGAAACTGCCGCTACCGGTATTGGTCACCGCCGTCGCGTCCTGGCGGCCTAGCGAGCCCAGCAGGGACGGCGGCAGTACCCCATACGGATTGACCTGGCCGGCATTGATCGCCGCCTGCAAATTGGTCGTCCCGTAGGTGCGTTGCGTCTCGGTCAGCGCGTCGCTGTAGTCATAGCTGCCAATGAACGACAATCGCCACTTGTCGGGGAGGTCCGCATTCAGTGTGCCACCCATATGGAGGCTACCCCTATCGGCGTCTTGATGTAACGTCGCACCCGAAAGATAGCGATCGACCAGCGCGTCGGTGTCTTCGTATGCGTACGGCGTGCTCGCCGGGACATCCAAGGTGGCAGCCGGATAGCCGTCCTTCGCCCGCGTCGTTTGATAGGTCGCCATGGCGTTGAACGACCCTTGCAAGGCCTGCGACAGCGTGTGGGAGAAGACGCTATTCAGTGAATACGTATTGGAGGCCGGCTCGAGCGTACGTGCGCCGCTATCATTGCCGATCGAACCGGTGGGATCGCTGACCGTCCCTGCCGTCGATGATACGCCGCGGTCGCTTTCAAGAATG
Source organism: Steroidobacteraceae bacterium (assembly GCA_036498905.1). Lineage (GTDB taxonomy): Bacteria > Pseudomonadota > Gammaproteobacteria > Steroidobacterales > Steroidobacteraceae > DAIDKA01. The sequence continues at coordinate 5,200 of DASYER010000121.1, read as the reverse complement.
GGCTCCTGCGTTCGTACGCGTGCTACGACATTCACCCGGTCGTTGTCATGGATGCGACTGTAGTTCGCGTCCGCCATGTCGGACTCACCGCCACCATCAGTGGATTCGCTGCCGCTGAGGTCGAATAATTTAGCGCGAAAATTACGTCGCAGAATGATGTTGACCACCTTCTGCTGGGCGCCATACCCATATCGCAACGCCACTTCTTCAGGCAGGATATCGACACGCAGGATCGATTCGGTCGGAAGGTCCCCCACTTCGTTAACGCCCGACACCCGCTTCCCATTGACAAGGATGATCGGCGCCGCGTTGCCTCGACCTTGATCGCTTTGTGTCTGCTGAGCAATATCGTTGAGCAGATCGTTGATCGTGCTGTCGCCATAGGCGGCAATCTGGGCCGGATTGAGTTGGTTCTCGGGTGGAATGCCACCAATCACGGCGCCAGGCACAGCGGCGGCCTCGACGACGACCTCTTCCACTGGCTCATCCCCCTCCTGATCAGCGCCCGGCGCCGCGGTAGCTGCCGGCGGGCTTGATGGGCTCGGATCGGCGGAGGCGGCGCAAGCGGGTCGTAGCACTGCCAGGGCAATCGTTATGGCCAAAGCAGCGGGAAATCCGCGAAGAGCGGCTTTGATGGCAAATGAAACTTGGGTCATTCGATAGTTCTGCCCGCATCGCGCAGAAAGAAGGTTTTGCAATTCACTCTTATTCTGGGGCTCAGGATCCGTCGCTTATCAGTGACTGATCTGCCAGGTTCTACCGACCGCTTTGGAGCGGGCCCAATGCCTCCAACAGGCAACCAGTCGTTCCTTTTATGCCAACTCATTGGGCCGCGGCGCTAGGGTACTACCGGAAAGCCGCTAGTGGCGAGCGTCGCCTGCCAGTACTTCACCTCATGCAGATATCAAGCAATTGCTACAAAGTGCAATCTCGGCGGCGCAGTGGGAAGAGTTTTCATCCGCACTCAAGACATTGCGATCACGGGACGCTACATCCCTAACAGCCCGACGAACGTCGTCGGTGGCGGTTTCACAGCGGGGAGTCCACGAGGCGTTAGCGGCTCGATCCGGGCGCGCCACTTTGGCGGTCATTGCCGTGACGCCAAGTCGTCAAGCGCTACTACCGCTACCCCCGGGTGCGAAACCGTTCCTCTCGGCCAATGGATCTCTTTGGCCCAGGAAATGTAGGAATGCGGGGGAGCCTTGCTCTGAAACCCGCCATTTGCCCAAAGTGCGGAGCAAAACTGCGCTGACGTAATCGACGCCGCCCGTCAATATGACCTGCGCCAGGCGGTTGCAAACCTGAAACCCCTCGTCTCAGCGCTACCGCAAACCACAATGTGCTCGGACAGCCGGTGAAATCCACCGCTTACAGACCAGTCGCACTCTCCGCGATCGTCCAACCCGCGCTAGTCCTCACCTGATGAGGATGGCGATCTTTCCCTGCAGATGTCCGCGGGCCAGTCGTGCCTGTGCCTGCGCTGCGTCGGCCAGCGCGAATTGAGCCGCGACGGGCACCTGCACTTTCGCCGCCTCCACTGCCTCATTGAGGCGCGCAAGTTCGCGCCGGTCAGAGATGTAACTGAACAGTGTCATCTGGATTCGCAGCCGGGGTGTCGGTAGCGGCTCCATGCCGTACAGGTAGGCAACGCGACCGTAGCCATCGGTCCGTAGCGCATCGATGCAACGTTCGAGCGCATCGCCTCCGGCCAGCCCCAGCACGGCGTCCACGCCGTTCGGCGCGAATTTATGGGCCTCCGACACGATGTCCTGAGTCTTGCCGTTAATGACGACATCGGCGCCCATGCGGCGAACGAACTGTGCTCCCGTCTCATCGGTCACGGTCGCCAGAACACGCACCTTGCGCCACTTGGCGAACTGCACGGCCAGAGAGCCGACGCTGCCCGCGGCGCCATGGATAATGAGGGTCTCATTGGCCTTCATTCTCAATACATCGTCGATACCCTGAAGCGCCGACAGACCGCTGATGCCGAGCACGCTTGCCTCCAAGAGCGTCACTCCGTGTGGAACCTTGGCCACCTGGTTCGATGGGACGCTTGCGTATTCGGCATAGAACGCGCCGCCCACGCCGTACACGGCTTCGCCGACTTTGAAGTCGTGCACGCCATCACCCAACGCGGCTACCGTCCCTGCCCCATCCGATCCCAGCACCGTCGGCGCTGTGACCTTGGGTAGATATCGGGCCTCCCATACCCCCACGCCTGCCGATTGGACGGCGATCAACACTTCACCAGGCTTGGGTTTTGGGACGGGGACGGTGTGAAGGGACAGCGAGGTGATGTCGCCACCCGGTTCGATTGCCGCGCCATGCATCGTCCCGGGCAGTGAAGAGAGAGCCTGTGCGTGAATTGAACTTGAAATCGCCATGAGTGCCAATGCTCCTGCGAAATGCGAAAAAGTAAATCGAGTCACTTGTCTGCTTCGCCGTGATGGTCGGCCACTTCAGGGGTGGCAAGCGGCGCGCCATCGGGGACCAGCATGACCGCAATGGCATATGCGGGCTCCGTGGCGCTCGCACTCTCGGAAACGGTATGAACCGAACCCGGCGCCTCGAAGAAGCTTTCCCCTATGTGGACTTCCTTCACGGGTTGACCCTTGAGTCCGAGCCTCGCCACGCCCTGCGTCACGTACACGTAAACCGATCCGGGATGATGGTGTGGGTGCGGGGGTGACTTGCCCTTCGGAGCAAGCGTCAAAGCCACCACGACCAGCTTCTTTCCGGGGGCGTCCTTCAATGCGCTTGAGAAGATCACGCTGGGCCCCGCGGTAGCCCCTGCAGCGGGTGGCGGTGCGTCCGCGGCAGCGCATTGCAGGTAAAACATTACGGCAAACAGCGCCAGCATGCTTCTTTTCATCGCTCTCTCCTCATGAATTGCATAGAAGCGTACAGTCTGTATGCCCTCCCAGATGGGCCAAGATTTGTCTTTCCGACTAGGCCATGCGCAGGACGAAATTCACCCTCGCCGGATGGCGACTCGACGCGGCCAGCACGCAGGTGCTGTATCGGCACGTATGCGAACGGCTTCGCGAAGCCATACGTGGCGGACAGCTCAAGCCCAACGAGCGTCTGCCTTCGGCGCGTGCGCTCGCCAGCCAGCTGGGCACGGCTCGCGGGACGATCGAACTCGCCTACACGCTGCTGGCCGCGGAAGGCTATGTGGTAGGACGCGGTGCCGCGGGAACGTTCGTTGCCCACGGACTTGCATCACCGGTGCTCAGGCGAAGGCGGCGCGTCACACGGCTACAACCGCCATCTGAGAGCGCGGCCGGACCACCGCGATCTGCCCTTCCGCTGCAGCTTGGATTGCCGTCACTGGATCGCTTTCCGCGAACCGTCTGGTCCCGGTTGGTTGGCCGCCGGGCCCGTACCGTTTCGCCCGAGGATCTGGCGGGCGAGCATCCGCAAGGTCATCTGCCGCTGCGCAAGGCCTTGGCCGCTTACCTTGCGGTGTCGCGCGGGGTGCTGTGCGAACCCGAACAGATCATCATCACCGGCGGATTTCAGGGTGCGTTGGGCTTGGTGAGCCGCGCCTTTCTGTCACCCGGCAACCCGGTGTGCTTCGAGGAACCGGGCTACACGAGCGCCCGACTCGGCCTGCTAGCCGCAGGAGCCGAGGTGATTCCGGTCCGCGTGGATTCCGAAGGATTGAACATTGAGGCGGCCCTGAAGCGCGCCCCCGACGCTCGCATGATCTGCGTCACCCCCGCCCACCAAGCCCCGACCGGTGTATCACTGAGTCTGGCGCGGCGTCTGGCGCTACTGGCCTGGGCGACGCAACACGGAGGCTGGATTCTGGAAGACGATTACGACAGTGAATTCCGCTACGACTCACGACCGCTCCCGGCGCTGAAGAGCCTCGATGACGCCGGTCGCGTGCTCTATATCGGAACCTTCAGCAAAGTCCTGTTTCCTGCATTGCGTCTCGGGTACCTCGTCGTGCCGTCGTCAGAAGTTCCGCGGGTCGCGGAGGTCAACCGGTTGCTGTACGGCGCAGCGCCGCGTCTGATGCAGACGGTGGTGGCCGATTTCATGGCCGAGGGCCATTTCCCGCGGCATATCCGCAAGATGCGCACGCTGTATAGGGAACGCCGCTCAGCCCTCGTTACAGCGGTCACCGAAATCTTCCAGGGCGACCTACACATTCGGCTGGCCAGCGGCGGCATGCATCTTATCGTGCAAGGGAAACCGCTCGAGAACGATAGGGCGGTCGTGATTAACGCGCGCAAGGCCGGCCTTGCGCCTTCAGCGCTGTCGAGCTGGTACCACGATCCGCGCGACAGCGAATACGGCCTGTTGCTCGGCTTCACCAATCTTGCCGCTGATCAGGCCGTGGAAGTCATGACCCGACTGAAGAGCGTGCTCGGGAGGCCGAGCGCCTCGGTCAGTCACCGAGATGTTGACCCTACCTCTCCTTACGAAGGAGGTACACCCTCTTCGCCTCGTTGAGTGCGCGCTTCGACCCTAAAGGCGCATCGCATGAGAACCGATCAGTGTCTCCCCAGAACGGCAGTCTTGTCCCCAACTACGCGCAGACCCACTACCAGATCCTACGGCGGCCCGACCGACCAATTCTCAAGATGGACGTCGGGGATGATCAAACGACGCGTGAAATGAGCTCTGGGCTCGTAAGCCCTCAGGGTAACGCGAGCATCGCCGAGCTGCGAGCCATCCACGGGATACTTTGCCAGTTGCTGCAGGTCCTGAAATTTAATGTCCGCCCCGAAGTGACTCATGGCGTCTGGAAGAAAATGCGGCCTTAAGGGAGCATAGTCCGGAGTGCAATACGGCGTTTCCGGATTCCGTTTCCCATTCCCGGGATTTTCAAGCGCGACGGTGACACATGCCGGTACGCTCCCGGTTTTTATGCAGCCGAGTTCAACATCGCCTTCGTCTACATCGACCGCCGTCCTGCACCGGCCAAAAGCAGCAACATTTCTATCGCCGTTCAATGCCGAAAGGCTGTTCTCAGCCTCCACGCGAAACAGTGTCAGGGAATAGTCGATCTCCACGCGGAGGGACTGAGCCCGAAGTCTCTCGTAGACACTGCTCGGCACAACGATGCGCTGATACATTTGCACCTCTCCACCTTCGTCTGATCTAACGAGAAAGTCATCTCCATATCCAATGCCGGCCGTGGAACGTCCACTGTATACAGTCGTCCCGTCATGTCGGAATAGAC
>DASYER010000120.1:0-14567 GCA_036498905.1 Steroidobacteraceae bacterium | reverse complement strand
AGTGCGTTAAGCAGCCGCGGATACCGGCCGAGGCAAGCCTCGGTGTAGGGCGGCGGCAGCAATGCGCCGATGGCGCCCACCCGCAGCAGCCGGAAATGGGCTGCGAAGGCTTTGACGGTGGCCGTGATGGACGGATAGCGGACGGTGATTCCGGACCACTCGCGGCTGCGACGCAGACGGCGGAACGCAGCATCCGGGCGGCCATGCGCCAGGAACCATAACCACTCCCAGGGTACCCGCGGTCCCATGATGCACAGCATCGCGACCGCGCCGGGTCTGAGCCGTGAGGCAAGATTGCCGGCCGCGCCGGTCAGATCAGCCACGCAATTCAGGCCGCCGAAATTCGACAGCATGCCATCGAAGGGCGCTGCCTGCAGCTGCCCGAGCTGCTCCCAGGCCAGCATCTGGAACTGCACGGCGTGATTTTCGGCCAGGCCGGAAAGCTTGCGTTGCGCGACCTCGATCATGCGCGGAGAGATGTCGGTCGCCAGCACCTGCATGCCCTGGCTCGCCAGCCAGCGCGCATCCTCCCCGGTGCCGCAGTTCATTTCCAGAATCCGAAAGCCCGGTCGGAAGCGCGCCGCACAGCGCGCCCACACGGCGGCACGCATGGCCGCGCCGATGCGCGTGCGCGTGAACTGCCCGTCGTAGGCTTCCGCGACGGTATCGAACGCATACTCGCGCGCGGCCATCAGGCCTCCGTTTCGGCCGCCAGCCCCAGCATGGACTCGCGCGCATCGCGGGCTGCCGCGAGTCTCACGGCGGCCGCCGTCGGATCCTGTGCGGCGATGCGCGTCGCCTCCACTTCATTGCGCAACCAGGCGTCCGCCTGCTTGTAGTAGCGGCGCGAATGTCGTCCCTGGATCCGGAAATCCCGGTCGGTGGCCGCCGCCCATTCCTTCTCCAGCACCACCGACTGCTCGGTGTTCTTGAAGTAGGCGGTGTTCTTGATCGGATATGCCACCGTGGTCAGATAGATGTCCGGCTGGCACTCCTTCACCAGTTCGACGGTGGCCGCGATGTCCTCGATCTGCTCGCCGCTGTAGCCCCACATGAGGAACATCCCGACCTGGATGCCATAGCGTTTCGCGGCCTTCGCGGCCCAGGTGACCTCCTCGATCGTGACGCCGCGTTCCATCGCATCCAGTATCCGCTGGCTGCCGCTCTCCGAGCCGATCCAGATCCGATAGCAGCCCATGTCCGCGAGGGTTTCGAGCACCTCATCCTTCATCATGCGATCCGCACGCGAGATGGTCTCGAAGGGCACGCGCAGTCCGCGACGCTTCAGTTCCTTGGCATAGCCGAACAGCCAGTGATGACTGATGGTGAAGACATCATCCGCATACCACACCTGATCCGGCTTCCAGCGCTCCATGATGTGGTCGAGTTCCGCGGCACAATCCAGGAAGCTGCGCCGCCGGTGGCTGTAGCCGTACACCGCATGCGAGCACCAGTTGCAGCGGTACGGGCAGCCGCGCGCGGTGATCATGTTGACGCTGCCCATGCCGTGCTTCTCACGCCAGACATCGACATAGCGCGCCTGGTCGATGCGCTCGCGGTCCGGCCAGGGAAGGGAGTCCAGGTCCGCGACCTTGGTGCGCTCGGCATTCGTGAGCATCGTGCCGTGCTCGTCCATGAAGATGCAGCCCGTCACGCCATGCAGCCGATGCGGGCCACGCGCGGCGAGCGCCGGCAGCAACTCCTCCATCGTCGTTTCGCCTTCGCCCGTCACGACCACATCCGCGCCATGCGCGAGATATTCGCGGGGGTAGTTGGCGGATTCCGGGCCGCCCAGGACGACGGTCCAGCCGTGCCGCTTGGCAGAGGCGATGATGTCGAGTACCGGCCGGCGGGTCATGAGATTGGTGTAGATGCCCAGCACCCCGCGCTCGGCGGCGAGGCGCTCGAACAGCTTGCCGCGTTCGGCGAAGGTCGAATCGAAGATATCGACCGTAAATCCCGCCCGGCGCAGGTAGGCCGACAGGTACAGCAGCCCGAGGGTGGGGTACGGCCGCATGATCTGCAGCTCCTTTTCATCCTCGAAAAGGAAATACCCATGTGTCAGGAGCAGGTTAGGCACCCCCGTGGGTACCCTATCAGGGCCCGGAAGTTCTAGCGCTCGCCAATGCGTGCGTAACTGCCTGATGGCCAAGGGTTACATGGTGGTCGACACCCTCCCACGAGGCGCCGTAACGGCGCGTGAAATCCAGGCGGCCGTGGGGTTCGAGCTCCGACACTGACAGGGTCACCCCCCACATGCCGAACGGTTGCTCCCGGGCGTCCCGGTCGGTGATGTGCTGCCAGTCATCGAAGCCGAAATGCAGGGTGAACGGCCGTCGATCTTCGATGACCAGCGCGTGCGCCCTCTGCAGATGCCACACCGGAACCTCGGTACGCCAATGCCACGCCTGGTCACGGCGCGGTGCGCCGCCGCCGAAATGCTGTTCGACCACCTCGAGCATTTCGACCGGCCGACCGCTTTCCTGGGCGATGACCAGTTTGAGGAATTCCGCATGCGCCCACAGCAGCGGCATCGCACTGCCGGACGGGCGCCCCGGGAACAACCCGCGCGCTGGGATGGCGGGACTGTCCCACGCCTGCTCCGGCAGCAGGCCGCCAATGCTCGCGCAGTTCCAGATCGTGCGCAGGTAGGGCGTCGAGTCTGCACCGGACTGCAGCGCGAGGTGTCCACGTTCACCGACCAGCAGCGGCCACGCGCGGCCGATGCCGCGGCCATCGAACGGGCTGCCGTCGGCATGTTCGCCGTAGCCGTCCTCGTTGTAGCGGTGATAGAGCGGCCCCGAGGGAGTCTCGACCCGCAGGATGTGGTCGATGACCTTGATCGTATCCTTGATGCGCGGATCATCGCTACGGCGCAGTCCCAGCCGCACCAGATACGAAAAATCAAGGCTCACCAGGGCGCTGGCGCGGATCACCTCGCCGTCGCGATTGCACAGGTGCACGCGCTCCGTCCAATCGTCCGTGCGGTGCACGGCGGCGATGCGCACGTAGTAACCCGCAACTCCCAGTTCCCGCGCAAGCTCGTTGTCCTTTACGTAGCACCACGATTCCAGCCGCTCGTTCCAACCCTCCGCAACCGATAGGGCGTAGGCGCACTCCTCGGCCGAGAGCCACGGCGCCGCGGCCACGAGCGCGCAGATCGCCACGGCGAGCGTGAACGGGCTGACGCCCGGGTTTTCCTCCCACCGGTCCTGCTCACTGGCCGGGCCCGTGCGCACGATATGGCCGACGGCGGCACGCACCATCGCGCCGATGCCCGGCAGCTCGCCGTCACCGAGCTCGCGCAGCTTTGCGGCCAGCAGCACCGGGAAGGCGGTCTCATCCAGCTGCATGCCGTTCCAGTATCCGGTTCCGTCGGGGAAATAATTCTGCGACCAGTGGCCATCGGACTGCTGGCTCACCATGAGATGCCCGAGAATATGCCGCGCATCGATGCGCTGATTGGCGGCGAGCAATGCGAACGCGGTGAGGGTGGCATCGCGTGGCCACACCAGATGGTAGCCACCGAGCGAATCCGTACTGTTGCCCCACGGCACGCTCAAGGAGGCGACCACCGCGCCGGGGAAGGTGCGATCCTCGTGGATCTTCAGCACCGTCGCCGACAGCAGCGCGGCATCGCCCAGCACGTCGTTGGGCCGCGGCAACCGCAGCTGTGCGCCCCAGGCGCTCCAGTCCTGCAGGAACTGCGCCCGCAGCACATCGAAGCCGTCGGCCAGGGCGGTGCGCGCGAGGGTGCGCGCACCGCGGGCATCCGCCGCGAACGCCAGCGCCAGCACGCCTTCGGCGCCCGTCGCCGCACCGGCCAGGGCGACCGTGCCGGCGCTGGCCCTGGTGAATGCGTAGGTGAGCCTGCCGTGCGCGTTGAGATCCTGCCAGCCATCCGAGGTACCCGCGAAACCGCAACTCAACTGGGCCAGGGGTGGATCGGCCGCCAGGCACAGGGCATCGCCGCCGCCCGCGGCGTACGCCATGCCGTCCTCGATCCAGGCCGTGTTGTCGTGACCGGTGCTGCCCAAGTGCGGCGCGAGCAGCACGACCAGTCGATAGTCGCCGCGAAGCTTGAATCGCACCAGGAGCGCATCGCGCAGCGGATCCGGAAGAATCTCGAGCGACAGCTGATAGTCGTCGCCCTCGTGCGTGATCGTCAGCGCCGGCAGATACGCGCCCGGTGTTGCAAGGCGATAGCGTTGCACGCGCTTCAGATCGATCCAGCCCCCGGCGCCGACCAAATAGAATCCGAAATCACGGATCTGCGGCCGCCCGGTCGAGGGCCAATAGACCTCATTGACGATGCCGTGCCCGATCGTTGCCCACACGCGCCCGGCGCCGAGCGCCGTGGTGACGAAATCCTTGTCACTGGAACACCAGGTGGGGGCGCTGCCGGGGGCGCCGAAGGCTTCACTGCTCATGATTTTCCGCAGGCGATGATGTCGGCCACGCGCAGCGCATTGGCGATGATGGTGAGCGTCGGATTGACGGCGCCGATGGACGGAAAAAAGCTCGCGTCCGTGACGTAGAGATTATCCAGCTCGTGCGCCTTGCAGTTCACATCCAGTACCGAGGATGCCGGGTCCGTGCCGAAACGGGCGGTGCCGGCCTGATGGGCGGTACCGCCGATCGGAATGTCCTTGCCCAGATACAGGCTCCTTTCCAACAGCACCGGGTGACCTTCGGCGGCGGTGATGATCTGCTCCAGCCTGGCGCGCAAGCGATGATGCGCCTCCATGTTGCCCTCGGTGACATCCAGAATCACCCGATCGTCCGAATAATAGACGCGGTTGTGCGGCCGCGGCAGATCTTCGCTGGACAGCCAGAAGTTCAGGGCGTGGTGCGCCATGACCTCGAAGGGCTTTCTGGGGAACCATTCCAGCCAGGTGGGCAGCTCTTCGCCGCGGATCTGCGCCCCGTGCGCGGCGGCACACATTTGGATGAGTCCGAGCGGATATTCCCAATCGGGCGCCCCGAAATAGAAATCACTCAGCGCCAGCGTCTTTTGAAAGACGGTGTCGTTCGGCTCGCGCATCAGCGCCATCAGGATCGACTGATTGTGCCGCATGTAATTGCGACCGAGCTGATCCGAGCCGTTGGCAAGGCCGCGCGGATGACGATCGTTGGCGGAGCGCAGCAGCAGCAGGGCCGAGGAGAGCGCGCCGCAGGCCACCACGACGGTCGCGGCCGAGTAGCGCTCCGCCACGCCATTGCGGATGACGCGCACGCCATCGACGTTGCGCCCCGAGGCATCCGTTTCGAGTTTTTGCACATACGCGTTCGTCAGCAGCGTCAGGTTCGGGTACGCCTTGAGGGCCGGATCCACGCACATCACCTGCGCATCGGCCTTGCCATTCAGCAGGCAGGGAAAGCCATCGAACGCATCGCAGCGGATGCAAATGCTGGTCGGCGTCGCCTTGCCGTCCTTTTCATCGAGCAGTATTCCCAACGGCAGGTGGAAGGGCTGCAGCCCCTGCGCGCGCATGCTGTCGCTGAGCGCCTGGATGCGCGGTTCATGCGACACCGGCGCATACGGGAACGGGCCGCTGCTCGCAGGCTCGGTCGGATCCTCGCCGCGCTGACCGTGCACATGAAACAAGGTTTCGGCCTGGGCGTAATAAGGTTCGAACGCCGCGTACTTCAATGGCCATGCCGGCGACAGGCCATCGGCGTGCTGAAGTTCCTCGAAGTCCCGCTCCCGCAGCCGCAACAGCGCCGCGCCGTAGACTTTCGAGTTGCCCCCGACGTAGTAGTGCAGCCCCGGATGGAAGGGGCGGCCGTCCCTGCCATACCAGGTTTCCTCGGCCTGATAAGCGCCATCGACAAATACGGTCTGCGAATCCCAATTCGCGCGCGTGCGCGGCAGATAGTCACCGCGCTCGAGCAGCAGGATCTTCGCTCCGGTTGCTCCCAGCCGATGCGCAACCGAAGCACCACCGGGTCCGCTGCCGATGATAATGACGTCGAACTGACTATCCGTCATGGGTTGTGCCGATCATCCGCCGGTCGCGAATCCCGGATACAGGGTCATGCCCCCATCGATGAAAAGCGTGGAGCCCACGACATAGTCGGAATGATCGGAAGCCAACCACACCGCCGCGCGGGCGATATCCTCCGGTTCGCCGATGCGTCCGTAGGGAATGAGCGTCATGAGCTGGTCGTACGCTTCCTTGGTATTCCACGCCGCGGTATTGATCGGCGTACGGATTGCGCCCGGCGCGATGCCATTGACCCGAATGTGGTGGGGCGCAAGCTCCTGCGCCAGGCTTTCCATCAGCAGCTTGATCCCGCCCTTGGAGGTCGCATAGTTGGCGTGACCGCCCCACGGTATTTCCTGGTGCACGGAGCTCATGCAGATGATCTTGCCGGCGGCGCACGACACTTCCTTGACCACGCCGCGCCGCAGGAACTCGCGCACGGCCTCGCGGGCGCAGAGAAATTGTCCCGTGAGATTCACATTGAGCACCGTGTTCCAGTGCTCGAGCGTCATGTCCTGAATGGCCGAGTCGCGCTGCAGCCCCGCATTCGCCACCAGGATGTCGACGGTTCCAAACCGCTCGCACATGTTCTTGAACATGGCCGCGACCTGGGATTCGCTGGAGACATCCGCCTGATACGCGTAAGCCTGGGCACCTTTACTGCGGATCTCATCGACGACGGCGTTGGCAGTATCGTCACCGCTTACGTAATTGACGACGACGTCGGCGCCGGCAAGACCGAGTGCGAGTGCCACGCCGCGCCCGATGCCCGAATTGGCGCCCGTGACGAGCGCCTTCTGGCCTGCCAACACCCGCTGCGGTGGTAGCGCGGGTGCAGTCGATTCGGAGGCCATGGGGATACAATACCAAAGCGTCGCATCAAAATGGGATTGCGCACGTCAGACAGGAGATACGCGCGTGGTAAGCATTCTTGCAGTCTTCGCAACGCGTGCACTGCTGGTACTGCTCTTCTTTCCCTTCAGCGCAACCGACAAGATCTTGAACTTCAACCAAGCGGTCTGCCAGGCCGCCGAAGTCACGCCTCGTCGGCCTGCCGCAATGTTGCTGATCGTAACGGGCATGTGCGTGGAGATCGGCATGTCAATTGCCGTACTGACGGGCTTCGCTGACCGCATGGCGGCACTTGTTCTGGCAGTGTATTGCATCATCACCGCGCTACTGTGGAAGCAGTTCTGGCGTTCCGGCGATTTCGCACTGAAGGGACCTGCCGGCAAGGGACGTGAGCTTTTTTGGGATTTCCTCAAGAACCTATCCGTGGCCGGCGGTTTCCTGCTCCTCACCTTTGGCGGCACGGCCAATGGGGTGGAGCGGTTCATCCATGCGCCGTTTTCCTCCAGCCATCCTTATGAGCTGTATGTCGTGAGCTCAGTGCAGTGACATCTCGGAGCCCCACGGTCGACTATTGGCATCTGTATACCGACAGCGGCGGCGTCACCCATCAGCAGCGTTGCGCACTGACGCAATTTGAATTGAAGTCGATTGGCCCGGCTGTCGCTGCGCAGTGGCAGGGCCGGCCCACTCGCGGTGACATGAGTGTACTGTTCATGGTGCTGCCCGTTGCCTGGGTGGGCACATGGCATGAGAACCCGAAGCCCCAATGGATCGTGCCGCTTTCGGGCCGCTGGTTCGTGGAATCCATGGACGGCATGCGCGTGGAAATGGCGACGGGGGAGATTTCCTTCGGGGCCGATCAGCACTCACAGCAAATTGCGGGCAAACGCGGCCACCGGTCCGGGACCGTGGGAGATGCGCCGGCCGTGCTGATGGTGATCCAGTTCAATGAGGCCCACGAGCCCTCCTTGCCCTGTGCGGTGAGCTGATTGCCTTGGACGGTATCGTCAGTCTCGATCATCGCTTCGCGCACTACGTTCGCTCGAACGCGCCGCTGGAGGAGCTGGCCGCCGGATTTCGCTGGATAGAGGGACTGGTATGGTTCGCGGATGGCGACTATCTGCTGTTCCAGGATCTGCCGCGCAATCAGACGCTGCGCTGGATCGAAGGGGCGGGAGTATCCGTCTTTCGCGCACCTTCGCATTTCGGCAACGGCCAGACCCGTGACCGGCAGGGCCGCCTCATCTCATGCTCGCACCGCGAGCGGTGCCTGTTTCGCACGGAGCTGGATGGCGCCATCGTGTGTCTCATCGATCGTCACCAGGGCCGACGCCTGAACTCGCCCAACGACGTGATCGTCCGCTCCGATGATTCGGTGTGGTTTACCGACCCACTCTACGGAATCCAAAGCGACTACGAGGGCGGTCGGCAAACTTCCGAGCAGCGCGCGGCCGTGTATCGGTTCGACGCGCATCGCGGCGAGCTGCGCATCGTTGCGGATGATTTTGCGGGTCCGAACGGCCTGGCATTCTCACCGGACGAATCCCGACTCTATGTGTCCGAGACCGGCGATCAGACGCAAGATGAGCCGCGCCAATGCGTACGCGTGTTTGACGTGGACGCGCACGGCTCATTGAGCGGCGGTGAAATGTTCTACAAGGCGGACGCCGGCTACGTGGACGGGATGCGCACCGATGAATACGGCAATGTGTGGGCTGCAGCCGGGGATGGCGTGCACTGCGTCGCGCCCGATGGACGGCTGATCGGCAAGATCCTCGTGCCCCACGTCGTCTCGAACATTGCCTTTGGCGGCCCGGCGCGCAGCCGGCTCTTCATCGGCGGTTCCCACACGCTGTATTCGATCTTCCTGAATTGTCGCGGAGCCGGCTGGCCGTGAACGATCCGGGCGCCGAGGTCGTGGAGCGACTGGTGCGCTTCAGCCTCGTTACGCATGATCGCGAAGTTCTCGCCGACTTCTACGAGCGAGCGTTCGGCTTCCGGCGCGAATCCGCCGGGCGCTGCCCGGCTGCCAGCAGCTATCGCACCATCGTCCTGGGCGCCGAACAGGTCGAACTCCTGCAATTCGACCAGCCTGGCGATTCGTACCCTGCCGCAAATACCTGCGCGGACGTCGACTTTCAGCACTTCGCGCTCGTCGTCACTGATATCGCAGCCGCCTACCAACGACTGCACGCCGTGAGCGGCTGGACCCCGATCTCGCGCGGTGGGCCGGTGCAGCTTCCGCAATCCTCCGGCGGCGTGGCCGCGTTCAAATTTCGCGATCCGGAGGGCCATCCACTGGAGCTGATCGAATTCCCATCCGGAGCCGTACCGCCGCGGTGGCGAACGCCACATCGTGATGGCCGCTGTCTTGGCATCGATCATTCAGCCATCAGCGTGCACGATACGGCGCGCAGCGTCGCCTTCTATCGCGCCCTGGGCCTGCACGAGATCCAGCGCACGCTCAACCGGGGACCCGAACAGGAACGGTTGGATGCCCTTGGCGAAGTGCGAGTCGAAGTGACGGCCCTGGGTTTCGCTGCGAGCGGCCCGCACCTTGAGCTGCTGTGCTATCGCTCGCCCCGTCCGGCTGCCGGCGCCGAGGCCGATGACCATGCAGTTGCCGCCACCCGTCTGGTGCTGGAAATGAAACCGCCGGCGCCGCCATCGACCTCGCTATCTGCCCACGCCCTCGTCGATCCGGACGGCCATCGCCTGCTCATGCAGGCAGGCTGAGCCGGAACACCGAGCCGTGCGGCGCATTTTCCCGCACGGTGACCTGGCCGCCATGGCACAGGGCGATACGCCGCGCCAGGCTCAGTCCCACCCCGGAGCCGCCGCTCTTGGTGGTGAAGAAGGGCACGAAGATCTGCTCGCGTGCCGCCTCCGTCAGGCCCGGCCCGTTGTCGGCGACTTCGATGAAGCAAACGGCGCCGTCGATTCCGCAGGCGACCTCGATGCGCGCCCCGGGCCGTCCGTCGACCGCTTCGGCGGCGTTGCGTAACAGATTGATCAGCGCCTGCTCCAAAAGGTCAGGATCCGCCCGGAGGGTGAGGTCCGGCGGCGACAGATTGCTCGCATACCCGACATGCCCGCGCTCCAGAGCGGGTGCGAGCAGCTGCTCGACGCCGGCGAGCACGCTCTTCAGCTGCAGGGTCTGCAGCAGGGGCTGCGGCAACTCCGCGACTTTCCGGTAGCGCTCCACGAAGCGCATCAACCCCAGGCTGCGGCGCCGGATGGCCTCCAGTGCCGCGGCGACTTCGTCGGTGCGCCCGCCGGCACGCAGCAGCGCATCGAGACTTTCCGACAGCGAGGCGATCGGGGTGAGCGAGTTCATCATCTCGTGCGCCAGCACCCGTGCCATGTCATCCCAGGCCTTGTGCTCGACCGCGTCCAGATCCCCGGCGAGACGCTGCAGGCAGATCAGCCGCTGCGCCGCTGCGCCCGGGACGGTGAACTGTGAAGCCGAGGCGAGCAGCTGGCGCCCGTTGGCGAGCCGCACGATCTGCTGCGCACCCGGCGGCAGCAATGCGAGCGCGTCGGCGGTGGTCGCGCCGAGCACCGCGAGCTCCTCGAGACGTGGCGCGGGCTCGCCCAGCAACCGGTGCGCGGCGCGATTGACCAGGCGCAGCGCGCCTTGCGCATTCACGACGAGGAGCGCGGCGGGTACGGTATCCAGCAGTGTCTGCAGGTAGTCGCTGCCCTGGCGCTGCGTGCGACGATCCTCCTGAAGGTATTGGCGCGCACGGTCGAATGCCGGCAGCGCCGCATCGGGAGTGCTCTGTCCCGGCGCCTCCAGCGCACCGGCCGACAGGGATTCGAGGAAGCGCTGGGTCGAACGGTCGGCATGTCCCACCACCCGCGTCAGGTCGGCCACGACCAGGGCCGCGCACAGGATCACCACCAGGGCGGTAGCGTAGAACTGCGTGGCAGCGAGCAGCCGCAGCACGATCACGATCAGCACCGCCAGCAATACCGCGCGCGCCAGCACCGCGAACTGGAAATGGCGCGGCAAGGCGCTAGAGACCATGCTTGGACATCCTTCGATACAGTGCCGGACGACTCAGTCCGAGCGCCGCGGCGGCCAGCGAGATGTTGCCGTCATGCTGCAGCAGGGCACGCTCGATGGCGTCGCGCTCCAGCCGCTCCAGGTTCAAAGTCTCCGCGGCGCGCCGGCGGCGTGTGGCGTCGGCTGCCGCGAGAACGGTGGCGATGAGCTTGTCATTGCGCCAGGGCTTGAGCACGAAATCGGTGGCGCCATGCTTGAGCGCTTCGACCGCCAGCGACACGCCCCCGTAGGCCGTCATCAGCACCACGGCAAGCGCTGCATCGAGTTGCTGCAGACGCGCGAGCGCATCCAGCCCCGCCGCGCCACTGCGTTCCCCGGCCACGAAATTCATATCGAGCAGCACCACATCGAAGCTCACCGCCTCGAGCCGCGCCGGCAGTTCATCCGGCGCGTCCAACACTTCGATGAGCCTGCAGCTGCCGGCCAGCGCGATGCGCGCGGCGTGCTGCACGTCGGCGTCATCCTCGACGATCATGACGGCCGCATCCCCTGCCGAAGTGTTCACATCCGGACACCTCATACCGACCCTATTCGCCGAACTTCACGCAAGCGCCTGATTGAGCGCCATTTTTTATCACAGCGGGCAGGCCATACACTAGCGGCCATGGTTGCCGCCGTGAAAAGCCCCGCGCTCCACTGTGCCACGGACCGGCCGCTCTCGCAGCCGTGGTGGCGGCTGAAGCTGTGGCAACAGCTGCTGATCGGTCTCACTGCACTGGTGCTGATCATCATCGCCGGGGTGCTGCTGCTGGGGCCCGCGCAGCGCAGCGTCAGCATTCCCGCCGGCAGCCTCACCATCGCGACAGTCGAGCGCGGCGTATATCACGACATCATTCCGCTCAGCGGCGAAGTCGTACCGCATGACACGGTGTTCCTGGATGCCGTGGAGGGTGGCCGCATCGAACAGGTTCTGGCGCAGGCCGGCGACAGCGTGACCCAGGGCCAGCCGCTGGTGCAGCTGAGCAATACGGCGCTGGAGCTGGATGTCCTGGATCGGGAAGGCCGACTGGTGCAGTCGATCACCGAGTCGCAGACCTACCAGACCCAGCTGGAGCAGAACCGAGTGGCCAACGAGAAGGCGCTCGCGCAGATCGACTACGACATCATCCGCTTGAAGCGCGCCCTCGAGCGGCGCGAAGGACTGGTGGCGCAGCACCTGGTCTCGGTGGAATCGCGCGATCAGCTCAAGGACGAACTCGACAACGACCTGCGGCAGCGGCCCATGCAGGAGGAAAGCAATCGGCGCCAGGAAGGGCTGCGCGTGAAACAGCTGCCGCAACTGCAGGCGCAGATCGCGAAGCTGCAGCAGGATCTGATGATCACCCACGGTAAGCTCGCCGACCTGACCGTGCGCGCCCCGGTGAGCGGTCTTGTCACCAGCATGGATCTGACGGTGGGTGAGAACCGCAACCTCGGGGATCGCCTGGCGGAAATCACTCCGGCCACCGGCTACAAGCTGTCGGCCACGGTGGATGAGTACTACCTCGGCCGTGTGCGTCCGGGCCAGGCCGCGAGCATCCAGCTCGATGACAAATCGTGGCCCCTCAAAGTGACGCGCGTGTATCCGCAGGTCAAAGGCGGCGGCTTTCTGGTCGATCTCGCCTTCGACGGCGCGACGCCCGCCGGCCTGCTGCGCGGGCAGACCCTGCAGGGCAGGCTGTCACTGGGAGCCGACGTGCCGGGCCTGGTGCTGCCGACGGGCGCCTTTCTCGAACGCAGCGGCGGGGACTGGGCCTTCGTGCTGCAAGCCGATGGCCACAGTGCCCAGCGGCAGCGGATCAAGATCGGGCGGCGCAATGCCGAGCAGGTCGAGATCCTCGCCGGCCTCACCGCGGGTGAGCGCGTCATCACTTCCGACTACAACGGCCTCGAACGCATCGACCGGATCGATCTCAAATAAAAGGGGCACTCAAATGTTGAGCCTGCAGAACATCAGCAAGATCTACCGCACGACGGAGGTGGAGACACACGCCCTGTCGCAGGTGTCGCTCGCAGTGCGCGCCGGGGAGTTTCTCGCGATCATGGGCCCTTCCGGCTGTGGCAAGTCGACGCTGCTCAACATCTTAGGGCTGCTCGATAATCCCGACAGTGGCAGCTATTCGTTCTTCGGCGAAGAGGTCGCGAAGCTGCGCGAGAAGGAACTGACGCGTCTGCGCCGCGGCAGCGTCGGCTTCGTCTTCCAGAGCTTCAACCTGATAGACGATCTCAATGTTTCCGAGAACGTCGAAGTCTCGCTCCTGTATCGCGGCATGAATGGCGCGGAGCGTCGTCGCCGGGTCACGGCGGCGCTGGAGCGCGTCGGCCTCACGCACCGCGCCCGGCATCTGCCGAGCCAGCGGTCCGGCGGCCAGCAACAGCGCGTCGCCATCGCCCGCGCCCTGGTCGGGGAGCCGAAGCTGATCCTCGCCGATGAGCCCACCGGCAACCTCGACACCGAAAACGGCACCGCGGTCATGGACATGCTCACCCAGATCAATCGGGCCGGCACGACCGTGATCATGGTCACTCACTCCCTGGTGCATGCGGCCGTGGCGGGACGCACCGTCAAACTGCTCGACGGTCAGGTGGTCAGCGAGACTTTGCTCGCCGCCTGAGGAAAGTCACAGCATGTTCCGCAACTGCCTTGCCGCTGCACTACGTCATCTCGCGCGCAACCGCCTGTATACGGTAATCAGCATCGTCGGGCTATCAGTTGGCCTGTGGGGCGCACTTCTGACGGCGCTGACCATTCGCAGCGACTACACGCAGAATCATTTCATCCCCGGGTATGAGCGGATATACCAGGTCATCTACGCCATCGAACTGCCCGGTCTTCCCGTGCGTTATACCGACACGACCCTTAACAGCCTGGCGTCGCTGCTGCAATTGAGCATCCCGCAGCTTCAGGGGGCCACGCGGCTTACCTCGGAAACGCTGCTGCTGCGTCACGGTGCCGTGTCAGCCGGCGAGCAGGTCTACTGGGTCGATCCAAATTTCTTCGAACTGCTGCGGCTGCCGGTCGTGGCCGGGGACCTGGGTCACGCCTTGGCGCGTCCCGATGGCATCGTCCTGCCCCGCAGCATGGCGCGCAAATACTTCGGGCGCGATGATCCGATCGGGCAGACCATCATGGTCGCGGATGCGCGCCAACTGATGGGCAAGCTCTCCGCCCTCGGCAGTCCGCGGCCGTTGGTCGTCACGGCCGTCATCGCGGACATGCCCGAGAACGGCACCCAACTTCAGACCGCCGCGTTTGGCTCCGGGCTGGCAAGCTTCTCGAAGCTGAGCCAGCTGGATCACGATCCCACGAACCTGCCGGGCACGCACACTTTCTCAAGCTCAGTAACCACCTTCGTGCGCCTCGCACCCGGCGCATCGGTCGAGAGCGTGCTCGGCAGTCTGCAGGCGGCCAATGTGCGGTCCATGAGGTATCTCATGGGCGCGGCCAGCTTCGCCAAAATGGGCAAGCCGTTCATGTCGCCGCAACTGATACGCCTCGACCGCCTCAATACCCATCCTGGGCTGCATCCGGATTTCACGGGCCGGCTGCTCAGCTCGGTCATTCTCGGCGGCCTGGTGCTGCTCATCGCCTGCTTCAACTTCGTCAACCTGATGACGGCGCGCGCCACGCGTCGCAGCCGCGAAGTGGGCATCCGAAAATTAGCAGGAGCGGGACGACA
>DASYER010000119.1:0-37377 GCA_036498905.1 Steroidobacteraceae bacterium | reverse complement strand
TGCGCCCACTCCGCAGTTCATGTTGCACGCCATGGATGCCGTCACCGCCGCCGGATATGTATTGGATGGCATTCGTCACAATCGGCTCTTCATCCTCAGTCACCCTGAATTTCGCGAGGTGCTGACCGCACGCAGTAAGCTGCTGCTGGACTCCATTCCGGATGAGCCCATCAATCAGGCACGGGCAGACTCGGCGCGCTGGATCCTCTCGAACCCCGTCTACGAACAGGGCGCTTAAGCCCAAGGAGCCGGTAGCCCCGATGACTGCCACCACGACCGCAGGCACCGCCGACATCGTTTTTCTGGTCGACGTCGACAACACCTTGCTCGATAACGACCGGCTCATCAGCGATCTGATGGAACACATCGCCACCGAATACGGGGCGGCCAACCGGGATCGCTACGCGCAGATCCTCGAAGCGGTCCGCTCGCGGCTGGGGTATGTCGACTATCTGGGCGCGCTGCAGGAGTACCGGCTCGAGCACCTGGAGGCGCAGGGCCTGCTCGGCATGTCCAGCTTTCTGATCGATTATCCCTTCGCGCAGCGTCTCTACCCTCAGGCGCTGCAGGTGCTGGCGCATCTGCAGACCATGGGCGAGACCGTGATCCTCTCCGACGGCGATGTGGTGTTTCAGCCGCGCAAGATACAAAGATCCGGTATCTGGGACGCCGTTGCCGGACGGGTGCTCATCTACGTTCACAAGGAGCAGATGCTCCAGGCCGTCGAGCGGCGCTATCCGGCGCGGCACTACGTGATGATCGACGACAAGCTGCGCATATTGGATGCGCTGCGCACCCAATGGCAGGACCGGGTCACGACCGTGTTTCCACGTCAGGGACACTATGCGCACGATACCGCCGCCCTCGCCGGCTTCGCGCCCGCCGACGTGACGGTCGAGCGCATCGGGCAACTGCTCGACTACGACGCGCGCGATCTGCTCGGCGGCTAGGCCGGTGGCGCCGCCAACGCGGCGGCCAGGTCCGCCTCTGTCCCGATCAACACCGGCTGTTGCCAGGCGCCTAAGCCGGCGTGTGCGTGTTCCGCGGGCGGGGGCGCGAAGCGCAGCAATGGCACCCATTCACCATGCTCCCACGTCAAGGCGCTGCAGCCTGCGGCGTGCAACAAGGCCAGGCCCGCCGCCGCATCCCACAATCCCGGCCTCGGCATATGGGCCAGCCGCAACAATCCACAGGCGACCCACGCGAACTCCACTGCCGCGGTGCCGAGTACCCGTTGGTCCCAGTGGGCGGCGTAGCGTGATGAGCGGCCATGATCGGCCGCGAGGCCGCGCCAGTTGCCGGGCTTGCGGCGCTCGATGGGGCGCCCGTTGAAGCACAGCGGACCGCCCGCATGGGCGTGGTAGACGCCCGGCCCGACGGCATGAGTCGAAGCGCACCAGATGGCACCGGCCACCGGCCAGCCCTCATACAGCACGCCGATTGAACACGCATACAGCGGCACGCCGTTGATGAAGTTGCAGGTTCCATCCACCGGGTCGATGACCCAGCTGATGGGTGCGGCCACCGGACCGCTGCTTGGCTGCTCCTCACCGATGATTGCATCGGCCGGGTGCGCCAGGGCCAGCTCCGCGCGTATGTCGCGCTCCACAGCCTGATCAACCTGACTCACCGGGTTGGAATTGGCCGCCCACTCCGGGCGGGTCTGCTTGAATTGCACGGTCAGCTCGCCGTTGACCGCGGCGGCAATCTGCACGCCGGCGGCCTGCGCAAGCCGCAGCGCAGTCGCCTCGAGGGCTGCGGCCTGCGCGCTCGGCAAAGGGCACTGAGGTATTGGGCGTGTGTCTTTCACGGGTCGTTCCTGAGCGTCAAACTACCATGCTACATGCAGTACACTGAATGCCATGCTGCTCAACGCTGACGAATGGCAGGCGCTGCGCCTGAGCCTCGAAGTGGCGCTGTGGAGCCTGGTGTGGAATCTGCCGGTCGCCACCGCGGTGGCCTGGCTGCTGGTGCGACGCCGCTTTGCGGGTCGCACCCTGCTCGACGCCTTCGTGCACCTGCCGCTGGTGCTGCCGCCGGTGCTGACCGGCTATCTGCTGCTGGTCCTGTTCGGTACGCGCGGGCCGCTTGGCGGCTGGCTGCTGCGCACGTTCGGCGTGCACCTGATCTTCACCACCGCCGGCACCATCCTGGCCGTGACGGTGATGACCTTCCCGCTGATGGTGCGCGCGATCCGCCTCACGCTGGAGGGCATTGATACGGGATTGGAGGAAGCGGCGCGCACCCTGGGCGCAGGACCCCTCGACCGCTTCTTCAGCATTACCCTGCCGCTGATGCTGCCGGGCATTCTGGCCGGTGCGGTCACGGCATTCGCGGCCGGACTGGGGGAGTTCGGGGCCGTCATCACTTTCGTATCAAACATTCCCGGCACCACCCGCACTTTGCCGCTGGCGCTGTACACGGCATTACAGACGCCCAATGCCGATGCCACCGCCGCGCGCCTGGCCATCACCTCGTTTACCTTGGGACTTGCCGCCCTCGTGCTCTCCGAATACCTGTCACGCACCTTGCGCAGGCAGCTCGGCCGCGGGCCCGCCTGAATGCTCGAGATTGATGTCAGCAAACAGCGCGGTGCGTTCGGTGCCACGGTGCAGTTCACCAGCACCACACCGGGCGTCACAGCCTTGTTCGGTCGCTCAGGCTGCGGGAAAACCACGACGGTCCACATGATCGCCGGACTGCTGCGCCCAGACCGCGGCCACATCCGCATCGATGGCACCACCTTGTTCGACGCCGCGTGCAACATCGATGTGCCGGCACAGGAGCGCGGCATCGGCTACGTTTTCCAGGACGCGCGCCTGTTTCCGCATCTGACAGTCCGCGACAACCTGCACTACGGCGAACGACGCGCGCGGGGGCGCGTGCACCGTCTGCAGTTTGATGCCGTGGTGCAACTGCTGGGTCTGGCAGCCCTGCTGGGCCGGCGACCCGCCGGCCTGTCGGGCGGGGAACGACAGCGCGTCGCCATCGGCCGCGCGCTCCTCGCCCAGCCGCGTCTGCTGCTGCTCGATGAGCCGCTGGCCAGTCTGGATGTCGCGCGGCGCGGGGAGCTGCTGCCGTATCTGGAGAACCTGCGCGACCATTTCAGACTGCCGATGGTATTCGTCAGCCATCAGTTCGAAGAAGTGCTGCGCCTGGCCGGAGATGTGGTCGTGCTGGACAACGGCAAGGTCGCGGCCCACGGCGATGTCATTTCAATGAGCCAGGCCCCAGCCCTGCGGGCCATCATCGGCACCGAATCCTTGGGCGCCGTGGTCGAAGGCGTGATCGGCGAAGTCGATGTGGCATCCGGTCTGGCACAGCTTCAGGTGGGCGCCGGGCAGTTGCTCGTGGAGGCGGCGGATTTGCGTCGCGGTCAATCCGTGCGCGTGCAGCTGCTCGCGCGCGATCTGATACTGGCCATCGCGCCACCGGTCGGCTTGAGTGTGCGCAACAGCCTGGCCGCGCTCATCACCAGACTGGAACGCGACGGTGAGCGGGCCTGGATGGTATTTGCCGATGCGGGCGGGGCGACACTCATGGTCCGGGTCACCGACGGTGCGCATAGCGCCCTGGGACTTAAAGTGGGTCAGGCGGTGTGGGTGCTGGTCAAGACCGTTTCACTGCGCGGCCACGTTTTTTTGGGTCCGGATCATCCGTCGCCGCCTTAGCCTTTGCGAGCGAGCGCGTGACGGCGCGCCGCGGTGCCACGGCTGCGGAGGTCTGCGTCACTCCCGATTGCAGCAACCAATCGAGCTTCTGGGCGGCCGCGCCGCTGGCGGCATTCTCGATTTCCCGAAAGGTGGCGATCACGTGCCGTCCGAATGGCGTGATGCGCGCCCCGCCCCCGCCGGCGCCCCCCACGCTGGCCGTGGTGACGGGCTGACCCAACGTGCGGTTCAGATCTTCCAGCAGCAGCCAGGCGCGCCGGTAGCTCATCTTCAGAATCCGCGCGGCCTTCGACAGCGAGCCACTGCGCTCGATCTGCTCCAGCAGCGCGATCTTCCCGGGCCCAATGGAACAATCCGACCCGATATCCAGGCGCAGGCGCACGGCGACAGTCGCGGCAGAGTTGCTCATGGCGCCATTCTATCCGGGATTGCCGCCGCCGCTTCACTGGCTGCTTGCGCGCCGCGGCGGGGGTACCCTATCGTTATGCATCCGAGGATATGACCCGCACGGGACCAGGACGATGATGAGTCAGTACACGACGCGGCGCGCGCTCCTGGCAGTGGTTCTGGCGCTGGCATTGCTGGGCGCTGTGCCGGGCAACGGCTGGGCGCAGACGCTTGCCACGCAACCGAAGCTGATGGTCCTGGCGGCCTCCTCCCTCACCGATGCGCTAAGCGAGATCGGCCCCGCGTTCACGGCCGCTACCCGTCAGGAGGTCACGTTTTCCTACGCCGCCAGCTCTGCTCTGGCGCGGCAGATCGAAGCCGGGGCACCGGCCGATGTTTTCGTGTCGGCCGATACCGAGTGGATGGATTATCTGCAGGCCCGCAACCTCATCGACCGCAGTACGCGCCGCAATGTGCTCGGCAACCGGCTGGTTCTCATCAGCCCCGCCGACAGCACGGTGCGCATCAAAATCGTGCCCCACTTCGCGCTTGCCACGCTGCTGGGCGAGGGACGGCTCGCGACCGGCAATCCGGACTCCGTGCCGGTGGGCAAGTACGCCAAGAGTGCGCTGACCCGGCTGGGCGTCTGGTCCGCCGTGCAGGACCAGATCGCGGCCGCGGACAACGTCCGCGCGGCGCTGGCGCTGGTTGCCCGAGGCGAAGCCGCGCTGGGCATCGTGTACCGCACCGACGCGCTGATCGAGAAGAAGGTCAGGATCGTGGCCGACTTTCCCGCCAGCTCGCACGACCCCATCATCTACCCCGCCGCGACCATCGCTGGGGCGCACGCCGGCGCCGCGGATTTCGTCAAATTCCTCTCCTCACCGAGCGCCCGGGCGATTTTTGCCAAATACGGCTTCGATCCCGCCCCAAAATAGTGCGGATCGGGGGCTGAATCCGACCCAGCTCGCGGTGAGGCTCGTCGTTTGCCGCTCGTTCCGGTACAATTGCGCCCCTTTTCGAGGGCCTTGAGCCGTCGACCGACTTAAGGGACAGCGGGACCGCAGGAGAATCCGGCTATGTCTATTCAGCACGCAAGAGTGTGTGGGGCCTGTGAACGCGACTGCCCCTCCTGGGCCAATCGTTGTCCGGCCTGCGGCAGCACTGCCATTTCGTATCAGATGGTCATCGCGCCGCCCAGCGGCATTCCCCTGACCAAGATTGCAAACAATCCGCGCCTGCGCCGCGGCCGCGCCGTCGGCGCTACGCCGCCGGAGCCGACCAAGACCCTCAAAGCGCCCACCGCGGGGTGCTTCGGGTAGTTGGCGCTATACGCGACTTCCTCAAGCAGGCCCCGCCACAACGGGGCCTTTTCATTTCTGCTGTCCATCGGAGATCCCTTAATGCCGCCCTCAGCTTCGAACCGACCTGATCCGTCCCCCGCACACACCGCGCAGGCGCGCCCCGCGTTTGTCGTCGCCGTCGTGGGCGCGACGGGGGCCGTCGGCGTCGAAATGGCTCGCTGCCTGGAGCAGCGCAACTTTCCCGTCTCCGAGCTGCGGCTGCTGGCCTCGGCCCGCTCGGCCGGCAAGACCCAGCAGTTCCGGGGCCAGACGGTCATCATCCGGGAGCTGACCGAGGCGAGCTTCGCGGGCGTCGATATCGCGCTGTTTTCAGCCGGGGGCAGCATTTCCAAGCACTTTGCTCCGATCGCGGCACGCGCCGGCGCCATCGTCATCGACAACTCCTCGGCGTTTCGCATGAACGACGATGTGCCGCTGGTGATACCGGAGATCAACGCGGCGCAGATCGCCGCCCACAAGGGCATCATCGCGAACCCGAATTGCGCAGCCATCATTTCGATTTTGCCGCTGTGGCCGATTCATCAGCGCAACCCCATCCAGCGCCTGCAGCTGGCCACCTACCAGGCGGCCTCCGGCGCCGGCGCCGCGGCCATGGAGGAGTTGCGGGAAGCCACCCGTGCCCATCTCGAGGGTCGCGAATACCGGCACACGGTGCTGCCGCATCCCTACGCGTTCAATGTATTCAGTCACAACACCCGCGTTGATCCGGGTACGGGCTACAACGAGGAGGAGACCAAGGTCATGCAGGAGGCGCGCAAGATTTTCGGCGAACCGAATCTGCGCGTGAGTGCGACCTGCGTGCGCGTCCCGGTCCTGCGTGCCCACTGTGTCGCCCTGACCCTGGAATGCCGCGACCCGATCACGCCCCAGCAGGTGCGCGCGATGCTCGAGGGAGCCCCCGGAGTGCGCATCGTCGATGATGTGGCGAACAATTACTTTCCGATGCCCAAGGATGCCTCGGGCCAGGATGATGTCCTGGTGGGCCGCATCCGCCAGGATGTGAGCGATCCGTCAGGACGCTCGATCGCCCTGTTCTGCGCGGGCGATCAGCTGCTCAAGGGCGCGGCGCTGAATGCCGTGCAGATCGCCGAGCGGTGGGTTCCGATGCGCGCCGCCGGCTAGGCGGCGGCGCCCGCACTGCCATCCTCACCAATGACAAGTTGCGTGGGGGTGGGGTACGAATACGGCGGAATGCGCAGGTTGACCGATGCCGGTGAACCGTCGAACACGCGACCGGCCAGATCGAAGCGGGAGCCATGGCAGGGACACAGCCAGCCGCCCGGCCAAGTCGCGCCCAGCTGCGGATCGCCCGCATCGAAGCGCTGCTTGGGCAGGCAGCCTAAGTGCGTGCAGATACCGATAAGCACCAGGTGTTCGCCGTTGCGCGAACGCAGCGGATTCTTGCAATAGGCCGGCTGCTCGGAATCCGCCGAGACGGCGTCTTTGAGCCGATCGTCATGATTGGCCAGTAGTCCGAGCATCGCCGGGGTGCGACTCACGACATAAATGGGCTGTCGGCGCCAGATCGTGATGATCATCTGGCCGGCCTCGAGCTTGGCCAGGTCCACCGTCGCCGGCCCTCCCAACGCGCGGGCGCGCTCCGAGGGCAGCCAGGATTCGATGAAGGGCGTCGCCACAAATGCCACGCCGACGGCCCCCATGCCTATGGTGGACCGCAAGAGAAATTTGCGCCGACTGTCGTCAACTTCCCCGTCCGCGGGGCTTACTTCCACAAAACCGTGAGCCGTCAAATCCGCCATTACCTTTAGTCTCGATGCTAGCAGCAGCGGTTAATAGTACCCCACTTGCGCCGCTGCTCGTCAACATAGAACGCCCGGCGTGAGAGTACCGGCGCCTCCGGGTGGGTCTGCGCCCGATGCTTCAGATAGCGCTCATAGGCGTCATCGCCCGAGAGGGTCCGCAAGGCGTCCCAGCAGGTGCGCCAGGCGGTCACGATACCGACGGTGGCGCTGCTCATGACGCGCTTCCGCCCACCGCCGGCAGGCGTGCCACGTGTGGCGCCTCGGAACTCGCCAGTGTCGGCAGCCCGCGTGCCGCGCGCATCGCCACCCGCAGCATGTCGCCGATCACCAGCCACACGATCACCGTGAATATGATCGTCAGCCAGCCATCCAGCTGCTGATTGAAGATGAGCTTCGGAGCAACCGCGGCGCGCGCCGCCGGCAGCGCCCCGCTCGCCAGCTTCGCGGCCAGGTCCGCGGCCGCGGCGAAGAAGCCGAGCTGTGCATCCGGGCTCATGACCTTCTGCCAGGCCGCGACCGTCGTTACGATTGCAAGCCACGCGAGCGGTCCGCCCGTCACCCACGAGTACTTGAGCTTGCCGCTCTTGATCAGGATCCCGGTCGCGACACTCAGGGCAATGGCCGCGAGCATCTGATTCGCAATGCCGAACAGCGGCCACAGGATGTTGATGCCGCCGTTGGGGTCGATGACACCGACGTAGAGGAAATAGCCCCAGCCCGCCACGATCAGTGCGCTGGTGATAAGCACCGACGGATACCAGGAGGTACGGCCCAGCGGCTTCGAGAAGTGACCGAGGAAATCCTGCAGCATGAAGCGGCCGACCCGTGTTCCCGCATCGATGGTCGTGAGGATGAACACCGCTTCGAACATCAAGGCGAAGTGATACCAGGCCGCGAGCAGGCGGTTGCCGAAGGTGGAGCTGAAAATGCTCGCCATGCCTACCGCCAGTGAAGGCGCGCCTCCGGTGCGGGCAAAGAGCGTGCGCTCGCCCATGTTGTGGGCCAGCTGCTGCATCTGCTCGACCGTGACCGGGAAGCCCCAGCCCGAAATGGTCGCAACGGCGGTGTGCGCATCCGCCCCGACTACGCCGGCTCCGGTGTTGATCGCAAAGAACACCCCCGGATCCAGCAGTGTCGCCGCGATGACGGCCATGATCGCCACGAAGGACTCGAGTGCCATGCTGCCATAGCCCACCAGGCGCACGTCGGACTCGCTGCCGATGAGCTTCGGCGTCGTGCCGCTGGAGACCAGCGCATGAAAGCCCGAGACCGCCCCGCAGGCGATGGTGATGAAGACGAACGGGAAGATCTTGCCGGCGAAGATCGGCCCGTCGCCAGCCGTGAAGCGCGTGAGCGCCGGCATCTTCAGGTCCGGATGAATGACGACGATCGAGATCGCGAGCAGCCCGATCACGCCGAGCTTCAGGAACGTCGACAAATAGCCGCGCGGCGCGAGCAGCAGCCACACCGGGATGATGGCCGCCAGCCAGCCGTAGGCGATCACGAATGCGGCCAGCTGCGGACCGGAGTAGTCGAACATCGCGCGCAGCTGCGTGCTCTGGTCGATCCAGCCACCGCCGGCAACGCCGACCAGCAGCAATATCATGCCGATGATGGAGGCCTCCATCACTCGGCCGGGCCGCACGTTGCGCACATACAGTCCGATCGCAATCGCGATCGGTATGGTGGCGAATACCGAGAAGGTCGCCCAGGGGCTGCCCTTCATCGCGTTCACGACCACGAGCGCCAGCACCGCGATCAGGATGATCATGATCATGAGCGTGCCGGCGAGCGCAGCGAAGCCCCCGAAGGGTCCGAGCTCATCGCGCGCCATCTGTCCCAGGCTGCGTCCGTCGCGCCGGGTGGACATGAACAGGATGATCATGTCCTGCACGCAACCGCCGAGTACCGAACCGAACAGGATCCACAGCGTTCCGGGCAGGTATCCGAATTGGGCGGCCAGGGTCGGGCCGACCAGCGGACCGGGACCTGCGATGGC
Organism: Steroidobacteraceae bacterium; assembly: GCA_036498905.1. Lineage (GTDB taxonomy): Bacteria > Pseudomonadota > Gammaproteobacteria > Steroidobacterales > Steroidobacteraceae > DAIDKA01. The sequence goes on along the minus strand of DASYER010000119.1, from coordinate 28,193 downwards.
CGCGAAGTGATGCCCGAAGACGATCCAGCGATGCGTCGGCACGAAGTCGCGCCCGTCATTGAGACGATCGGCAGGCGTTGCCCGCGTGTCGTCGACCGTCAGAACTTTGGCGGTTATCCAGGCCGCGTAGAAGCGGTAGCCGATGACATAAATACAGACGCCGGCGGTGACCAGCCACAGGGCATTGATGGGTTCGTTACGGTGCAGCGCGATGCCGCCGACGGCGATGGCCCCGATGATCGCCAGAACAATGCCGACTATGTTTTTGATCATGATCCCCCCCGAGACAGTTCTCGGGGGGGATTATGGGGCTTAGGGTCTCAGTAGCGGTAGTGGTCCGCCTTATAGGGACCCTTGACCGAAACACCGATATAGGCAGCCTGTTCGGCGGTCAGCTCGGTCAACTGGGCGTTCAGCGTGGTCAGCTGCAGGCGGGCCACTTTCTCGTCCAGATGCTTCGGCAGGGTATAGACCCCCACCGGGTACTTGGCGGTATTCGCGTACAGCTCGATCTGCGCGATCGTCTGGTTGGCGAAGGAAGAACTCATCACGTACGAGGGATGGCCGGTGCCACAGCCCAGATTCACCAGGCGACCCTTCGCCAGCAGGATGATGCGCTTGCCGTCCGGATAGATCACATGATCCACCTGCGGCTTGATCTCCTCCCACTTCAGCTTCTCCAGCGCGGCAACGGCGATCTCATTGTCGAAGTGACCGATATTGCACACGATGGCGTTGTTCTTCATGCGCTCCATGTGGGCGCCGGTGATGACATGGAAGTTACCCGTGCAGGTCACGAATATGTCGGCCTTGTCGGCGGCATAATCCATGGTGACCACGCGATAACCTTCCATCGCCGCCTGCAGGGCGCAGATCGGGTCGATCTCGGTGACCCACACCTGCGCCGACAGCGCCCGCAGTGCCTGCGCCGAGCCCTTGCCGACATCGCCATAGCCGGCCACCACGGCGATCTTGCCGGCGACCATCACGTCGGTGGCGCGCTTAATGCCATCCACCAGCGATTCGCGGCAACCATAGAGATTGTCGAACTTGCTCTTGGTCACCGAATCGTTGACGTTGATGGCCGGGAACATCAGGCGGCCTTCCTTGTGCATCTGGTACAGGCGATGCACGCCGGTCGTGGTCTCCTCGGTGACGCCGCGGATTTCTTTGGACATCTTCGAGTACCAGCCCGGCGAGCTCGCGAGCTTCTTCTTGATTGCCGCGTACAGAAAGGTTTCCTCTTCGCTGCCCGGCTTGGAGATCAGGGAGGCGTCCTTTTCAGCCCGCACGCCCAGGTGCATGAGCAACGTCGCATCGCCACCATCATCCAGGATCATGTTCGGGCCCTTGCCCTCCGCGAATTCAAAAATGCGGTGGGTGTAGTCCCAATACTCCTCGAGCGACTCGCCCTTGGTGGCGAACACCGGGGTACCGGAGGCCGCAATGGCCGCGGCCGCATGATCCTGGGTGGAGAAGATGTTGCACGAGGCCCAGCGCACATCGGCGCCGAGCGCCTTGAGGGTCTCGATCAGCACCGCCGTCTGGATGGTCATGTGCAGCGAACCGGTGATGCGTGCGCCCTTCAGCGGCTGCGAGGCGGCGTATTCCTTGCGGATCGCCATCAAGGCGGGCATCTCGACTTCCGCGATCGCGATTTCGCGCCGGCCCCAGCCGGCGAGATTCAGGTCGGCAACTTTGAAATCAGAAAAGCCCGAAGCGGGCTTGAGTGTGGCGTTCATGTTCAATGCTCCAAATGAAGAACGAGCGCCGTGTACATCACATGGCGTCCGGCTTCCTGAGCCTGGCAGGCGCGGCCGCCGAGCCCGGGGGGCTGGCGGATGCCTGTCGCAGCGCTCCTCAGGCGCCAGACGCTGCCGCGCGAAACGCGCGGCAGAATTCTCGAACGGCCGATGCCGGCTGAAAGCTAGGCCGCGCGGGCCTTGCCCTTCAGTTCAGCAGCCAGGATCTCCGCCCTGTCGGTGCGTTCCCAGCTGAACTCCTTCTCGGTGCGGCCGAAGTGGCCGTAGGAGGCGGTCATCTGGTAGATCGGGCGAATCAGGTCGAGCATTTCGCGCAACCCGTACGGGGTCAGATCGAAATGCTTGCGCACCAGCTGCGTCAGCCGCTCGCGCGTCACCTTTCCGGTGCCGAATGTCTCGATCATGATGGAAGTCGGTTCTGCGACGCCGATGGCGTAGGACACCTGCACTTCGCAGCGATCGGCAAGACCTGCGGCGACGATGTTCTTGGCGACGTAGCGTGCCGCGTAGGCCGCCGAACGGTCAACCTTGGAAGGGTCCTTGCCGGAGAAAGCACCGCCGCCATGGCGCGCGAATCCACCATAGGTATCGACAATGATCTTGCGGCCGGTCAGGCCGCAGTCACCGACCGGGCCACCCACCACGAATCGTCCGGTGGGATTGATGTGGTACTTGGTGCGCTGATCGATCCACTTCTTCGGCAGGACCGGGATCAGGATTTCTTCCATCACCGCCTCGCGCAGCGCGCGAGTGGAAATGTCATCGCTGTGCTGGGTCGAGAGCACGACGGCCTCAATGCCGACCGGCTTGTCGTTCTCGTACCGCAGGGTGACCTGGCTCTTTGCATCTGGGCGCAGCCACGGCAGCTTGCCCTTCTTACGCACTTCGGACTGACGCTTCACCAGCCGATGAGCCAGGGTGATCGCGGCCGGCATGAGCACGTCCGTCTCATTGGTCGCATAGCCGAACATCAGCCCCTGATCGCCCGCGCCCTGCTTGCGTGCATCCTTGCGATCCACGCCCTGGGCAATGTCCGGGGACTGCTTGCCGATGACGTTGAGCACGCCACAGCTGGCGCCGTCGAAGCCCATGTCGGAGGAGTTGTAACCGATATCCAGCACGGTCCTGCGGACCAACGCCTCCACATCGATCCCGGCCGAAGTCGTCACTTCGCCCGCCACAATCACTACCCCGGTCTTGATCAGGGTTTCGCAGGCCACACGGCCGCGTTTGTCCTGGGCCAGAATGGCATCCAATACTGCATCGCTGATCTGATCGGCAACCTTGTCCGGATGACCTTCAGACACCGACTCCGAGGTGAACACGTAGTTATTGGCCATGAATGGGCTTCAAGTCCTGTTTAGGGGTTAGGGGGTAAAGGCGGATCATACAACATCAGGGCAAGCTGCTGCCGAAGGCGGCCCGGTAGCTGGCCGCGAACTCGCCCTGGGTGAAGCGGTGGTTCTGGGTGCCCCGCGTCGCGACCTTCAATGCACCCAGCAGGGATGCGATGCGCCCGGTCACAGCCCAGTCCAGGCCATGCATCAGGCCGTGGATGAGCCCCGCGCGGTAGGCATCCCCACAACCGGTCGGATCCACGACCGCCTGCGGTTTCGCGGCGGGAATGACGATCTCCCCTTGGGCGGTGTAGATCGTCGAGCCCTCGGCGCCGCGCGTCACGATCAATGCCTTCACATGCTTGAGGACATCGGCAGGCGCCCAGCCGGTGCGTTGCTGCACCATCTGCCACTCATAATCATTGACGGTCAGCCACGAGGCCTGCGCAATCAGGCCGCGCAGGTCATCGCCGTTGAACATCGGCAGACCCTGGCCCGGATCAAAGATGAAGGGAATCCCGGCGGCCGCGAAGCCGGCGCAATGCTGCACCATCCCATCGCGACCATCCGGTGAAACGATGCCGAGGGTTATTCCGGCGTTGGTCGGAATGGCGTTCAGATGCGACTGCTGCATCGCGCCGGGATGGAACGCCGTGATCTGGTTGTCGTCCGCGTCGGTGGTGATGAAGGCCTGCGCGGTGTGCTCAGTGTCCACGACCCGCACGTAATCCTGCGGCACATGGGTATCACGCATCCACTGCGCATAGGGGGCGAAATCGCGCCCGACGGTGGCCATCGGATAGCCCGCATCCGCGAGCAGCCGCAGGTTGTAGGCAATGTTGCCCGCGCAGCCGCCGAACTCCCGGCGCAGCTGCGGGACGAGAAAGGACACATTCAGCATGTGGATCTTGTCCGGCAGGATGTGATCCTTGAACCGGCCGTCGAAGACCATGATGCTGTCGTAGGCGATCGAACCGCAGATCAACGCCTTGCCGGATGGACTCATATCAAAAGGCCCCTCTGCTCTTTGAGATTGCGAGCTTAAAAAATTGTCTATTGGATCAGGCGCTGGCCGTGGGCATATACCACGTGCTGTTCGCGCCGCGCGAATGCCACGAGCGTCATGCCGCAACGTTCGGCATGGCGGATGGCGAACGAAGTCGGCGCCGACAGGGCGGCCATGAACGTCACGCCCATGGTTGCCGCCTTCTGCACCATTTCATAGCTTGCGCGGCTGGTCACGAGCATGAAGCCTGCCTCGAGGTCCGCGCCGCCCTGCACCAGCGCACCCAAGGTCTTGTCGAGCGCATTATGGCGCCCGACATCCTCACGCAGGCATTCGATACCGCGGCCGGGGATGACCCAGGCGGCCGCGTGAACACTGCCGGTCTTGGCATTGAGGACCTGGAAGTCCGGCAGAGTCGCGATGGCCTCGTGCAATTGGGTGATGCTCACCTTGGGACCTGCGCCCACGGTTGATTGCGTGCGCACGGTCTGCTCCAGGGTCTCCGAGCCGCACAGGCCGCAACCGGTGCGTCCGGTGAGATTGCGGCGCCGGCGCAGCAGTTCCGGGAACTTCTCCCAGGCGATGGCGATGCGCACTTCGGCAGCCTCGGGCAACCTGTGCACCTCGATGCCGCGAATTTCGTCCGGTTCATCGACCAACTCTTCGCTGAGCGAAAAACCGCGCGCGAGATCCTCCAGATCATGGGGCGTCGCGAGCATCACGACATGTGGCTCGCCGTTGTACAGGAGTGCGACCGGGACTTCCTCGGCGACCCGGTCCAGCGTGTGGACCGAGCTGCCGCGCACCCAGCGGTCCACCGTGACCTCGACCCCGGCGCTTGCGGGTCGCTCTGCCTCGCTGACTGCTTCCATGACCTTAAGCGTGGCCGATGGCCCGCGATGCGGTAATTCGAAGGATTTTGGAGTGGATATCGTGCATGCCGGCTACTGCCTGATCGTCATGGATTGTCGCACACCAGCGATTGCTGCACTGCGATACGATGCGCCCGGGTGGGTTGAAATCCGGGCAATCATTTTTGCGGATTGGCACTATTCGCATCCACTATGGCCGCCCACGAAGACGCATCACCTCAATGCAGCTGAACCGCTTTGACCTGAACCTGCTGATTGCGCTCGACGCGCTGCTGCACGAAAGGAACGTCACGCGTGCGGCCGAAAAAGTCTTCCTGTCCCAGCCGGCGATGAGCGCTTCACTGCAGAAACTGCGGGACTATTTCCAGGACCAGTTGCTGGTGCGGGTGGGCCGGGACATGGAGCTGACACCGCGGGCGCGCTCCCTGGTGCAACCGGTGCGCGAGGCGCTACTGAAAGTTCAGGCCACGCTGGGCACCCAGCCGAGTTTTGACCCGGCCACGGACCGGCGCACCTTTACGGTCATCGCCACCGACGAAGCCGTTCCGGAACTGGTCCCGCGCGCGCTCGGCCGTCTCGCGCGCGAGGCACCACAGGTCCAGTGCCACGTCGAGCAGGTCTCCCAGACCAGTCTCACCCGCCTGGCCTACGGCGATGCGGACCTGTGCCTCTCCTTGGACATCACCCGGCTGTATGGCCTCGGCGAATTTCCCGAAACACTCAAGTCCGTGCCGCTGCGCCCCGTGCGCTGGGTGTGCGTGATGTCGCAGGAAATGGCCATCTCCGGGGACACCATGACGCTCGCCGACTATCAATCACTGCCGCATATATTCGCGCGCCCGAATGGCCACACCGCCCCGGTGGAGGAACTGGTGCGACGCCTGATCGGCATGGACCTGAACGTACGCGCGACCACCCAGAGCCTGCTGGAAATGTTGTTCATGCTGCCCGGTTCACCCTTCGCCGCCACGGTACCCGAACGGGTCGCGAGGCTGGTGCTGCCGCTGGTCCCGCTGAAAATCTTCGCCCTGCCCTTCGCGGACCTCGACAGTCACGAAATCCTGCTGTGGCACGCGCGCAATGACATGGATCCCGGTCATACCTGGCTGCGGTCGCTGTTCATCGACGTCGCGCGCGAGCTGCAGACTTAGATGCCCCGATGAGTGCCCCCTACGAAGCGCCGCTGATCCGGATCAAGGAGGCATTGGAGCAGGCGGCCCGCCATAGCGGCTTCACGCCTACGGCTTTGCAGGAGGAGCTCCTCGGCGAGACCTCCGATGCGGTGCTGGCGGGCGCCGCGCGGATGGCACGAGATGTTCTGTCGCCATTGAATCGGCCTGGCGATTCGCAAGGCGCGCAGCTATCGGCCGCGGGCGTCATCAGCGCCAGCGGCTTCGCGGACGCCTGGAAGAAGTTCTGCGCCGATGGCTGGCCGGCATTGGCGGCTCCGCTGGCCTGGGGCGGCCAGGCGCTACCCATGCTGATCTCAGCGGCGACCACCGAAATCTGGGGTGGCGCGAACCTCGCCTTCGCGATGCTGCCGGAGACCTCGGTCGGGGCAATTGAAGTACTGGCCGTCCATGCGCAGGAGAGTCTGCGCAAGCTGTACATCCCCCCGCTCGTGAGCGGTGAATGGACCGCTGCGATGAGCCTGACGGAACCCCAGGCCGGCTCGGACCTGTCGACCGTGCGCACGCTGGCGCGGCCCGCAGGCGACTCATGGCTGCTGTTCGGGCGCAAGATCTTCATCTCCTGGGGTGAGCACGACATGGCCGATAACATCGTCCACCTGGTGCTGGCGCGCACTCCGGATGCGCCCCCGGGGGTCAAGGGACTGTCGCTGTTCCTGGTACCGCGCCGCCTGCAGGAGAACGGGGTCTGGCGTGCGAATGATCTGAGCGCGGCATCGCTGGAACACAAAATGGGTATCCGGGCGAGCCCGACTTGCGCCATGGTGCTGGGCGAGAACAGCGGGGCGCGCGGCTGGCTCATCGGCAAGCTGCACAATGGCCTCGGGTGCATGTTCACGCTGATGAACCACATGCGCATCGGCGTCGGCCTGCATTCCACGGGGGTCGCGGAGCGTGCACGACAGCTGGCCTTGGGCTATGCCGCCGAACGGCGTCAGGGCCGCGATTCCCAGGGCGCTCAACGCCCGATCATCGAGCATGCCGACGTGCGCCGCATGCTGCTGGCCATGAATGTACTGACCCACGCCGCGCGCTGTCTCGCGTACTGCGCGGCGGCCGCGCTGGATTTGGTGCACGCGCCCGAAACGCAACCGTCAGTGCGGGAGCGAGCCGAGCGGCGCCTGGGACTGCTGACGCCGCTGGTCAAGGCCTGGGCTTCGGATGTCGCCGTCGAGGTGTCTTCGCTGGGCGTGCAGGTGCATGGCGGCACCGGCTATGTCGATGACTGTGAGGCCTCGCAGATGTATCGCGACGCGCGCATCGGACCGGTGTTCGAAGGCACGAATTTCATCCAGGCCCAGGACCTGCTGGGTCGCAAGATCCTGCGCGACCAGGCCGTGGGCTTCGAGGAACTGCTCAGGCAGATCGAACAGGATGCACAGGCGCTGGATGACAGTTCAATACTGCGCAGCGGTCTGCACAGCGAGTGCACGCTTCTGCGCAAGTGCGTGGCGCAGCTGCTCGGCGCCGGCAGCGCACAGGCCGGCACAGTAGCCAGCATTGCCTATCCGTTCCTGCAGTGGCTGGGCGTGGTGGCGGGTGGCTGGCAGTGGGCGCTCGCGGCACGCGACGCGAGATCGCGTGATCAGGCGGAATTCTACGCAGTGCATATCCTGCCGCGGGCGCACGCTTTCGCGGCCGTGGTCGGCGGCGGGAGCGACATCATCGGCCGCGCTCAACTCTAGCGTCGGCCGCACAAAAAAACGGGGGTGGAAATCGCTTTCCACCCCCGCACTCAACGTCGTACCTTGAGTCTTACTTCTTCGTGCGCCAGCCCGAAGCGTAGTTCTTGCGGGCGTCCTCACCGTAGGGCACGGCAGCGACCTGCACGCGCACCTGGGTCTGCTCGTGACGCTCCACGGTGGGCTTCGCGGTACCGTTATCGGTCTCGCCCCACACCAGCGTGAGCTCCTCGCCGATTTGCACGTCCGGGTTGACGACACCCAGTGACAGCGCGGTGCGCTCGTTGTAGCTGTAACCGCCGAACATCGAATATCCGACGACCTTGCCGCCCTTCTTCACGGCGTCGAAGGAGGATGAGCCGTAGTTGGCGATCGGCCACTCGAAGTACTTGTTCGACAGCTTGCCGGGATCGAAGAAGGAGGCAAAAATCTTCGCCATGTCCTCGCCGTTCCAGGCAAACGTCACCTTGTTCCGGTGCGGAAGCTTCGACAACTTCTCGAGCGCCTCGCGACCGGCGAAGTCATGATCGAACTTCACGAACGGACCGTAGCCCAGATCGTACGGACTGGTGTAGTAGTCCTCGATCTTGTCCGACACGAAGCTGCCGGCGATTGAGCCGGTGGCCTCGTAACTGTTGGCGGGCAGCCACTCGCGATACTTCTTCATGCTCTCGCCGCTGTACACGGCCGGCAGCGGGGACGGAATCCAGCCCGACTCCAGAGTGTTGGAAGCGTAGGCGCGTGATCCGACGGCGGTCAGGCCGAACTCCCGGCCGGTTTCCATGATGGTGTTGAAAACCTTTTCGTAGTCCGCGTACGGACCCCAGATCTCAAGTCCGGGCGCGCCGGCCATGCCGTGACGCAGCGCCTTGACCTTCTGGCCGCCGAGGTTGATGTAGTCCCAGTTGAAGAACTTGATTTCCTTGGGCAGCGGGCCACCGTTGAGCTTCTCGATCACTTTCCAGGCATTCGGACCCTGGATCTGGAAGCGGTAGTGGCGACGGGTCACGGCCTTGCCGCGCGGCGCTGAGGGCGAGCGGTCGTCACGGATGGTGTCGACCTTGAAGCCGCCGGTTTCGGCCTGGAACTGCAGCCAGTTCACCGTCGGGGCACGGCCGACGAATACCAGCTCGTCCTTGTCTTCATAGAACAGGATGCCGTCGCCGATGACATAGCCGTCATAGCTGATCGGAACCATCTGCTTCGCCTTGCCGATCGCGAAGTTGTTGAAGCTGTTGATCGTGCAGTAGGACATCAGCTTCAGGGCGTCCGGTCCCTTCACCGTGAACTCCGCCATGTGGTGCGACTGATCGAACAGCACGGCGCTTTCGCGCCAGGCGCGCTGCTCATCGCGCCAATTGGTGTATTCGCTCGGCACGACCGGGTACACGTAGGCGCCGATCTTTGAATTACGCAACATCTGGACCGGATTGCCGGCCGCCTTCAACACACTTTCCAGGTTCTGCTGGCTCATTGCCCCACCTCTTGAAAAAATTCGTCTGGCCTTAAAGTAAACCGACCCGTACGACCGCTTTAAGGCAGATCGGGATCAGGAAATGGCATGGACTGTCGTTGTGATCGCGATCTTATTCGAAATATCTCAATCGACGCCCAGGACTTTGGTTTTGCGCAGCGCATTGTCCACCCGCCGGGAGGATGTCGCAACGCGATTTCGGTAAATACCGGCTATCCGCCGCGCAAATGCCTCAGCTGCGCAGCCCCAGCAGCCGGATGGCGTTTTCCTTCAGAATCAGGGGCCGCACTTCAGGTTTCATGGCCAATTTCTCGAAGTCGGCCATCCAGCGGTCGGGCGTGATGGCCGGATAATCCGAACCAAACAGCACCCGGTCCTTGATCAGCGAGTTGGCATATTGCACCAGGTTTGCCGGGAAGTACTTCGGCGACCAGCCCGACAAGTCGATCCAGGTGTTCGGCTTGTGCGTTGCAATGGCGAGCGCCTCGTCCTGCCAGGGGAAAGAGGGATGCGCCATCACAATGGTGAGGGCCGGGATATCCGCCGCGACATCGTCAAGGTAGATCGGATTCGAATACTTGAGCTTGACACCCATGCCGCCGGGCAGCCCTGCCCCGACCCCGGTCTGGCCGGTGTGGAACAGCGCCGGCAGTCCTGCCGCGGCGATCTCCTCGTACAGCGGATAGCACTTCGTGTCATTCGGATAGAAGGCCTGCATGGAGGGGTGGAATTTGAAACCCCGCACGCCGTAGTCCTCGATCAGGCGCCGCGCCTCGCGCACGCCCATTTTGCCGCGCGCCGGATCAATGCTGGCGAAGGGGATCAGGACATCGTTGTTCTCGGCGGCGACCTCGGCCACTTCCTCATTGGCGATACGCCAATGGCCCGCGCCGGCCTCGGCATCCACCGTGAAAATCACCGCCGCCAGATTGCGTTCGCGATAGTACTGCGCGACCTCGGCGATGGTCGGTGCCTTGCCGGAGCGGAAGTACTTGGCCATCTGTTCATCAAAGGCATGCGCGCAAGGGTCCCGCGGCGCGCGCCCGGAAATCGTGGCATGCGTGTGGATGTCGATGGCGGTGAGTTTTTCCAGATCGAGTTTGGGTTGGTACTTGGACATCTTGTGGGTCGCCAAAAGGCTCCTGTGAAGGCTGGTCCGGCGGTGGGTCAACTGCCGGCAAGTATAGTCCGCTATCATGCGCAGCTGCTTAAGATTGCCTGCCGGGAGAGCCACCATGTCAGCTTCAAACACCGCCCCCGGAGCCGCCGCCACCCGGATTGAGCGCTCCAGCGCGTACCGTCGCATCGCCACCGAAGAGGCGTTTGCCACTGCCGATATGTTGCGTCAGTACCGCGATGTACTGGCCCGCAAGAGCATTGATGACATCGGCTTCAATTCCATGTGGGGGTTCTATCTGGGCAGCACCAGCGCGCGGGCCACCGGCATCATCGAGCGGCTGCAGTGGCTGGACGAGCGGCGCATTGCCGACATGGACGCGACCGGCATCGATGTGCAGGTGCTGGCCCTGACCTCACCGGGCGCCCATATTTTTGATGCGCCCACGGGCACCGCACTAGCCCGCGCCAGCAATGATGAACTCGCCGCTTTCGTGGCCCGCTATCCGGACCGGCTCGCCGGCATGGTCGCCATCGCACCGCAGGATCCGGCAGCGGCGGCCGCCGAAATCGAGCGCGGTATCCGCAAACTCGGTCTGCACGCCGTCATCCTCAACTCCCACGTGCACGGGGAGTACCTGGATGCCCAGAAGTACTGGGACGTTTTCGCGGCCGCCGAAGCCTGCAATGCCGCGGTCTACATTCATCCCAATACCCCCTCGGACCGCATGATCGCCCCGTTCCTGGAGGCCGGTCTGGATGGCGCCATCTACGGCTTTGGTGTCGAAGTCGCCTTGCATGTGATGCGGCTCATCGTCAGCGGCGTGTTCGATCGCTTTCCGAAGTTGCGGGTGGTGATTGGTCATATGGGCGAGGCACTCCCCTACTGGCTGTTCCGGCTCGACTACATGTACCGCGCCACCTTGAACTCCAAGCGCTATCCGCAGTTGAAGCCGCTGCGTGGAGTGCCAAGCGATTACATGCGCCAGAACATCTTTGTGACCTGCAGCGGCATGCCCTGGGGACCCTCCATCACCTTCGCGCAGGAGGTGCTCGGCGCCGAGCGCGTGCTCTACGCCATGGACTACCCGTACCAGTTTGAGGCGAGCGAGGTCATCGCCTGCGACAACATCGCCATGAGCGCGGCCGACAAGAAGAAGTTCTTCCAGACCAACGCCGAAGCGGTCTTCAATCTGCTATAGCCGCGGCAGCCACGCATCGATGACAGCGCAGCGCGCTTGAGGGGCGGGGGCGCGGCTGAACTAATGTGGCGCACGCTGCCGGCCAGATGCCCCAAATGGGTCGGCAGTGCGGCTACATGACCGCCGATCTGCGCCGCCGCGCCGGGCATGCAGCGATGAAAAACAGCGCTCGGAGCGTGCAATTCGCCAGCGACCACGCTGTAGCGCGGGTTTGGCGCGCTTCCTGCATTGTCTTGTTCGCCCGACTCCCCTTGGGCAGCCACCATATGGAGGGCCAAGCATTCGACAATACCGCCAGGACTCACACTGAAGTTTTGCAGGAGAGAGAGTCGTGCCCGCGGGGGTCAGGGCTCCACCGAAGGCGCAATCTCCCATGATCGCTCAGGTTCCTGTACTGCAAGACTGTTAGCCGACTGAAGAGTGATGCGCCCCCAAAGCGCATCCGCCGAAGGGGCAACGCACTACGCGTGCGGAATCTCTCAGGTACCAATACAGCGGGAGCGGCGCAACCCTCGGAAAGATCCGGGGGCGCCGTTCGATGTGCGTGTTGTACAGGAGAATTGAGAATGACGTCGGCCGAGAAAAGGCACGCGGCGAGCTCTCGCGGCGGTTACGAGACAAGCCTAACTATGAGAGCCCCCAAACGCGTTACGTGGGGGATCCCGCTGCTCGCGGTCGGCGCCGCGGGATTGTGCTGGTGGCTTGCCGTCGCCCCGCGCGCTGCGACGCACGCGCCGGGCGTGAACGCCGTGGCGGTCTCGGCCGCCAAAGTGGCCGTCATGGACGTGCCGATTTCCATCCAGGCGATCGGTGCCGCGCAGGCCTGGCAGAGTGTGGTCATCCGCACGCAAGTCAATGGCCGACTGAAAGAAGTCGCGGTTCGGGAAGGCTCGCTGGTGAAGGCGGGCGAGCTGATTGCGGCCATCGATCCGGTACCCTACCTCGCGCTATTGACCCAGGCGGAAGGTGCCTTCAGGCGCGATCAGGCGCAGCTCGAGCTGGCACAGCTGAACCTCACGCGTGACGTGCAACTCGCCGCGCAGGACTCCATCGCCGTCCAGGCCGTCGATGCCCAGCGCGCCATGGTCCGGCAACTCGAGGGCGCGGTTCTTCTCGACAAGGGAGCCGTCGATGCGGCGCGGGCGAACCTCGACTACTGCCGCATCATCTCGCCCGTGAGCGGGCGCGTCGGCGTCCGCCTGATCGACGCGGGCAATCTCGTGGCCACCACCGACAGCGGCGGAATCATCACGATCAATCAGCTCACGCCCATCGCCGTGACGTTCGCGCTCTCCGAGGAGGAGTTTCACGGTCTGTGGGACGCATCCGCAGTGTTTACCCGCCCGCTCAGCACGCTCGCCCTGAGCCAGGACACCGGAGCGCCGCTGGGCACCGGCGAACTCATCGTGGCCGATAACCACTTCGACGCCTCGACCGGAACGGTGCAGATGAAGGCCCGCTTTCCCAATTCAGACGGCAAGTTGTGGCCGGGACAGTTCGTCAACGTGCAAGTCACTTTCGGCCTGCGGCGGCAGGCGATCACGGTGCCCAACTCCGCGATCAATCACGGGCCGCTGTCGACATTCGCCTACGTCATCGGCGCCGATCACAAGGTTTCGGTCAGCCCCGTCACTGTCGTCCTGGTGCAGGGTGCGACGGCGGTGATCGGCTCAGGTCTGCGGCCCGGGCAGACAGTCGTCACCGACGGCCAGATGTCCCTGAAGCCCGGCAGCACCGTCATCGTGCGCAATCCGGACTCGCAAAACGCCGAGGCGGCAAGGCCCTCCACGCCGACCCCAGCCACCTCATGAGGATCTCCGAGCCCTTTGTCCGGCGTCCGGTCGCGACCTGGCTGATCGCCGGCGCCCTGCTCGCGGTGGGCATCGTAGGCTATCTGCGCCTGCCGGTCTCGGCACTGCCGGAGGTGGACTTCCCCACGCTGCAGGTCAGCGCATCCCTCCCGGGGGCCAGCCCCGAGACCATGGCCTCCAATGTGGCAACCCCGCTCGAGCGTCAGTTCTCGCTGATTCCGGGCATCTCGGAGATGACCTCCGCCAGCAGCCTCGGGCGGACGCAAATCACCTTGCAGTTCGCGCTGTCGCGCAACATCGACGGTGCGGCCCAGGATGCGCAGGCGGCGATCAACGCCGCCGGCGGCCAGCTGCCGACGAACCTGCCCTCCCCACCGACGGTCCGCAAAGTCAATCCGGCCGACGTGCCGGTGCTCGTGCTGATGCTGACTTCCGACACCCTGCCGCTGCGCACGCTCAGCGACTACGTCGACAGCCTTCTGGCCCAGCAGATCTCGCGCATCGAGGGCGTCGGTCAGGTTGATGTCGGCGGTGCCGTCAAGCCGGCCGTGCGCATCCGCCTCGATCCGCGCAAAGCCGCCGAGCTGGGACTGCAGCTCGATGCGGTACGCGCCCAGATCGCGGCCAATACCGTCAACGCGCCGAAGGGCACGCTCATCGGAGAGCAGCAGAGCTACACGGTCTACGCCAACGATCAGGTGTTCGACACCACGGCGTGGAATCAGATGATCGTCGGATATCACAACGGCGCGCCGGTGCGCATTCGCGACCTGGGGAGCGCGATCGCGGGTGTGGAGAACGATCAGGCCGGGGCCTGGACGTTTCCCGGCCGCGCCAGCCCCGATCCGAGCTACCACGCCGGCAAGGCGATCGAACTCGTCGTCTACAAGGAACCCGGTGCCAACGTCATCCAAACGGTCGAGCGGGTGAAGGCGGCGCTGCCGCAGCTCGAGGCGAGCATGCCGCCGGCGGTCTCCCTGCACCTCGTCGCCGACCGCACCCAGACCATCCGCGCATCCGTCAAGGACGTGCAGATCACGCTCCTGACGACAATCGCGCTGGTGGTGGCGGTAATTTTCCTCTTCCTGCGAAACATTCGCGCGACGCTCATCCCGAGCGCCCTGCTGCCCCTGTCGCTGTTGACTGCGGCCGTCGTCGTTCTGCCGCTTGGCTTTAGCCTCGACAATCTGTCGCTGATGTCACTCTCGATCGCCGCCGGATTCGTGGTCGACGATGCCATCGTGATGCTCGATGTGATCTGGCGGCGCATCGAGCGTGGCGAGCCGCCGCTGCAGGCCGCGATCGCCGGCGCGCGCGAGATCAGCTTCACGATCGTCTCGATTTCGGTCTCGCTCATCGCGGTTTTCACTCCGGTGATGTTCATGGGGGGCGTGGTCGGGCGCTTCATGCGCGAGTTCGCCATCACACTGAGCGCAGCGGTAGTGATGTCGCTGGTGTTCTCGCTCACTCTCACCCCCATGCTGTGCGGCCGCTTCCTCAAGCCGCCGCAACCTGCCACCGGCGGCTTCATGCTCGTGCTCGAGCACGCTTTCGAGGCCGTCGAGAGCAGCTACGCGCGCGCGCTTGACTGGGTGATGCGCCACATGCGCCTGACAATGACGATCTTCACGGCAACCGCGGTGCTGACCGTCGTCCTGTACGCGCTCATGCCGACAGGCTTCTTTCCACAGCAGGACACCGCGTTTCTGGAGGGCGTGACGCAGACTTCGGAGGATGCCTCCTACGACAAGACTGTGGCGAAGGTGCAGGAAGTCGGACGCATCATCGCGCAGGATCCGGACATCGAGGAAGTGCACTTCACCATCGGCAACGGCGCTCTCAATCAGTCGAACTTCAACGCTGCGCTGAAGGTACGCGGCCACGGCCGCTCGGTCAGCGCGGATCAGGTCATCGCACGGCTGCGTCCCAAGCTTGCGGCCGTCGTCGGGACCAAGACGGTGCTGAAGTCCAAGCAGGACGTCAACATCGGCGCTCGCAATGCGAAGGCGCAGTACCAGTACACCCTGTCCGACCCGGACCTCGATGAGCTCAACACGTGGGCGCCGAAGGTGCTCGCGGCCATGCAAAAGATGCCGCAGCTGCAGGATGTGAGCACGGATCAGGAGTCCCATGGCGCCGCGGTACGCCTGACGATCAACCGCGATGCGGCCGGCCGCTTCGGCATCTCTCCATCCGACATCGACGCGGCGATCTACGATCAGGTCGGGCAGCATCAGGTGGCGCAGTACTTCACCCAGCTCAACGCCTACCACGTCATCGTCGAGGCGCCCCCGAACATGCAGATATCGGCGGATCTGTTCAATGCCATCTACCTGAAGTCCCCGGTGAGCGGTAGGCTCGTCCCGCTGTCGTTGCTGATCCGGGTCGACCGCAGCGCGCAGGGCAGCCTCGTCATCTCCCATCAGGGTCAGCTGCCGGCGATCACACTGTCTTTCAATCTGACCCCGGGGGCAGCGCTCGGGGACGTGACCCAGGCCATCGATGTGATGCGTTCGCGCCTGGGCGCGCCGGAGAGCCTCGGCGGTTCGTTCCAGGGAACGGCGCGCGCCTTCCAACAGTCGCTTGCCGATGAGCCGGTCCTGATCCTGACGGCACTGCTGTCGGTGTACGTGATCCTCGGAGTGCTCTACGAGAGCTTCATCCACCCGCTGACCATCCTCTCCACCCTGCCCTCCGCCGGGCTCGGCGCGCTGCTGGCGCTGATCGTCGCCGGCCAGGAACTCAACGTGATCGGAATCATCGCGCTGATCCTGCTGATCGGTATCGTCAAGAAGAACGGCATCATGATCGTGGATGTCGCCCTGAAGCTCGAGCGAGAGCAGGGACTGAGCCCGCTTCAGGCCGCTGTGAAGGCCTCGCAGCAGCGCTTGCGGCCGATCCTGATGACCACGTTCTGCGCATTCTTCGGCGGCATCCCGCTGATCGCGAGCACCGGCGCCGGGTCGGAATTCCGGCAGCCCCTGGGCATCGCGATCGTCGGTGGCCTGATAGTCTCCCAGGTACTGACGCTCTTCACCACGCCGGTCATCTATGTCTACCTCGACGCGCTACGCAGCCGGCTGCGAAGAGATATCACTGCCCCGACTGCCGCGGCACATACGCACTGAGACCGCCCGGATGTCATCCGGCGCGGTCCCTCAGGGCGGCCCCAGCAGCGCCCGGGGCGGCAGTGGCGATGTCAGGGTTCTGAGGAATGAAACCAGATCCTGTCTCTGCGTGGCGGTGAGACGCGGCACCAGACTCAAGGTCTTCTCGCGCCGTCCGATCCGATGGCCCTGATCGGATGAGGCAGCTGCGGCATAAAAATTCAATACCTGCTCCAGCGTGACGAAGCGCCCGTCATGCATGTACGGCGCCGTCAGGGCGACATTGCGCAGGCACGGCGTCTTGAAGGCACCGAGCATCGCGCCCGCAGAGGACAGGAACCGCAGCCGCTCCTGCGCCGCGGCACCGCCAGAGTCGCTGAAGACGCCCGCGGAATTGAAGGGATCGGCGCGCAGCTGCGCGATGCCGCCACCGCGTCCCTGATCCTGCGCCGCCCCCGGCAGCAGCGGCAGGCCCAGGTTGTGAAACTGGCCATCGCTAAATGCCGGACCCGCATGACACAGCTCGCAATGCGCAGCGCCCACGAACAGCCGCAGCCCCCGCTTGGCGGCGGGTGAGAGGGCCGCCTGGGCCGCCGCATCGCCGGCCCTGAGGCCGGTGACGTACCGATCGAAGGCAGAGTCCCCGCTCACGAGGCCCCGCTCGTAGGCCTCGATGGACTTGCCGAGATTGGCGTAGGCGCGATCGACGGCCGCACGGTCCGCAGCCGCCATTGCCCTCCAGGCCGCATTGACCGCGGAGTCCGGATCGGGGTCCGGGCGAGCGTGCGCCGGAAAGCGCGGATCCTGCAGCGGCGGCAATGGCCCGAACACCGCCCGGTATGCGCCGCGCAGCGCCGGATCAGCGAACACCTCGTGGAGGATGTGCAGCCGGTCGCTGCCGGCCTCGCGCGGATTCTCCATGGGTTTGAGGGCCTGCGACCATTGCGAATCACTGCGTCCGTCCCAGAAGAACCAGTGCCCGAAGGCCTCGTTCAGCAGCGAGGGCGTATTGCGCGTGCCGGTGCCCAGCGCCTTCGCCACCGGCAGTCCGTCCGTGAAGGCGAGCACCGGCTGGTGGCAGGTGGCGCAGGCCACCTGCCCATTGGCGGACAGGCGTGCATCGTAGAACAGCGCCTGTCCGAGCCGGGCGGCGGACGGATCGTCTGCGACGGCATTGGTCGGATCGGGAGCAGGCTTGCCCAGTGGCGAGTGGGCATAAATGGCGGCGAGTTCCTCAGCCGTGAAGAGCGCTCTGTCGTCGGCGAAGACTGCGCCGTGCACGATGGCTGCGCCCAGCGCGCCGACCAGTAAACCGATTGCACGGATACCCAGGCGCACCGCGCGTCATCCTCCGCAGCACTGCAGCGTCAGATCCGCCGTCCCGCTGTGCCCGCCCTCGCGAACGTGCACGCGCAGCGTCCAGGGACCCTGCATATGTAAGTACATGCCGCGCACGATGTACCGGCCGGCATGCGCCTCGACCAGCGGCGTGCTCTGCATGCCATGCATGAATTCGTGGCCCATGCCATGCGTCATGCCGGCACTGACCTTGATGCTGGCATCCGTCAGCCGGCGCGCGGGGTGCCTGCCGTCGAACACCGCCAGCTGCAGCTCGAAATACTTCTGCAGCGGCAGGGGCGCCGGCACGGTCAGCAGGTCGATGCGGAAGCGGTGCCCTTCAGTGAAGGCCCGCGTCGTCGCAGGCATGGACTTCATGCCGGGCATGTCCATGCCGTGCATGTCCATGCCGGGGCTCTTGTCTGCGGCCCAGGCGGGCCCTGTGGCCAGGGCGGCGCAGGCCGCCAGCAACGCAAGGATGGTACGCATGTTCCGTCTCCAGTTCAGTTCGTTCGCCCGGCATGTGGTCCGCAGGGCATGACAGCCGCGCTCAGCACACCGACCGCAGGTTCAGCCACCATTTCCGCCAGCACCGCCCAGGGATCCTGCCCAGTGCAGGCCACCTGCGCCCTGACGTGATCGCGCACCATGTCGCGGGCCGCGGTGTAACCCAGCGTCAAAGCTCCCTCCTGGTCCACGAACTGCAGCAGTGCCGGCGCGCTCTCGATCAGCGCGTCGGTCTGCAGCGCGATGGCCGCGTCGTTGAATGAGAGGTGGCCGTCGCGGTAGGCGGCAATGATCGGCACCGCGGCCACAGCGAGGTCGTTCACCAGGACATTGATCTTCTCGTAGCGCTGCGCCCGTGCCGGATCCAGGCCCGCCAGCGGAAACAGCACTTGCCGGTCGAAGGCGATGCGCTCGGCCAGCGGGAATGCCAGGTCCACGCCGAAGTTCGCGGCCCCCTCGCGCAGCACCTGGGCCGGCGAGTGCAGCAGTGCCACCGAGTCCTCCACCGCGGGGCCAGCCGGACCCGCGTGCTGCTCGAGCAGCAGGAACTGGGAGTGATGGCCGGGATAGGCCTCGTGGCAGGCCACGTCCAGGGCCTGACCCACCAGAGCCACCGCGGCGGGATTGATTCGCAGGGTACTGTGGGCGTGACCCTGGTAGCTGTGCCAGGCCGCGGGCACCGAATCGTCCCACTCCACGTCGACCTTCTCCCCGGCCGGCAGTTTCCAGTGCGCCAGCGTGCGCTCACGGCAGGCCCGCAGGGCGCGCTCGAACACGGCGCGGCGGCGGCGCTGCGGCACCACGAACTTCTCGCGGTAGTCCTCGAGCCTGGAATTCACATCGCCCTCACCCGGCAGCAGCGCGCTGAGCTGCTGCAAGTCGCGCCGCATCGCGCCCCGATCCACGGCAGGCACCGTCGTCGCGTATACGGCAGCCGCTTCCTGTGCAAAGGTCTGTTTATGTGGCTGCGCCAGGTCATCGGCCAGAGCGGCAAAACTGCCGGACTGAACCAGCAGCCGCGCACCGCGGCCTGTGGGTGCGCGCGCCTGCTCCCGTTTGATGCGCACCAGCAGAGCTTGGGCATCCGCGGCCAGGGCCGCCGCGTCGCGCGGCGCGGGTGCCGGAACCGCGGGCCGCGGACCGAACCATGAATCGACCTCCCGCTCATGACCCGGAATCCGGCCCAGCTGCAGCGCCAGGGCAGCGAAGGATTCCGCCAGCGGCTGCACCGGGTCGGACACCGCCGCCACGGTGGTGGCCACCGGCACCAGCGCGGATGACATCAGCAACGCGAGCCCGGCGTAACGCCGGTACGCGGCCAGGGTTGCACTGCACAGACGCATCATCGCCGTGGATTACTCCGTACGCAGCGCCTGGATCGGGTCGAGCAGCGAGGCCCGTCGTGCGGGGTAGCCGCCGAACACCAGTCCCACCAGCGCCGCGATGCCGAACGACAGCGCCATGACGCTGACCGACACCGAGGTCGGCCAGCCCAGCGTCCATCCCACGATGCGCGCGGAAACCAGGCCGACGATGAGTCCGATCACGCCACCGATGGCGCTGAGCACGATGGCCTCCACCAGGAACTGCAGCGCGATGTCAGTGCCGCGGGCGCCCGTGGCCATGCGCAGGCCGATTTCGCGGGTGCGCTCCGTGACCGACACCAACATGATGTTCATGATGCCGATGCCGCCAATCACCAGTGACACACCGGCAATGGCCGCCAGCAGCGCGGTCATGGTGCCGCTGGCATGGTCCAGGGTGTTGGTCATGGAATCGAGGGTCACCTCGTCCAGGCGCGGCATGTTGGCCAGGGCGAAGGCCGCGGCCGGCGTGTACAGGCCCTTGGTGATGGCCGCCGCCGCCTGGGTCTGCACCGTGAAATCGTCCGCCTGGCCACCGAGGTTGCCCGCGGCGGCCATGTAGGTGCTGGCCTGCGCCTGCTTGATGCCATGACGCTGCCGCAGCAGGGCCTTGATTTCGTCGGCGATGAGCGAGGTATCGCCGGCACGCTGCGCCGCCACCGTGATGCCGTCCAGGTGGTTCTGCGACATGGCCTTCTGCAGCGTGGTGTAGGGCACGAACAGTTCCTTGGTCTGGTCGTCGCCGCTGCCGGGGGTGACGCCCACCACGGTGTAGGCGGTGCCGCGCAGGGTGATAGTGCCGCCGAGCGGGCTTGTGCCCTTGGGGAACAGCTCATCGGCCAGGGACTGGCCGATGACGGCCACATTGGCGCCGGCAGCGACTTCCTTGTCCGTGATATTGCGGCCCGGTTTGAACTCCCAGGCGTAGATGTCGCCGAACGTGGTGTCCACGCCGTGCACGGGCGTGAACTCGCGCGTCTCGCCTACGCCCACGAAGGTGCGGGTCTCGACCTGCGGGGAGAGCTTCTGGATGCCGATGATGTTCTCACCAATGGCCTGGGCGTCCGCGGCCACCAGGGTCTCGGCCGCACCCATGCCGGTGGCGATGCCGACGCTCTCCCCGCCACGGGTGTAGTTGCCGGCCTTGACGAACACCAGGTTGGTGCCGGCGCTCTTGACGTTGTTCTGTACGGCGGCGCGCGCGCCGCGGCCGAGGGCGACCATGGTCAGCACAGCGGCCACGCCGATGATGATGCCCAGCATGGTGAGCAGGGTGCGAAGGCGGTTGCGGTTCAGCGAACGCAATGCCAGCCGGATGTTGGTGGGCAGCAGGGAAAACATGAAGGTCCTCCGGAAAAAGATCTGTTGCGCGTGTCTGTTGCTTCAGTCTTACTCGGCCTTGAGGGCGATGACGGGATCCAGGATCGCGGCGCGACGCGCCGGACCGTAGCCGAACACCACGCCGGTGATGGCCGCCATCAGCAGCGCCAGCACCAGCATGGTCGGGGAGATCGCCGTGGCCCAGTGCAGTGTCGAGCGCACGACATCTAAGCTGAGGGCGCCGATCACCACGCCCAGCAGGCCGCCCAGGGTCGCCAGCACGATGGCTTCGCTCAGGAACTGCAGCAGTACGTCACGGGTGCGCGCGCCCACCGCCACGCGCAGGCCGATCTCGCGGGTGCGGGCCGTCACGGCCACCAGCATGATGTTCATCACGCCGATGCCGCCCACCAGCAGCGACACCGCCGCGCCGCCCGCCAGCAGCAGGCTGAAGGTCCGGCCCGCCTTGCGCAGGCTGCGGGCCATCTCCTCATAGGACGCCTGGTCCAGGTTGAACATGTTGGAATGCACCGAGCGCACCGTGCTCGTGGCCATCCCCAGGCCCTTCATGGCGGCGGCGCTCTCGGTCTGGACGCGGAAGTCATCGAAGGTCTGCGGCGACAGCTTGTGCAGGTCGCGCAGCCTGGCGCTGATCCGTTTGGCCAGCGCCGACATCACGTCCACTGCGCCGGCGCGCACGGTAATCGAATCGTAATCGCTGCGTCCCATCAGCGTCTTGGCCTCCGGCAGGTCGGTGTACACCTGCGGAATGATGATGGGCTGATCGTTGTCCGGGTTCTCCGGGGTGGTGAAAGTGCCCACGATCTGCAGCGCATGACCGTTGAACTTCAGCGTCTGGCCCACCGGGGTCACCGCGTTCGGCCACAGGCGGGCCGCCGAGTTCGCGGACAGCATCGCGACCGCCGCCCCGCTCTGGTGCTCGCTATCGGTGATCCAGCGGCCCGCCGCCAGGCGCCACACCTGCATGTCCGGCCACGCCGCCTCGAAGCCATTGACGTGCACCACGTTGGAAAGGACGCCGGCATCGGCGGCCAGGCTGACATTGCCGTCCATGGAAGCCGCCACGACGGTCACGTCCTTCATGCCGCTGATCATTCTCATCTCGTCATCGCCCAGCGGCGTGGCTGGGCTGCGGAACTGCGACTGGTGCACCACCGAGCGGGCCGCCTGGACATTGGGGTTGGCCGCAGCGGCCGCGGTGGAGTCGGCGCCATCCCCTACGGACATGGCGCCGCCGCCCTGTGACACCTCGCCGCCGCTGGCGTCTTCCTCGCCTGCCGATGAGGCTCCCGGCGGGGTGTAGTTGCCGGATTTGACGGTGATCAACGTGGGGCCCGCGCTCTGCAACTGGGCCTCGATCTTCTGGTGTGCACCCAGGCCCAGCCCGGACACGATCACCACCATGGCCACACCGACGCTCATGCCGATCAGCGTCAGCGACGCCTGCAGCCGGTTGCGCATCAAAGACTTGAAAGTTCCCGCCAGCCCCGTGCTCATGTATGGGCGCCCGGCTGCGCGTGGGCGTGGTCGTCATGGCCGTGAGGCGCCTCGGCCGGCGGCTTGGGCGGGTGCAGCAGCGTGTCGTACTTGGTGCTGCTGGTGGCCACCATCTGGTGGTAGGTGAAGCCGATGCGCACGATGTCCTGCGGATCCTTCAGGTGCACCGGCCCGACCCAGTAGTTGCCGTCGTTGCTGACCTTCATGTCCACGGCGTCGGTCTTGTTGCCGGGATGCCCGACCTCGGCCACGAGGTCAGTGACCTCGGAGGCGGCCGCCAGCGGCCGGCGGTGCGCGTCACTCAGCCATACCTGCAGCTCCGTCCCTTCCTTGACCGCCACGACTTCGTAGTGGATCTGCTCCTGGAACTCCAGCACGACGCCCCCGTGCTGGGGCGCGTCGAAGTGCGCTGCATGCTCGTCGTGTTCCGGGTGTGCCGCGGCCATTCCCCCGGCGCCGAGCGCCGCGGCCAGCAGTGCCGCAATGGTTCCGCGGATGCGGTTTCGTTTATTCATAGTGCAATGCCTCGATGGGATCCAGACCGGCCGCGCGACGCGCCGGATAGACGCCGAAGACGATGCCGAGCACCGCTGCCACTGCGATGGCGGCCACGCTCGACAGTACGGAAATGTCGATCGAATACTGGAAAAACTTCTCCAGGCTGCCGGCGGCCAGCCCGCCCGCGACGCACCCGAGCACGCCGCCGACCGCGGCCAGCACCGCCGCCTCGGTCACGAACTGCATGATGACGTCGCCACGCCTGGCGCCGAGGGCCATGCGCAGGCCGATCTCGCGCGTCCGCTCGGTCACCGACAGCAGGAGGATGTTCATGATGCCGATGCCACCCACCAGCAGGGACACCATGGCCACGCCCGCCAACAGGCTGATCATGGTCTTGTTGGCGCGCCGCAGCGCGTCGCCAATGCGCCCGATCGTCATCTGGTCCATGTCTTCCATGTTGCCGGTGATCTCACGGGCCAGAGTCGGCGGCAAACCGTGGCCGATGGCCAGCTGGGCCTCGGTACGCACCGTGAAATCGTCCGCCATGTTGCTCTTGATCTTGTGCCGCTGGCGCAGCAGGTCGACGATCTCGCGGGACACCTGGCTGGTGTCACCCACGGTATAGGTGGTCACCGTGACGGTATTGAGCTTGCCCAGGTCCAGCAGTTTCTGGATGGTGCTGACCGGCGCATAGAACGCATCGAACTCGTGGTCCCCCGTCGTGGGCTGCGCGGCCCAGCTGCGGCTGCTCACCACACCCACCACCTTGAACTTCTGGTTCCACAGCAACACGGTGCGGCCCACGGGATTCATGTCATGGCCAAACAGGTGATCGGCCGCGACCCGTCCCAGCACCACGACCTGCGCCGCATTCTTCACATCCGCGCTGGTGAAGAACTTGCCGTACGGGAAAGTCCAGCCGGTACGGATCAGCGGCAGCGTATCGTCGGTGGCGCGCATGTAGGTGAACCAGGTCGTCCCGTCGGCGTCATCGAGCTTCAGCCGCTGGTCTTCCTGG
This sequence comes from Steroidobacteraceae bacterium, assembly GCA_036498905.1. Lineage (GTDB taxonomy): Bacteria > Pseudomonadota > Gammaproteobacteria > Steroidobacterales > Steroidobacteraceae > DAIDKA01. The sequence goes on along the minus strand of DASYER010000119.1, from coordinate 4,067 downwards.
ATGCTGGACGCCACGTACTGCACGCCCGCGATCTTCCGGATGGCGTTGGCGTCCTTGGTGCTCAGCGTGGACGCCGAGCCCAGGCCGGCCATGGAGTCACCCAAGCGCTGGGCCGCGGTCGGATGGTCATGCACTGCGAAAGGATCGTCTTCCTCGTGCACCCTGATCAGGCGGCCGCTGCCCTCGCGGGCCAGTCCCAGCCTCCGGAGTCGCCATGACACGAAATCACTGTAGGACGTGGGCAGCATGCCCTGCCAGGACTCGCCCGGCGGACGGTTCAACTGCAGCTGCGGCGGCAACAGTGCACCCTGGTGATCCCCCAAGGTGCCGGCCGGAGTGCCGCTGATTTCGCCGCTGGTCTCATGGGTGCCGACGTTGCCGCCACCTTGCAGGTAGTTGCCCGCCGTCACCACGATGACATTGGCTCCGGCAGCCTTCAGCTGGTCGTTGATGGCCTGCTGCGCACCGCGGCCCAATCCGACACTGGTCACCAGCGCGCCCACGCCTACACCCATGCCGAGGATGGCCAGCACGGTGCGCAGGCGGTTGCGCCGAAGGGCACCGAGCGCCATGCCGAAACATTGACTGATCGGCATCATCACGCGTTCACTGCCTCGGCAAGCGGGGGCGCCGTCGCATCGATGCTGGCACGGGCCGGCGTGTTGGGCATGTCGCTGACGATCTGGCCATCGCGGATGGACACGGTGCGCGTTCCGTACTTGGCCACGTCCATGTCGTGGGTGATCAGCACGATCGTGATCTTGCGTTTCTCGCGCAGCTGTTGCAGCAGAGTCATCAACTCGATGCTGGTCTTGGTGTCGAGATTGCCGGTGGGCTCGTCCGCGAGGATCAGGCTGGGCTCGTTCACCAGCGCGCGGGCGATCGCCACGCGCTGCTGCTGCCCGCCGGATAGCTGGCCGGGATGGTGGTCGGCACGCTGCCCCAGCCCCATGGAAGCAAGCGCACCCAGCGCGCGCTTGTGGCGCTGCGCCGGCGGCACCAGGGGATGGCCGTACAGCATGGGAACTTCCACGTTTTCCAGCGCGCTGGTGCGCGGCAGCAGGTTGAAGCCCTGGAACACGAAGCCGATCTGCCGGTTGCGAATGGCGGCCAGATCATCGCGCGGCAGGGATGACACGTCCTTGCCGTTGAACAGGAACTGACCCGAGGTCGGCCGGTCGAGACAGCCCAGGATGTGCATCATGGTCGACTTGCCCGAGCCGGACGGACCGATGATGGTGACGAATTCGCCCTGCTCGATGTCCAGCGAGACACTGCGCAGCGCATGCACGGTGTTGTCGCCCATCTGGTAGGTCTTGGTCAGGTTCTTCAAAGAAATGACAGACATGATTTCTTACCTCAGTTCAGGCCGGCAAAGTTGTACAGCGTGGTGGCGACGGACTTTTCGCCCGCCGCAAAACCGTACGTCTTGCCGGCACCCTCGATCACGTAGAACTCGTTGGCAGCATGCGAGCCACCGCCGGAACCCGCCTGGCCGGAGGCGATCGGAATGTTGATCGGGTCGCCCGCGAACAGGTATGCCGGCCAGTAACCGCCCAGGATTGACGCGCCATCTTCGATCGGCGGCAGGAACGGGATGTGGAATGTGGTGAGAGTCTTCTCCACCGCGTGTGCGATGTCCGTGTCGTAATGCATCTTGGCCCACGGAACGTCGCCCACGACATTGATCTTCACGTCGCCGTAACCCTCCTTGTCCAGGTAGGCACGCAGCTTTTTGACGATGTCCGGGCCCGTCATGTTCGGCACGTAGCGGATGTTGTGCTTGGAGGTGATGGTGTTCGGCAGGATCGCGCCCGAACCGCCCGGGAACATGTTGCCCGACCAGATGCCGTCCAGATTGAACGAAGTGCCATGCCGCTGCATGGTGACGATGTCTATCGGCTTGTCGGCGATGAACCGGGCCACGCCCAGATTCCTGGCCGCCTCCGCCGGCTTCAGCTTCTTGGCCGCTTCGGCCAGCTTGGCTCTTTCCGCCGGCGTCAGGCCGACGATGTTGTCGTAGAAGCCGGGAATCAGGATCTTGTTGCCGTTTTCGGTCACCAGCGTCGAGAGCATCTTGATGTGGCGCCAGGCCGGCGAGTCCACTGAGCGCTTGTTGGCGCCGTGGATGTCGCTGTACACAGGTCCGCGGCCCCAGGACTTGCCGCTGGTCGTCAGCTCGAGGAACAGGCACCCCTCGGAACCGCCGCTGACCTCCTGGCCGCCAAAGCGCAGCATGGCCTCCGCGCCCTTGAACAACTCCGGGTGCGCCTTAACGAAGGTCCGGTAGCCCATGTCCATGCGCTCCTCGTCGCCCTCGGCGACGAAGATGAGGTTCACCGGCAGCTTGCCGGTCACCGCCTTGATGGACATCAGGGCGTTGTACTGGGCCATCTGCGGGCCCTTGGAGTTGTTGGCGCCGCGGCCTATCAGCACCTTCTTATACGGCGGCTGCGCGATCAGGTCCGCTGCGAACGGCGGACGGATCCACAGGTCCGGCTGCGTCACCGGCATGGTGTCGTACATCCAGTAGATCACCAGGGTGTGCTTGGCGCCCTCATCGCACTTGGCATACACCACAGGGTTGCTCTGCTGGCCCCACTCGGCGATGCCCGGGTCATACACCTTGCTCTGCTGGCAGCCCAGCTGGTCGAACATGCCCTTCACCATCTGGGCCGATTCCTGGATGCCCTCGCCGGTATTGGAGATCGACGGCTGCTGGATCCACTTCTGCAGGTTCTGCACGTGCTGGTCGATGTGGTCGTCGATGTACTTGAAGATCTTCGGCAGGTCCGGGTTCTTGATCTGGCTCATGTCGATCGAGAGCTCTTCGTCACCCTTCGAACGGATACCGGTGGCAAGCTGGCCGGGTCCGGATTTCGCCACCGCCCGGCCCGGCGCCATCGATGCGCTCTGGGCCTGGGCGCCCACGGCGAACAGGGTCGCAGCGCCGGCCAGCAGCGCGGTACGGACATGCTTGCGGATGCTGTTCATGTCAGTGATCCCCGGGTTCAATTCAGGCCGGCGTAGTTGTAGATCGTCGTGGCGATGGACTTCTCCGTACCGGCGTAGCCGTAGGTCTTGGCGGCTCCCTCGATCACGAAGAACTCGTTGGCGGCATGCGCGTTGCCGCCCAGGCCCACCGAGCCGCCGCCGATATCCAGCTTGACCGGGTCACCCGAGAACAGGTACGCCGGCCAGTACCCGCCCAGGATGGTGGCCTCACCCATGACTTGCTGTGCACCGCCGCCACGGCCCTCGCCGCCACCGAAGGCCTGGCGCATGCGTATGCCCGCGCGGTTGATGTCCGTGTCGTGGCGCTGCTTGGCCCAGGGCACGTCACCGACGACGTGGATCTGCACGTCGCTGTAACCCTCCTTGTCCAGGTACGCACGCAGCTTCTTGACGATGTCCGGGCCGGTCATGTTCGGCACGTAGCGGATGTTGTGCTTGGAGGTGATGGTGTTGGGCAGGATCGCGCCCGAACCACCCGGAAACATGTTGCCGCTCCAGATGCCATCCAGGTTGAACGACACACCGTGCCGCTGCATGGTCACGATGTCGATCGGCTTGTCGGCGATGTAGCGCGCCACACCCAGGTTCTTCGCCGTGACCAACGGATCCATTGTCTTGGCGGTCGCCGCGAGGCTCGCCTTCTCCGCCGGCGTGAGCGGTGCGATGTTGTCGTAGAAGCCGGGAATCAGGATCTTGTTGCCGTTCTCCGCTACCAGTGTCGAGAGCATCTTGATGTGGCGCCAGGCCGGCGAGTCCACCGAGCGCTTGTTGGCGCCGTGGATGTCGCTGTACACAGGTCCGCGGCCCCAGGACTTGCCCGACGTGGTCAGTTCGAGGAACAGGCAGCCCTCCGAGCCGCCGCCACCGAGCATGGCGTCGGCACCCTTGAACAGGTCGGCATGCACCTTCATGAAGGTGCGCAGGCCCACGTCCATGCGCTCCTCGTCACCCTCGGCGACGAAGATGATGTTCACCGGCAGCTTGCCGGTCACCGCCTTGATCGACATCAGGGCGTTGTACTGGGCCATCTCCGGGCCCTTGGAATTGGTGGC
>DASYER010000118.1:0-2465 GCA_036498905.1 Steroidobacteraceae bacterium | reverse complement strand
ACACCGATCGCCCCGGGCATTCCGATGGCCATGACCGACAATGTGCTGGTGCTCGACTACGGCACGCCGGAGACGCTGCGCACCATCAAATCGCTGGCCGGGCAAATTGCCGCGGTGCTGGTCGAACCGGTGCAGAGCCGGCGACCAGATTTTCAGCCGCGCGAATTCCTGCAGGAGCTGCGACAGATCACGGCGGAAAGCGATACGGCGCTGATCTTCGATGAGGTAGTCACCGGCTTCCGCGTCCATCCCGGCGGTGCGCAGGTACTGTTCGGCGTGAAGGCCGACATCGCGACCTACGGCAAGGTCATCGGGGGCGGCCTGCCGATCGGCATGGTCGCAGGCAGTGCGAAATACCTCGATGCGCTCGATGGCGGGGCGTGGAGCTTCGGCGATGAGTCCGGTCCGGAAGTGGGCGTGACCTTCTTTGCCGGAACATTCGTACGTCATCCACTGGCCCTGGCCGCCGCGCGCGCGGTGCTGCAACGTCTGCAGCAAGAAGGCCCGGAGTTGCAGCGTGGCTTGAACTTGCGGACAACCGCATTCGTCGAGCGGCTGCGGAAATGCGCCGCGGAGCTGGGTGCCCCGATGCAGATCAATCATTTTACCTCGTGGTTCTGCATCACTTTTCCAACGGACCTGCCGCTCGCGACCGTGTTCTTCACCAGCATGCGCGAAAAGGGTGTGCACATCTGGGACGGCCGACCCTGCTTCCTCACGCTTGCGCATAGCGATGCGGACCTTGAACACGTCGCCAACGCTGTGCGCAGCACCCTGCAGGAAATGCAGGCGTATGATTTTCTGCCGCGCCCCGCCACACCAGCGCGCAAGGGCCGCGACGCTTCAGGGAAGGAAGCGTGGTTCGTTCCGGACCCCGAGCGCCCTGGCAAGTACCTGCAAGTGACCGAACCGGTGGCAGCCGATGTCTGATAGCTCACCGCCCCCTGCAGTGCTGCAGCCGGTCGATTTCGATCCGTTTGCAGAGCCCGCTGGCGAGACGTTCCCACTGAGCGAACAACAGCGGGAGATGCGTGCCGTCACTCTGATGGGCGACGATGCCAATTGCGCTTACAACCAATGTTTCGCACTGCGTCTGCGTGGCCCGTTGTCGGAACAGTCTCTGCGCAACGCGTTGCGGCAGGTTGTAGAAAGGCATGAGGCGTTACGTCTGCGCATCGACGGCGACGCCGAAGAACAGGAAGTGCTCGCCGGCGTGGAGATAGCGCTGCCATTGGTCGATCTGAGCGAGGCGGATGCGACGCAGCGCGAAACGGCAATCAGTGAGCTGCTCGATCGCGAGACGCGCACTGCTTTCGACCTGACCGTCGCGCCCTTGTGGCGCGCACAACTTATTCGCGAAGCCCCCGATCTGCACAGGCTGATTTTCACGGCGCACCACATAGTTGCCGATGGCTGGTCATCCGCCGTTATTTTTGGCGATCTGGGTCGGGCCTATGTGGCGGACCGGTTTGGGTTGGCAGCGCAGTTACCGCAGGCGGCGTCCTATCGCGACTTCGTCGCCAACGAACGCACTACCGCAGCCATGGCTGAAGCACACGCTGCGGAAGATTACTGGGTAGCGCAGTTCGCTCGCGGTGTTCCCTCTTTCGAATTGCCGTTCGATCGGCCGCGCCCGCCACTCAAGACATACAACGCAGCCCGACAAGTCCTGGCCATCGACAAGGTCCTGTACCAAGCGGTTCGGAAGATGGGCGCGCAGCAAGGCGCCACCTTGTTCGTAACATTACTTGCAGCGTTCGAAATACTGATCGCGCGCCTGAGCTCCAGCGAAGAGCTGGTCGTCGGAGTGCCAATGGCCAGCCAAGCGCTGCAGGACAACGGTCACCTGGTCGCTCACGGTGTCAACACCATACCGCTGCTGTGTCACGTCGACATGCAGCACTCGTTCACCGAGCATCTGCATAGTGCACGCAGGACATTCCTGGACGCGCAGGCGCATCAGAGACTGACGTTCGGCAGCCTCGTGCACAGACTCAGGTTGCCGCGGGATCCCAGTCGCACACCTCTGGTCACAGTGATCTTCAATATCGACAAGCTGGGCGCGCCTTTCGATTTCGGCGCGGCCCGGGTCGAGGGCATCGACGCACCCAAGGCGTTCTACAACTTTGAATTCGGCATCAATGCGGTCGACGATGGCGAAAGCCTGCTGCTCGAGTGCGATTACAACTCAGATCTGCTGAATGCGGAAACGGTCAGCAGATGGTTGGGGCACTACCGTGAATTGTTGATTGCGGTTGCTGCGAATCCCGCAATGCGCGTGTCGGAACTTCCATTGCTGACGCCTACGGAGCGCGAGCAACTGGTGGGCAGTTCAAGCGCGGCGCGCCAGTACGCTCCAGGGCCGACACTGCACGAGCGCTTCGAGCAACAGGTCGCCCGTAGCCCCCAGGCCATCGCGCTCAGCGGCTTCACCGCCGATGAGGCGCGCTTTGAGATGAGCTATG
>DASYER010000117.1:0-6803 GCA_036498905.1 Steroidobacteraceae bacterium | reverse complement strand
GGTCCTTCATACGCCAGCTCCGATTTTTCGAGGTGATGGCTTGAATCGACTCTCATGGCACGTGGCCCAAGGACATCGTGTGGTTGTGGCAACGGGTTGCCTGGAGGATCTGGCAAAGGCGTTGCTGCACCGCGTCGGTTACGGTCACGTCGCTGTCGTCGGGTCGACACTTCAGCCTTACCTGGGTGGAATGGCGCGAAAGGAACACTGCTTTGGCGCCACGAAAATTTCGATGTTAACTCAACGCGGATTTCCGCCGCCGTGGGCAATGACATATACCGACAGCGAATCGGACCTGCCGGTTCTCAGATTGTGCGAACAGCGATTCCTCGTAAATCCGAATTCGAAGTCCGTCCGGCTCATTCGCGAGGAGCTAGAATGGGAACCAGTGGTACTGACTTGGCGGTAGCCCTCTGCCGAACACAATTTGCGGCGGGTCGTGCGCGGCCGCTGCACTCCATCATTTGGCCGGAGGATTTCAGCTGCTGACGCCGAAGTCGCATGTAGCGACGAGGGAAAAGACTTCTGATGTCTTCTTTTAAGGCGCAATCGGTTAAGGATGCTCGCGGCGTGGACCTCCATCCGCGTTGCCGCGTACGCGATAGACTGCCTTATGGCAGCAGTGCTGAACGGGGACCTTCCCTGGATCAAACATGGAATCTTCGCGGCTCCCGGTGTCCTGATAACCGTCGCGATCGTTGTAGTACCCGTGGGCAACACGATCCGCGACAGGATTCGCAGCGAACGTTCTCGATAGCTTATGACCTTAGGCGTAACTCGCGCGTGAGGGGACGGGCCGTGAATGGAGTGCCCTTGGTAATACGCTGCTGCGCCGCTCAACTTCGGCGTTAGGCGGCATACGATGACCGTGCGAGCATCTCCAACATCAGGGAACCTGCAAACGTGGAGGAAGTTGTGAGCAGTCGTCCTGGTCGAATGTTGGGCATTGTCTGCATTCCACTCTTCTATGCTACGGTCGCGAGCTCGCTGACCCACGCCGCAGATTCTCCGGGGATTACTGCACAGCAGCTAAACGCCCCAAGAGCCTCAAAAAAGGTGGCTGGCGTCCTATGGACCCGGAGGACTGACCACTACACGCTGCAGGTTATTTTCCCTAGAACAGGCCGCGTGATTGCCTATGTCGATGGGCACAAGCCACAGAATCCGGTAGTAACGCTTTGGCTTCTGAGTGCGGACGGCGCGGCCATTTCAACCGTAAGGGAGCCGCCACATGCCGCAACAAAAGGTGCGCTTCCAGATGAGACGGAATTCTCCGTATCTCTTTCCGCAGGTGAGGAGGCCGTCGCTGCAGTACTCAGGATCGACGATGAGTATTTCGTCGAATCTTTGCGGTCGTTGACTGGCAAGTGAAGTGCTTCGCGGAGCAGTTTCATGCCTGACGTAGATGCGGTATTCATGCAGCAGGCTCTTCAAGAGGGGCGCAGGGCGCTTCCGGCCTGCCTTCCGAACCCACCGGTCGGCTGTGTGCTGGTGAGGCATGACCAGGTCGTGGCTCGCGGGTTCACGCAGCCGCCTTTTCACGATCATGCGGAGGCCATGGCACTCGCTCATCTCTATGGCAATACCGATAATATCTGCGCGTACGTGACGTTGGAGCCGTGTTCGTTTCACGGTAGAACGCCATCCTGTGCGCACGCATTGGTGGCCAGTGGAATACGCCGCGTCGTCGTGGGCGTCTTGGACCCGGATCCTCGCAACAATGGGGCCGGGCTGGCGGTGCTCCGGCATGCTGGCATAGAGGTTGTAACTGGCGTACTGGAAGCTGAGGCCCATAGGGACCTGGATCTCTACCTCGCATTGACCAGCAACCAGCCGATGACATTTCTTCCGAAATGAAACGATCGAGGCGCACGCCATATTCGTGGGACCATCACTTTCGGAGACATGGAATGCCGAACTATCCAAGCGCGCAGCCCGCTCAGTTCATTCAAGGCTGTCCAGTGCTGCACGTTCCGGACGTTATTTCCTTTGCAACCTACTTTCGGGACATGCTGGGATTCCAATGGGACTTCGGTGATGAGAATTATGCGGTTGTATGGCGCGACAACTCGGCGCTGCACCTCATGAAGGGGAGCGGTGAGCCGACCGGGATTCATCTGTTTCAATGGATCCGCGATGTGGATGCTTACCATGCGGAGATTCTGGCTCGAGGAGCCAGGGTGACCGCCGAACCAGGGAACACACCCTTATGGGCTACGGGAGTTTTCTGTCGGCGCCCCGTGCGGGATCTCCGTCGTGTTTGGGCAGGACATTGATTAGCACCTCGAATAAGGTGTGGCTGCTGGTACAGCCAAAGCATTGATTTAGCATGAACAAAATGCCACTCATGTTGGGTATTCTATTCTTGGCGGTCGTCGCGCTGGCGATCTACGTCATGGGCAGCGCCCGGAGAGCCAGGAAGCGCGGGTCCAAGGGCGCAAGCCACTTTGGGTGGGCTTTGCTGTTTCTGACCTCGGGCAGAATGCCGCCGCCACCGCTTGAGACTCAGATTGAGGCGGAAGCAAACACTGAGAAGGATAGGAATGCGTCCGATCGGTTGCCCTGACGGGGGTGGTGTGGGATCGTCTTGTGGCTGGAGGTCGGCATGAGCAAATTGGACAAGCGCTTCAACGCAGCCCTGCAGGTGAGTCCGGCAAAAGGTGGCTGGACATACGTCGTCATGCCCGGATCGGCGCAGTTCTTCAAGACGCGCGGCTTGGTCAAGGTCAAGGGAACTGTCGATGGTCACCAGTTCCAAACCTCATTCATGGCCTTGGGCGATGGCACACATAAACTCCCCGTCAAGGCGCAGCTGCTTGCCCAGCTTGGCAAAGACGCGGGCGATCGCGTGGCCATCCATCTTACCGAGCGCATCGAGCGATCGAAGGCGATACCTTGATCGTGAACAGGTTGCCACTGATCTCGCGCTCGCGCGCCGCTCAATCTGGACACTAGACGACGTGGACTCCGATGCCCTCGAATTTCATTCTCCCCACGGGTCGTTGCGAATCACCTGCTCGGTGATAAATCCAGGCAAAGTGCGCGTCGCGGGCGTGCAACATCTGCGGTATTCCGTTCAGGGCAATGGCTTTAGCGGCGCGAGCGAGGGCTTTGTTGACGAGCGAGATTTGCGCAAATTCTGCGTGGACCTGCGGGCGCTTCTGGAGGGTCAAAGCCGACCGGCTAGATTGCAAGCTCATCCGACTCGGGGCGGGCTGTCCCTGGAAGTCCGTCCTACGGCAGACTCCGGCGAACTCGCGGTGGTGGGTTACATCGCCGCAGCGCACTTTCGTGCACTGACCGAAGCGGACGGCCTCTATCAGTGGCGCACGGAGTTCGGATTCTCGATACGCCGCGATGGGCTGCCCAACCTCGATAACATCAAATGGGTTGCCTCCTATGCCGCGTGACATCAGGAATACTTGAAGCATGCCTCCAGCCGTTCGCAGCTCCTTCTGGCTTTTGGTCGCCGGATTTGTCGCGGGCGTGGCGGTCGCCCCGTTTGATCCGCGGCCCTGGCCAAAATGGCGGGACATTCCTGACCCGATGGCTGCCGTCGTAACCGGTCTCTTATTGGTCGGGATCCTGATCTTCATTGCGCTGCGTACCTATCAGGGCAGAAATTGGGCGCGGTGGGTTCAGCTGATCTTGCTGCTTGCGGCGGTCCCGTCCTTCCTTCGGGATGCGGGTGCCAGACTTGCAGTGGCGCCGGTGGTGGGCTTTATCGATATGCTGCTTTTTGCCGCAGAGGTAGTCTGTATAGGGCTGTTATTCACTCCGACCGCGAACCGTTGGTACCATCGACGATCGCCGGAATAGCGCGACTTCCCGACAGGCTGTCCTATGACGACGACTGCACAGATGGCACCAAGGTTCGAAGCGATCACGCCGCGGTTACCGGTCTGCGACGTGGAGCAGGCGCTGACCTTTTATATCGATCAACTCGGATTTACCTTAGGGTGGCGGTGGGGCGATCCGCTCACTCACGCAAACGTATGTCGGGACCTCATTGCCGTCGACTTAATCGCAAGCCCTGCCGGGCGGACCGGAACGGCCATGGCATACATCCAGATACGAGGCGTCGACGCCTACTTCGCCGAACTGAAGGGGCGGAATGTCGAATTGTCCGAACTGGCCGACAGATCTTACGGCATGCGGGACTTCGAGGTCGTCGATCCATTTGGCAACCGGCTCGCCTTCGGCGAGCCGACTACCGGTTGATTGGCGGACGAGCCGCGACTACTCGCCCCAGCCGCTCAGCGTTCCGTATGGCAGCGATGCGCCCATGGCCTCGACGCCCATGATGCGGCCGCGGTCGATCTTGAAGATCTCGCCGGCCTGCAGGTTGGACGAGGATCCTCCCAGCGGCAGGCTGTCAACGCCAGGCACGTGGTAGATCTTGATCGTGCCCGATCCACCGCGATGGTGGAACATCGGGAATGAGAAGACGAGCCCGAGCTCCTGGTCGACAATCTCGTGACGACGCGGCCAAAGGCGGGTGATGAAGTCCATGACGTGCGTGTCCAGCTGGTCGCTGCAGCTCAACGTGCCGATATACGCCATCGCGTCATCGGCCTGCTTGGTGCCGAGCGGAACCGGCCAGGGAACCGGCTTCGCATTGTGCGTCGTCTGGCCGCCATTCTCACGGCGCACACAATCGTCGGCGAATGGCGCAAGTTTGCCGTTGGCGTGTTCGATGGCTTCGAAGTAGCTGTCGGCGATATTGACCATCTGCTGGCGTGGCAGGCGATTCGCCGCGGGAAGCATGGTGGTGAATTCAGGGCGCGGCTTGGCCAGATTCGTCACAGCATCGGGGCGCAGGCCGCGTGCCAGGACGTGCTCGATTTCGGTGATCTCGCCATTCACCACCTTCAACCGCAAGGCGATGATCAACGGCCGGCCGCGCTCCTTCATCACGCCGTAGAAGCCGGCCTGACCGGCACCGACATCAATGGCGTAGATACGAAAGCCGGTCGGCAACTCCGACGCACCCACCCACAGCCCCTCGGTGCCGACCTTGAGTCGTGCGGTGTTCTCGGTGAATTTGACGTCGCGGTTCAGCGGCAGGCCGGTCGGATCGTGTCGAACCAATGCGGCCAGATAGCGATCGACAATGCCGGTCATGCAGGCCCGGTCACAGGGGGGCGCGACGCCACCGCCGATCGGCGCAGCGGCAAATGAAGGGACGCCGAAAGCGAGGGTCAGGGCAGCCGCCGCGGCGGCCAGGTTACGATGTGACACAGGCTAATCCCCCTTATTATTGCTATGCATGGTACCTCGGCGGCATTCGCTAAACTATGGCGGCAGAATTAGAATGTTGCTGCCTACCCGTATCCGGCTTGGACGATGTGTTTTTATGAAACGACTTCCTGCGTTTTGCGTCGCACTGCTCGTGTCCACGCTGGCTATCGCGGGTGGCGCGCCGCAAGCGGTCCCAGCGCCGAACAACGCGGATATCGGCTACAAGACCGTGGCCCAGGCGCTGGCCTCGCTAAGGCAGGACAAGGACGCGTCCTTTTCGGTCGTGCGCGGCTGGACGATCGTCACCGACGAGACGCATCTGACAGTGTGGTCATTTGCACCGAAGACGGATCCGTCTTTTCCGGCGGTCGTAAAACGCATGGTGACCTCGACCGGAACCGGCTCCAAGGTAACAATGAGCGTTTTGTGCGAGGCTAAAAAGGCCGCGTGCGCCGGTCTCGTGCGCGAATTTTCCAACCGCGGCACCGGCACACCGGGCGGGAATCATTGAGCCTGCTCGGAGCAGGGGGCGATGACGAAACGTGAGTTCGATGAGCAAGTCCGTACTGCCCGGTTGCGGGACGCGCAGGAGAAGGCCGCGCGGCTGTTCGAAGCCGTAGAGCGTGCACAGATACTGAAAGCCGGCGTGAGTGACAGCACCGCGAGCGATGCCGTGCGCGACCTTGCGGCAGAGCATTTCGGCGTTGAACGCCATTGGCACAAGCGCATTGTCCGCTCCGGGCCCAACACGCTGCAGCCGTATCAGGAGAGTCCGCCGGATCGAGTCATGACCGGCGATGACATCGTGTTTGCCGACTTCGGGCCGATTTTCGCCGGCTGGGAGGCCGACTTCGGCCGTACGTGGGTGCTCGGAAACGATCCGGTGAAGCTGCGGCTGCGCGATGATCTGGCGCAGGTATTCGCGGCGGGCAAGCAGTTCTTCGCCGACCACGCGGCCGTCACTGCCGCGGAGATGTATGCGCAGACGGTGCGTTTGGCGGCCGAGCGTGGCTGGTCGTTCGGCAACCATCATTGTGGACATCTCGTCGGCGAGTTCCCGCACGCGAATTTTAAAGGCGAGCGGGTGAGTTCTCTCATCGCCGCGGCCAATCCATCGCCGCTGCGATGTCTGGATCCCTCCGGGCAGATCGCACATTGGATTCTTGAGATACACCTCGTGGACCCGCAGCGCCAGATTGGCGGGTTCTACGAGGAGCTGCTCACGATATGAATGCGCGGCGGCCTGATTTGACCATTCGCATGGGCGCACATGCCGATGCCGCCTGCCTCGCAGCGCTTGGTACGCAGGTTTGGCTTCATACCTATGCGAGATCCGGGATAAGGCCCGCGCTTGCCCGCTACGTTCAAGAGCATCTGTCGCCAGCGGCGTATCAACATCAGCTGGATCGCTCCGACGCTTTTACTCTGGTAGCGGAGGTGGATGAACACCTCGTGGCCTATGAGATGAGCGAACTGGGCAGGGCCTGCCTTGCGCCCTCACCGGCGTCCACGCATCTCGACAAGCTCTACGTTCAGGAGCATTTCATTGGGACGGGCATCGG
>DASYER010000116.1:0-21875 GCA_036498905.1 Steroidobacteraceae bacterium | reverse complement strand
GACGATGTACTCCGGGGCAACACCCGTGGATTGCGCGATGCTCTCCAGCGGCGACTGGTGTTCGCGCCAGAAGCGTGCGCCATCGGCGATGCGCTGTTCGGTGACGAAGTTCGCGCGGTACTGCCACCACGGCAGCACGGTTTCGGCGGGACGGGAGATCTTGTCGATGACACCGGGATTGGCGCGGGCGCGGCGCAGGATGCGCGTGACGCCGGCGCGGGTCAGCGGCGACTGTTGTGTGGCGCTTGCAATGAAACTCTGGATTTCCGGGCGGTGCAGATCGAAGCGGGGCATGGCCGCGCCTGCGGCGCTGGCGCTCCCGGCGTGCAGCATCCCGGTGCACAGCATCCCCGTGCAGTACAGCCAGGCTTGCAAACGCGCGCGGATCACTATGAGCCGACGAGCTTCCGGTGTGAGTACATCGACATGAGGATACCGAACCCGGCCAGCAGGGTCACCATGGAGGTCCCGCCGTAGCTGATCAGCGGCAAGGGCACGCCCACCACGGGCAGCAGGCCACTCACCATGCCGGCGTTGATGAAGACATAGACGAAGAAGGTCAGCGCGAGGCTGCCCGCCAGCAGTCGTGCATAGGTGTCCTGGGTCTGCGTCGACAGATAGATCGCACGCCCCACGACGAACGCATACAGAAACAGCAGGATGAACAGTCCGAGCATGCCGAACTCCTCACCGATCACCGCAAAGATGAAATCGGTGGAGCTCTCGGGCAGGTAATCCAGCTGTGCCTGGCTGCCGTTCATCCAGCCCTTGCCGAACACCCCGCCGGATCCGATGGCGATCTGCGACTGGATGATGTGGTAGCCGGCGCCCTGCGGGTCAATCTGCGGATTGATGAAAGTGAGAATGCGTTCGCGCTGGTAGTCGTGCATGTGGTGCCAGCCCACCCAGCCGCCCAGTGCGGCGAGCGCCATCAGCACCAGCACGACACTCGCCTGCAGGCCAGCCATCATCACGACCAGCGCGCCGCCGATCGCGATCAGTGCGCCGGTGCCCAGATCCGGCTGCACCACCACCAGGGCCGTGGGTACCAGGATCAATACCGCCAGCAGCACCAGTGACAGCGGACTGGGCGGCAGCGGCCGCTCCTGCAAATACCACGCACACATCATCGGCACGGCGAGCTTCATGATCTCCGAGGGCTGAAAGCGCACCAGTCCCAGATCGAGCCAGCGCTGCGCGCCCTTGCCGATGACGCCCATGCCGGCCACGATGAACAGCAGCAGCACGCCGACCAGGTACAACCACGGCGAGAGGCGTCGCAGAAAATTCGGATTCACCTGCGCCAGCAGCAGCATCGCAACCGTGCCCATGCCCAGATGCCCGACCTGGCGTATCACCGTCCCCAGGTTCTGCCCCGATGCGCTGTAGAGCACCACCAGTCCGTAGGCCGCGATCAGTCCCAGTCCGACCAGCAGCGGACCGTCGAGTTTCAACGCCAGCAGCATGCGCGCGGCACCGGTTACGGCACGCCGTGCGCTGGGTCCGTCGGTGAGTTCCTCGCGGATCATTCGCTGGCCGTCCGCGTGGCCGCGGGCGGTGGCGCCGGCGGATCGTCATCGAGCACTGCCTTGGCGGCATCCGAGGGTTCGAACTGCGGTTTGAGCTTGCCGTCATCGCCGAGCAGATAGGCATCGATCACCGAGCGCGCAATGGGCGCGGCAGTGCCCGCCCCGAAGCCGGCATTCTCAGCGAGCACCGCAATCGCGATGCGCGGCTCCTCGGCCGGTGCGAAGGCCACGAACCAGGCGTGATCGCGCAGGGCGTCGGAGACGGTCTTGGCGTTGTAGCGCTCGTTCTGCCCCACGGTATACACCTGCGCCGTGCCGGTCTTGCCGGCGGAGCTGTAGGCCGCCTTCGCAAACGCGAGGTGCCCGGTGCCATAGGTCATGGTACCCATCATGGCCTTGATGACGGTGTTCCAGTCCTGCGCCGGAATGCCTGTCACCGGCTTATCTTCGATGGGCGTCACCGCGGTCACGTGCCCGTCGGTCCCGCGCGTGCCGATCACCAGCCGCGGACGAAAGCTGCGGCCGCGTTCGCCGATCTCCCCGACGATATGCGCCAGCTGCAGCGGTGTCACCTGCAGGTAGCCCTGACCGACGCCCAGGTTCACCGTCTCGCCCGGGAACCAGACCTGGTCGGCAGGATGCTTGAAGGCGGTCTTCTTCCAGGCCGGCGAGGGCAGCAGCCCGGGTCGCTCGCCGCTGATGTCGATGCCGGTGAGCTGTCCGTACCCAAAGGGCGCGAGTCCCTCATCGAGCTTGTCGATGCCCATCTCGTGCGCGAGCTTGTAGAAGTACACGTCGGAGGATTTGGCGATGGCCACGGCCAGATCCAGCATGCCGCGCGGCTCGTCCTTGTCCGCACGGAAGATATGGGCGCTGTGCGGCAGCTGAAAACTGCCGGTGCAGAGCACTTTTTCATCGGCGGTGATGCTGTGGTCGGTGAGGGCCACCAAGGCGATGGCGGGCTTGATGGTCGAGCCGGACGGATAGGTGCCCCGCAGCGCGCGATTGAGCAGCGGCTTGTTCGGATCATTCGCCAGCGCCGCGTATTCGGCGCGCGTGATGCCGCGGGCAAATTCGGTGGGATCGAAGCCCGGCTTGCTCACCAGGGCGATGACATCGCCGGTGCGCGGATCCAGGGCCACGATCGCGCCACGGTGCGCGCCTAAGGCATCTTCGGCGACGCGCTGGACTTTCAGGTCCAGTCCCAGCACCAGCGTCTCCCCGGCGATCGGCACCTGCGTACGCAGCTGTGGCGTCACGCTGCCGATCTTCTCCACCGAGCGGCCCTCGGCGTTGACGAGAATCTGGCGATAGCCGTTGGTGCCATGCAGCTGCTTCTCGTACGCGCCCTCGACGCCCAGCTTGCCGATCACCGAGGTGCCGGCGTAGGCCGCGGTATCGACACGCTGCAGATCCGCCTCGCTGAGCGCGCTGACATAGCCCAGTGCGTGCACGCCGAGCGCTCCGTTGGGATACCAGCGGGTCTCGCGCGATTTGATGTCCACGCCCGGAAAGTCGAAGCGATGCACTGCAAAGAGCCCGACATCCTCATCGGTCATGCGCAATCGGATCGGGACGCTGTCGAAGCTGCGGCGCGAGAGTATGGTGCGGCGGATGTCCGGCACTTCCTCGGCCGTCAGCAGGCCGATGCCGACCAGGCCCTTGAGCGTCGCGTTGAGATCGGGAACTTCCTCGCGCACCAGCTCCAGCTGGTAGCCCGGCTGCCCGCCGGCGAAGGTCTGGCCATTGCGGTCCAGCAGCAGGCCGCGGGCCGCCGGAATCGGCTCCACGCGCACGCGATTGTATTGGGATTGCTGCGAGTAGTAGTCGTAGCGCATGACCTGCAGCAGCACCAGGCGTCCGGCAAGGATGCACAGCAGGATGGCGCCGATGGCGCTCGCGACCAGCGCCCGCTGATCGAACAGCCGCTGTTCCTTCCAGTGGTCCTTGATTCGTACGCCGCGCATCAGTGCGTGCCACGCACGCGATCGAGCACCGCCGCCACGAACGGCCAGATGAGCGCGCCCGTCAGGGCATGCAACCAGCGTCGCGGGCTGGTATTCGGATGTCCGGTCCAGCCGTCGATGGCGAACAGAATGAATTCGTAGACGATGAGCGCGCCGAGCATGATCAGGGCCTGCTGGAACGCAGGCTTGAGGCGGATCTTCTGATGCTCGCGCACCACCACGTAGGTGATGGCGGTCAGCGCCAGCGCATTCTGTCCCAGTACTGCCCCGCGGAACACGTCCAGGGCCAGGCCGGAGAAGAAGCCCAATGCGATGCCCCCCGCGCGGGGTGCGGCGATCGACCAGTACATGACGGTGAGCACGAGGAAGGCGGGCCGTACGGCGGCCAGCCAGTCGGGCAGGGGCAGCACCGACAGCACCAGGGCGACGACCACGCTCAACAGCACGCGCCCGAGCGAATCTTGGGTACGTTCGATCATCGGGCGCCCGGTGCGGAGGCAGTGGCCGCCGGTGGCGTAAGGCGTGGCAGATTCGGCGGCGGCAGCAGCTCCAGAGGCGGTGAGGGCTGGCGCTGCAGGGACGGATTTCCGCTCGTCGTCTCGCCATTCTTCAAGCGCACGGGGGCCGCCGGATGACCGTCCTGGAACCACACCAGCGTGACCTCGTGCAGCGCCCCGAGGTGTGCCAGGGGCGTGGCCCGGACCTGTCCCAGCGGCTGCACGGCATCGTGGCGAATCTCCGCGATGCGCGCCACCGGGTAGCCTTGGGGGAATACGCCCCCCAGGCCTGAGGTGAGCAGCAGGTCGCCGGGTTTGACATCCGCATTGCCGGGCAGGTACGGCAGTGCAAGGGAGTCCGGATCTCCCGTGCCCACGGCGATGGTATGAACACCGGTGCGTTCGATTTCCACCGGGATGGCGTGTTCCGGGTCGGTCACCAGGATGATCTCGGAACTCCACGGACTGACCCGGGTGGTCTGGCCGAGCACCCCGAAGTTATCCAGAACGGCCTGGCCCCTGAACACGCCGTTGTGCGCGCCGCGGTTGACCAGCAGCCGTTGCCGCAGCAGGTTGAGTTCCACATCGACGACCTCGGCGGGCATCCAATGGTCGGCAACCACGGGCAGGGCATTGCGCAGGCCACGCAGCTCGGCGTTCTCGCGGGTCAGGGCGTCGAAGCGCATGAGCCGCACGGACAGCTCCCGATTACGCGCGAGCAGCGCGGCGTTCTGCGCCTCCAGGGTTTCGCGGGCGGTGAGGCTGGCCTTGGTCCAGTGCCAGGCTTCAGCCGGCGAGCTGACCGCCAGCTGCAGCGGATAGGCGGCCCCGCTCAGGTAGTAGCGAGCCTGTACCAGCCAGCCGCCGCGGCGGTCCAGGACCATGAGCACGATCGCCAGGATGGCATACACGGTGAAACTGAAACCGGGGGCCGTTCCCCGCCCCTGCGATGCCCGGTAGTTTCCTGCGCCGTAGACAGCCACACTCGTTATCGTACGGGTGGCGGTGGGTTACTCGAGACCGAAATGCCCCGGGCCCATTTCATCCATGAGCTCGAGGATGCGTCCGCCGCCGCGGGCCACGCAGGTCAGAGGATCATCGGCCACCACCACGGGCAGCCCGGTTTCCTCGGTCAGCAGCTTGTCGATGTCGCGCAGCAGGGCGCCACCGCCGGTGAGGACGATGCCGCGTTCGGCCACGTCTGCGCCCAGCTCCGGCGGAGTCTGTTCCAGCGCCTGTTTGACGGCGCTGACGATGCTCTGCAGGGGTTCCTGCAGCGCTTCGAGGATTTCATTGCTGTTGAGGGTGAAGCTGCGCGGCACGCCTTCGGACAGATTGCGGCCCTTCACCGACAGCTCCCGTACCTGCTGGCCGGGGTACGCCGAACCGATTTCGATCTTGATGCGCTCCGCGGTCGCCTCGCCAATGAGGATGCCGTAGTTGCGGCGCACGTAATTCATGATCGCATCATCGAAGCGGTCGCCGCCGATGCGGGCCGAGTTGGCATACACGATGCCGTTCAGGGACAGCACGGCCACTTCCGAAGTGCCGCCACCGATGTCCAGGACCATCGAGCCACGCGCCTCGTGCACCGGCAGACCCGCGCCGACCGCCGCGGCCATCGGCTCGCTGACGATGGCCACGTTGCGCGCACCGGCCCCTTCGGCCGATTCGCGGATGGCCCGGCGCTCGACCTGGGTCGAACCGAACGGCACGCACACCAGTACCCTGGGGGAGGGCTTGAGCATGCGATTGCCGTGGACCTTGTTGATGAAGTACTGGAGCATCTTCTCCGTGTACGTGAAGTCGGCGATGACGCCATCCTTCATGGGGCGTACGGCGTTGATGTGCCCGGGAGTACGTCCGAGCATGCCCTTGGCTTCAGAACCGACGGCCACGATGATCTTGCCCCCGCGGGTGGGTTCATCCTGAACGGCGACGACCGAGGGTTCGTTGAGCACGATTCCCTTGTCCCGCACGTAGATCAGAGTATTGGCAGTGCCCAGGTCGATCGACAGATCACTGGAGAAGTAACCGCGAAGGCGTTTGAACATGAAAAAAAACCGGCGTTTGAAGCAAGCGGGAGGAGCCTCCCGGAAGTGGCGCGTACCATAGCAACCGATGCGACATTGAGCAAGGCGCGGTGTATCATTTCGCGCCCATTTTCCCGCAGTTTTTTGAGCGCGGCATCACAACTCAACGAAGGCACGAGATGAAGCCCGAACAGATTGCATCGATTGCCCACCTGGCACGTCTGTCAATGGACGAGGCCGAGATTCCCCGCTATCAGGAGAGCCTGACGAGCATTCTGTCGTTTGTTGGCGACCTGGAGCGCGCGCAGACCGACGCGGTCGCGCCCATGGCGCATCCGTTGCCGGGACTCACGCAGCGCCTGCGCCCCGATGCGGCCACGGAGACCGATGCGCACGAGCGCTACCAGGCCAACGCTCCACAGGTCGCCGCATCCTTGTATCTGGTGCCAAAGGTCATCGAGTGAGTCTGCATACCCAATCTCTGGCCGAACTGGCAAAGGGCCTGCGGGCCGGCGAGTTCTCGAGCGTCGAGCTGACCCGGATGTTGCTGGCGCGCATCGAGGCGCACCAGCCACGGCTGAACGCCCTGATTTCCGTGACGGGCACGTCCGCCATGCAGGCGGCGGCAGTCGCCGACGGCGTGCTGGCCGGTGGCGGGGGTGGTCCGCTCACCGGTATCCCCATGGTTCACAAGGATATCTTCTGCACCGAAGGGGTCCGCACCACCTGCGCTTCGCGCATGCTGGACACCTTCGTCGCCCCCTACGATGCGACCGTTGTGGCGAAGCTCAAGGCCGAAGGCATGATCATGCTGGGCAAAGCCAACATGGATGAATTCGCCATGGGCTCCTCCAACGAAACCAGCTACTTCGGGCCGGTGCATAACCCCTGGAATCCGAAGCTCGTGCCGGGTGGCTCCTCGGGCGGTTCGGCCGCCGTCGTGGCCGCGCGACTGGCGCCGCTGGCCACCGCGACCGATACCGGCGGCTCGATCCGTCAGCCGGCGGCGCTGTGCGGTGTCACGGGCCTGAAGCCCACCTACGGGCGAGTCTCCCGCTACGGCATGATTGCCTTCGCCTCGAGCCTCGATCAGGGCGGAACGCTCACCGTTTCGGCCGAGGATGCCGCGCTGGTGCTGCGGGCCATGGCCGGCTTTGATCCGCGTGATTCCACCAGCGTCGACAAGCCCGTCCCCGACTACGTAGCCGGCCTCGATCAGCCCCTGGCGGGCCTGAAGATCGGACTGCTCAAGGAGTTCTTCGAGAAGGGCCTGGACCCCGCCAACGAGCGCTGCGTGCGCGCGGCACTCGCGGTTTACGAGAGGCTCGGCGCAAAGCTCGTCGAAGTGAGCGTGCCGAACCTGGGACTTTCCGTTCCGGCCTACTATGTCGTGGCCCCGGCCGAGTGTTCCTCCAACCTCGCGCGCTTTGACGGCGTGCGCTTCGGGCATCGGGCCAAGGATCCGAAGGATCTGCTGGACCTGTACAAGCGTTCCCGCGGTGAAGGCTTCGGCGCAGAGGTCAAGCGTCGCATCATGACCGGCACCTATGTGCTGTCCGCCGGTTACTACGATGCCTTCTATATCAAGGCGCAGAAAGTACGGCGGCTGATCGCCAACGAATTCGAGCAGGCCTTCACGCAGGTCGACGTGCTGATGGGTCCGACCACCCCGACCGTGGCCTTCGGGCTCGGGTCTAAGACTTCCGACCCCATCACCATGTACCTGAACGATATCTATACCATCGGTGCGAACCTCGCGGGGCTGCCCGCGATGTCCATTCCCTGCGGGTTCGCGCAGGACCTGCCGGTGGGGCTGCAGATCATCGGCCGGCATTTTGCCGAAGAGCGCCTGCTGAGCGCGGCCCATGCCTATCAGCGCGAAACCGACTGGCATACCCGAGTTCCTCCTGGCTATGAATAACGAAACCTGGGAAACCGTCATCGGGCTGGAAATCCACGCCCAGCTGGCGACCAAATCAAAGATCTTCTCCGGATCGCCGACCGCCTATGGCGCGCCGCCGAATTCGCAGGCAAATCTCGTGGACTTAGGATATCCGGGGGTGCTGCCGGTGCTGAACGCGGCCGCCGTGGGCATGGCGGTGAAGTTCGGCCTGGCGGTGGGCGCAAGCATCACGCCCGTGTCGGTATTCGCGCGCAAGAATTATTTCTACCCGGATCTGCCGAAGGGCTACCAGATCAGCCAGTACGAGCTGCCCATCGTCGCGAAAGGTCATATGGACATCGTGCTCGAGGACGGTGCCCATAAACGCATCGGCATCACGCGCGCGCACCTGGAGGAGGATGCGGGCAAGTCCATGCACGAGGGCCTGGGTGCATTCTCCGGAATCGATCTGAATCGTGCGGGCACGCCGTTGATTGAAATCGTGTCCGAACCGGACATGCGTTCGGCCAAGGAAGCGGTGGGATATCTGAAGAAGATCCACACGCTGGTGCGGTACCTGGAGATCTGTGACGGCAATATGCAGGAAGGCTCGTTCCGCTGCGATGCCAACGTCTCGGTGCGGCGCAAGGGGGCCGAGAAGTTCGGTACCCGCGCGGAAATCAAGAACCTGAACTCCTTCCGCTTCGTCGAAAAGGCCATCCACTACGAGGTGGCGCGCCAGATCGAAATCATCGAGTCCGGCGGCAAGGTGCTGCAGGAGACGCGACTGTACGACCCCGATAAGGGTGAGACGCGCTCGATGCGCTCGAAGGAGGAGGCCAACGACTATCGGTACTTCCCGGATCCGGATCTGCTGCCCGTCGCGGTCGATGAAGCCTTCATCGCCACGGTGCGCAAGTCGCTGCCCGAATTGCCCGATGAGAAGGCCGCGCGCTTCGCCGCTACGTTCGGGCTCTCGCCCTATGATGCGGCCGTGCTCACCGCGAGCCGTGAGCTGGGGGATTACTTCGAGGCGGTGGTGAAGGAGATCCCTGATGATCCGAAGCTCGCCGCCAATTGGGTCATGGGGGAGCTGGCGGCCGCATTGAATCGCGACGGCATCGACATCGCTCACACCAAGCTCAACGCCGTGCGCGTCGCGGGCCTGCTCAAGCGCATTGCCGACGGCACCATTTCCGGCAAGATCGCCAAGGAGGTCTTCGAGGCCATGTGGATGAGCGGCACCGATGCCGATTCGGTGATCGCCGAAAAGGGTCTCAAGCAGATCTCCGATCCGGCCGCAATCGAACAGGCGATCGATGCAGTTATCGCGAAGAGCCCGGGACAGCTTGCCGACTATCGGGCCGGCAAGGACAAGCTGTTCGGTTACTTCGTCGGCCAGGTCATGAAGGCCACCGGTGGCAAGGCGAATCCTGCGCAGTTGAATGAGCTGCTGAAGAAGAAGCTGGCCGGCTAAGGTCGGCCTTGGCTGATCCGCGCGCCAGAAATCAATAAGTTAGCTGCAGGGCGGCGGCATACAAATCTGCCTGGTATTGAGATTGCGCAGCGCTGCCCCCAAAGTGCGCCACCATGACTACTGAATTTCGCGCGCCCGAACAGGTGCAACGTTTCGTGTTCGACGGCCGGCCCGTGCGCGGCCAGTGGGTCGGCATTGGCCAGGGTTGGCGGGATCTGCGCCAGTTCCGCGAATACTCGCCTCCGGTGCAGGAGCTGCTGGGCCAGGCCGTATGCGCCTCGCTGCTGCTGGCCTCCACGCTCAAATTCAAGGGCACCCTGACGCTGCAGCTGCAGGGCAATGGGGCCGTCGGGCTGCTCGTCGCGCAATGCACCCATGACTTTCGCTATCGGGCCCTGGCCCGGGCACAGGGCGAGGGCGCCGCGGCGTCACTGACACCTGAGGTGTTCCGCTGGCTGGTCGGCGAGGAGGGTCGGCTGACGGTGACCATCGAGGCCGAGGAGCGCGAACTGCGTTACCAGGGCGTGGTGCCATTGACCGGTCATTCGCTGGCCGCGTGCCTGGAGACGTACTTTGCTTCCTCCGAGCAGTTGCCCACGCGCGTGCGTCTCGCGGCCGATGCGAACAATGCCGCGGGTTTGCTGGTGCAGCGTCTGCCGGGTGTGGGCGGCAGCAGCGCCGACGGCGCCGATGATGAGGCCGGCACCGCCTGGGGCGATGCGCAGGCGAGCCTCGAGGCCGTCACGGCCGCCGATCTGCTGCACTTCACCGGCGAGGAACTGCTGATGCAGGACTTCCGGCAGCACGACGTGCGGATCTTTGCCGGCGTGCCGGCGAAGTTCGAATGTCGCTGCGACACCGGGCGCGTTGACGCCATGTTGCGCGGCCTCGGGCAGGAAGAGGTTCGTGATGTACTCAAGGAGCAGGGCGCGGTCACGGTGACCTGTGATTTCTGCAATCGCCCTTACGAGTACGATGCGGCCGCGGTGGAGGCCCTGTTCGCGGATGCCGAGTCGGGCCGCGAGGCGGGCCGGGAGTCCGGCCAGGCACTGCACTGAGACCGCTCGCGCCTTACCTTCAGGCGCTGCCCAATGCCTCAAGCGCGTATCCGGCCACAATGGGCGCGCCATCCGCGCGATTGAGCGTGGTCGCAAGATCCTGCGCGGCGGCAGCGTACGCTGAATTGCCCAGCAGGCGGCGCAACTGCTGCGCCAGGCGTGCGGCCGTGACTCGGCCGAAGGGCAGCGTACGGGCCACGCCCAGTTTGCAGGCGCGCGCCGCATTGTCGGGCTGATCAAACCACACCGGCGTGAGCAGCTGCGGCCGCCCCGCGCGTAGCGCCTGGGACAGCGTTCCGATCCCGGCCTGATGCACTACCGCACAGGCGTGCGCGAAGACATACGAATACGGCAGGTAGTTGAAGACGCGCACCGATGCGGGCAGGTCGGGCAGCCGGTCCATGCCGGTGAGCAGGATGGCCCGCCGTCCGAGCTGTCGTGCCGCCTCGATGGCGGCCGGCCAGAAATCCCCGCCCAGCCACACGGCCGAGGAGCCCAGCGCGAACACGATCGGCGCATCACCGGCGGCCAGGAATTCGTGCAGCGATGCCAGCAGCGCCGGATCGGGCGTGGCCCCTTCGTACAGCGGGGCACCACACACGCGGGTGTGTGGCGGCCAGTCCGGCTGCGGCTGCATCAATGGGGCATCGAACAGGGCCAGGGTGCCTGCGGGTGAGAACTGCCCTTCGAACATCATGATCTTGCGGCTGCGGGGCATTCCCAGTTCGGCGCGCAATTCGTGCAGCGGCTGCTCCCAGCGACGTACCGTGCCGCGGATGAGGCGCATGAGCGCATCGTACGCCCAGGGGCCGAGGCGATGCGCGATCTGCATGGAGTTGATCGGCGCCATGGCCGGCGGATCGTGGCGCGAGAGAAAACTTGCCGGGGCCAGCACGGTGGAAAGCCATGGCTTGTGCTGCTCGGCGGCGACCACCTGCACCATGAATGTGAGGGGATGACTGATGAGCAGATCGGCATCACGCGCCGCCTCGCGCAGCTGCTGATGGGATTCGCGCAGATGCGGCATGAGCAGGTCCCGCACCAGGGTCTGGGTGCCGCGCATCGGATCCGCGACCCGGCGTGCCAGTTCCTGCGGCGTGCCCAGTTCCACCAGGCTCGGCGCCACGGGCGCAAATTCCAGCCCCGCCGCCGCAACGTTCGACTGGTAGTCGCTGCTGGTCGCGATGCGCGCCTGGTGCCCACGCGCCCGCAGCGCCCGTCCCACCGCGATATACGGATGCAGATCTCCGAGTGAACCGAAAGTCGCCAGGAGTACGCGCGCCATCAGTGCAGATTCCGCAGGTAGGTCAGCTCGCCAAGACCGCGCATCTGTCCGAGAATCCATTCGCGCCGGCTCGCCACATAAGCCGATGGCCTGCCCGCATGCAGACGCTGCGGATTGGGCAGCACCGCCGCGAGTTGCGCGGCTTCGCTGCGTGTCAGGCTCGCGGCATGCTTATGGAAATAGGTCTGCGCCGCCGCTTCCACTCCATAGACATCGGGTCCGAACTGCGCGCTGTTCAGGTAGACCTCCAGTATCCGGCTCTTCGGCCAGCACAGTTCCAGCAGCAGCGTGAACCACGCTTCCAGGCCCTTGCGCACGTAGCTGTGGCCGCCCCACAAGAACAGGTTCTTGGCGGTCTGTTGGGAGATGGTGCTGGCCCCGCGCGAGCGCCCGCCGTCCTCCTGTTCGCGCATCGCATCCTGGATCGAGTTGAAGTCGAAGCCGTGATGGAACGGAAATTTCTGATCCTCCGAGGCGATCACGGCCAGCTGCGCGCTGGGAGCGATGCGGTCGCGATCCACCCAGGTGTGATGCAGGTGAAAGTCGAAGTCGCCGCTGAACCATGCGCTAAGGCGTGCCTCGAGCATGAAGGCGCTGGTGACCGGGGGCCACCAGCGCATCAGCAGTACTGCGGCAATGCTCGCGGCGATGCCGATGACGAGCAGGCACAGGATCCAGCGCAGCAGTCGGCGCATCCTGCGCGAGCCCGGGCGGTCAATTGGCCGCGACTTCGCGCGCCGAGACGATCACCACATCTTCCACCGGCACATCGTCGTGACCGCGGCGCCGGCCGGTCTTCACGCCGGCGATCTGGTCGATCACGTCCATGCCGTCCACGACCTTGGCGAATACCGCATACCCGTAGGAGCCGGGCTTGTGGTCGAGGAAGTCATTGTCCTTGAGGTTGATGAAGAACTGGGAGGTCGCGCTGTTGATGTCGTTGGTACGGGCCATCGACAGGAAGCCGCGCTCGTTCTTCACCCCGTTGGTGGCCTCGTTCTTGATCGGGGCGTGGTTGTCCTTCTGGCTCATGTCCGGGGTCATGCCGCCGCCCTGAATGACGAAGCCGGGAATGACCCGATGGAATATGAGACCGTCAAAGAATTCCTCGCGCACATAGCGCTCGAAATTCTCGACCGTGACCGGCGCTTCCTTGGGCATCAGCTCGATGGTGAAGTCGCCGAGCGTGGTCTGGAATCGGATCATGAAAAGGTTCCTTTTAGCTGCTGATGGCGCGATCCTGAATCCGCTGGCCCTCGGTCACCCGCTCATGGCCGCCCAGGTCGCGGTACGAGCGTACGCTGCCGAAGCCGCACGCGACAAGTTCATGGGCCACGGCAGCGGCCTGAGTGGCGCCGTGCTCCAGGGCCAGCCAACCCCCCGCATGCAGATGCTCGGGGGCCTCATGGATGATGGCGCGCAGAGCCGCCAGCGCATCCTCACCCGGCGTCAGTGCCTGTCGCGGCTCATACCGCAGCGCCTCAAGCGCCGGGTCCCGGGCGTCCACGTAGGGCGGATTGCTGACCACCAGGTCAAAGCGCTCACCTTCGAGGGCCGAAAACCAGTGACTGGACTGAAATGTGACATTGATGAGGCCCAGTCGGCGGGCATTGTCCGCGGCGATGCCCAAGGCGGCGGCGGATGCATCGATGGCCACAATCTCCCAGGCCGGACGTTCGACCGCCAGCGCCAGGGCAATCGCACCGGAGCCGGTGCCCAGGTCCGCCACCCGCGCGGTCGGCGCGGCGCACAGCGTCAGGGCGCGCTCCACCAGCAGTTCGGTCTCCGGCCGCGGTACCAGCACATCGCGGGTCACGCGCAGCTCGAGCGTCCAGAACTCCCGCCTGCCGGTGATGTACGCCAGCGGTTCGCCTTGGGCGCGCCGCTCGATCAGCGCCAGATAGCGCTCCACGTCGGCGCTCGTGCGCACCTCCTCCGGGTGCGATTTGAGGCGTACGCGCGGCACGCCCAGCGAGAAGGCCAGCAGGATTCCGGCATCCAGGGCCGGCAATTCCGGCAGGGGCCCCAGGAGCGCCGTGCCGCGCGCGAGCAAATCCGAAGTCGTGAGCTGCACGGTCATCCTTTAGTATTGGCGAATGCCACAGAATTTGTATCCCCCGGATCGGGCGCAGACCATGCGCGAAGTGCTGCGCACCGGTGCGAAGATTTTCCGTCTGACACTCACCGCCACCTTGCCTTATGCGATCCTCATCGCGATCTGCGGCAACCTGGCGAATCTGCGCAACATCACCCTCAATCTGCCGCTGCAGAACATTCTCACCCTCCAGAGCGCGCAGGACGCGGACCCGATCTGGTGGGCCTGGAATGTCGCGGGCAGCATTCTCACCCTGCTGTTCGGCAGCGCCCTGCTGTTGCGACAGAAGACGCTCGCCGCCGGTGAGAGTACCAGCGTCCTGGCCGAAGTGCGCCAGGCTGGGGCTCTGCTGTCGCGACTGATCGTGTGCGTGGCGCTTTCCACGTTCGCGGTCAGTTTCGCCCTGCTGCCCTTCATCTACGCACTGCCCATGGCCGGGCTCACACCGGCCCTGACCAATCCGGCGGCGATCAATCCCGCCATGCTGGTGCTGTTGATTCCCCTGTCACTGCCGGCCGCGTGGCTGTCGCTGGGACTGTTCTTCGCGCCCGTGGCATTGGTGCTGAAGAAACTCGGACCGATCGAGGCGATGCGGGTGAGCTTCCGGCTGCTGCGCGGCAATTGGTGGCGCACTTCGGTGCTGTCGGCTGCACTGGGCGGGGTGCTGATCCTGACGTTGGTGTTTGCAACCACCGCGGCCGGCGTGGCCGCGATCGGATTCGGAGTCTCGGACCTGAAGCGCCTGTCGGAGCTGGCCGTACCGCTCGGGATTCTCGGCAGTGCCTTGTTCGTGCCGTGGTGTGGCGCGCAACTGCTGGCCATGCTCGGGGACCTGACGGTGCGTCAGGCGGAAGCCGGGCGGCCCAAAGTGGATCGACCATGAAACTGCTGCTGATCGAGGATGACCTGGAGGCCGCGAGATTTCTGCAGAAGGGACTGCAGGAGAGTGGCTACACCGTGGTGCTGGCCGTGGATGGTCGCGATGGCCTCAAACAGGCGCTGGACCAGAGCTTCGATCTGTTGATCACCGATCGGATGCTGCCGCACCTGGATGGCCTGGCGGTGGTGCGGGCATTGCGCGAACGCAACGTTCGAACCCCGGTGCTGGTGCTCAGCGCGCTCGGCACGGTCGATGACCGGGTGCTGGGACTGAAGGCCGGCGGGGATGATTATCTGACCAAGCCCTTCGCGTTCTCGGAACTGGTGGCGCGCGTGGAAGCGCTGCTGCGCCGTAGTGCCGCCGAGAAGAACCTGCCGCAGACTAGGATCCGGGTGGCCGATCTGGAAATGGATCTGCTCAGTCGCGTCGTCACGCGCACGGGCAAGGAGATCCAGCTCACCGCCCGCGAGTTCAAGCTGCTCGAGTTCCTGATGCGTCATGCCGATCAGGTCGTGACGCGCACCATGCTGCTCGAGGGGGTGTGGGACCTGCAGTTCGACCCGCAGACCAATCTCATCGACGTGCACATGAGTCGCCTGCGCCAGGCCGTGGATAAGGGTTTCGCACGACCGCTGATCCACACCGTGCGTGGCGCGGGCTACGTAATCCGCGATGAAGATCAGCCCGTTTAGAACTTCGGCGGCGCATCTGGCGCTGGGTTACGGCGCCATATTCACCTTGGGTGTGAGTGCGCTGCTGGGCACCGTCTACTTCCTCACCACGACCGTCATCAACAATGAAGTCGATGCCGTCATCTCGGCGGAACTCGAGGGCCTCGAGGATGAATATCACCGCCAGGGGCTCTCGGGCCTCGCCGATGAGCTGAGCTTCCGCACCGACACCTACGGCCGCACCGGTGCGGTGTATCTGCTGGTGGACAACAACCTGGTCAAGGAGGGCGGCAATGTCGAGAGGTGGCCCTTCGACGGCATCCCCGACGGGCAATGGACGCAGTTTCCCCTGCGCGCACGCGGCAGTGATGATTCGTGGGTGATCCACCCGGTGCGCGCCAGCGTCTCATTGTTGCCCGATGGGCATCGACTGCTCGTGGGGCTCGATGTGATGCAGCAGCGGCGCTTCGCGAGCACTTTTCGCTATGCGACCGTGTGGGGCATCGGCCTGACCGCACTGGCCGGTGCAATCGCCGGGTACTTCCTGAGCCGCAAGCTCACCCGCCGCGTGCAAAGCGCGGCCGATACCTGTGATGCCATCGTCGGCGGCGATCTCAAACGCCGCCTCCCGGTCGGCGGATCTCAGGATGAATTCGACGCGCTGGCCCTGGCGGTCAACAACATGGTCGACCGGCTGGCGGAGAACACGCAGCTGCTGCGGGCCACTTTCGACAGTGCCGCGCATGACCTGCGCGGACCGCTGTACCGGCTGCGCGGCCGGCTCGAGGATGCCGGACGGATGCCGACCACGGATGCGCCGGTGCGCGCCGGCATCGATGCCGCACTCACCGAGCTCGATCGCGTACAGCGCACGCTCGCGACGCTGCTGCAGATCGCGCAGGCCGAGTCCGGCATGGCCGCGGCGAATCATGAGACGGTGGATGTCGCCGATCTGATCACCGATATCGGTGAACTGTATGAGCCGGCCGCCCGCGAAAAGAGCATGACGCTGCGGGTGCGGACGGCGGCCAACTGTCAGGTCAATGGCAACCGCCAGCTGCTGGCACAGGCCGTCACCAATCTGGTCGAGAACTCACTCAAATATATTCGCGCCGGCGGCCATATCGATATCGGCACGCACCGCGATGGTCCGACCGTGTGGCTGTGGGTTGCCGATGATGGGCCGGGCATTGCCGGCGAGGACCGCGCCGCGGCTCTGAAGCCTTTCGTGCGACTGCCTCAGGCGCGCTCCAAGGATGGCAGCGGGCTGGGATTGAGTCTGGTGGCGGCGATCGCCAGACTGCATCACGCGCAGCTGCTGCTGGAGGACAATGAGCCCGGTCTACGGGTTCGTCTTGGCCTGATTGCCGGCGCGTGAGATCGCGCGGCTGCGGCGTGGCGCCATGCAGCTTTTGATGAAGGTCTCGCGCGCGGCCGCGTGCAGCTTCCTGGTATCGGCCGAGGTGTTGCATGCGCGCATGCGCTGCTGAACGTTGCGCGATGCCGGAGTCGCCGGCACCACCTGCAGAGGCGGAGTGGCCGTGACCGGGCGCGTGACGGTGTCGGCCCGCACGGCCGGTATCGCCAGTACAAAGATTAGTGCTGCCCAACGCGAACTCATGCCCAGACAATAACGAACCAGACGCCGGACGCGCCTTGCGGGCGTATTAAGAATGCTTAACTCACCCGCTTAAAGCAGCGCAGCCAGCTCCTCGGCCTGATGTTCCTGCTGCAGGGCCCCGATGAGCTCATCCAGGTTGCCGTCCATCACGTCGGCCAGCTTGTACAGCGTCAGATTGATGCGGTGATCGGTGACGCGTCCCTGCGGGAAATTGTAGGTGCGGATGCGCTCGGAGCGATCACCGCTACCGACCTGGAGCTTGCGGGCATGCGCCTGCTCGCTGTGCTGCTTCTCCTGCTCGGCGGCGAGCAGTCGCGACTTGAGCAACGACATCGCCTTGGAACGGTTCTTATGCTGGGAGCGCTCTTCCTGACACTCGACCACCAGGCCGGTTGGAATATGTGTGATGCGGATGGCTGAGTCCGTCTTGTTCACATGCTGGCCGCCGGCGCCCGAGGAGCGATAGGTGTCGACGCGCAGATCCGCCGGATTGATGTCGATCTTCTCGACCTCGTCGATTTCGGGGAGGATGGCAACCGTGCACGCGGAGGTGTGGATGCGCCCCTGCGCCTCGGTGGCCGGCACGCGCTGCACGCGGTGCGTACCGGATTCAAAGCGGAACTGGAAGAACGCGTTCTGTCCGGCAATGCGGCAGATCACTTCCTTGTAGCCGCCGTGCTCCCCGGGACTCTCGCTGATGATTTCGGTCGCGAAGCCACGCGTTTGTGCGTAGCGCATGTACATGCGCAGCAGGTCACCGGCGAATATCGCCGCCTCATCCCCGCCGGTGCCGGCGCGCACTTCCAGGAAGATGTTCTTTTCATCGCGCGGATCGCGCGGGACCAGCAGGCTGCGCAGTCGCGCTTCGGTGCTCTCCAGTGCGCCGCCCAGTCGCTGACCCTCCTCCGCGGCCATCTCACGCATGGAGGGGTCCGGATCCGCAGCCATCAGCTGGGCAGTCGCCAGGTCCGACTCCAGAGCGCGGTAGGCCTGAAAGCCCTCGGTAAGGGGTTGCAGTCGCGCGTATTCCCGCGAGAGCTCGCGAAACTGCGCTGAACCGCCGTCGATGGACGGATCAGCCAGCAGGCCGCCGACTTCCTCGAAGCGGTCGACCATTTTCTCCAGGCGTTGGCGTATCGAATCCTTCATTGGGTTACTTAAAGTTACAGATCCAGCCCGGGCAGGGGCGCGGCATTCTCAGCGATGCCTGATGGAGGTGACAAGGCGTTGTTTGGATATATAGTGGCCGCATGGCTGCGACACGAATCTGGATGACCCTGTCGGCTGGCGCGGTGGCGGCGCTGATCCTGGCAGGATGCCACGTCCCGCCGGCAGGTGTGAGCGCTGCTGCGGATCCTGCCGTCACCCAGGCGGCGCCGGACCCGGCCGGGGAGAGCCCCGCCACGCCGACGGATCCGGCCCAGGCCAATGTGGCCGGGGAGCTCGCATTGCAGCGAGGCGACTGTCGCGGCGCCTCAGATGACCTCGCCGTGGCCTCGCAGGGTGCGCCGGCCCAACTGGCCAGCCATGCGACCGATGTGGCGTTGGACTGCCAGGACATCCCGGCTGCCTGGAGCGCCGTGCAGAACTGGTTCAAGGCTGCCCCCACGGATCCGCAGGCCGGGCTCATCTACGCGACCATCGCCCTGAAGCTCTACCATGTTACCGAGGCCCGTGCCGGCATCAGCGCCGCGCTGGCGGCGGATACCAAGGCCGCCGACAGCGCCCTGATCGGTACCATGCAGGTGTTGGCAGCGCAGTCCGATGCGACGGCCGCCTTTGCGGCCCTCGATCCGGTGATCGACACACCGCAGCGCTCGCCGGCGGTGCTGACCGCCTTAGGTTCGATGGCGGTGGAGGCCTATGACTTCAAGCGCGCCGAGCACCTGGTCGGGGAGGCGCTGCAGCGTGACCCCAAGGCCACCGAAGCGTTGCGCCTGCAGGCGCGGATCGCGGTGCTGCGCGGGGATGCCACGCTGGCTTTGACGACCGCGCATGAGGTCGCGCGCCTTGATACCAGCGATGGCGCCTTCGAAGTCGCCGAGGTGCTGCAGGACCTGGGTCGCACCGATGAGGCCACCAAGGAGCTGGAGCGGCTGCGCGCCGGCGGGGACATCGACCCGAAGGAGATCGATCGACGGCTGGCGCTGCTCGCCTACGACAACGGCGACCTGCCGCAGGCGCAGAAGCGCTTCACCGCGCTGATGAGCACCGGTGAGGCGGGCGAGGGCGCGATGTTCTACCTGGCGCAGATCGCCGAGGCGCAGGGCGACAAGGACGCCGCGCTCGCCATCTACCGGCGACTCATCGATTCCTCGATGGCGGCTCCGGCGCGGATTGCCGCGGCGGGTATGCTGCTGGAAGCCAACAAGCGTGCCGAGGCATTCGCGCTGATCGATGATCTGGCCAGTCATGACACGCGCAGCACCTTTGAGCTGGTGGTGCAGAAGGCTCATCTGCTGGCGGATCACGGCGACACCGAAGGGGCGTTGGTGCTGCTCTCCGCGGCAGCCCAGTCCTATCCGCATAACCCGACACTGGAATATGAACGCGCCACCATGCTGGAGCGCGCCGGGCAGACCCGCGATTCGGTGCAGGCCTTCGAGGCGCTGCTCGCGACGCGTCCGGAGGACCCCACGATACTGAACGCGCTGGGCTACACCCTGGCGGATCATCGCCAGCAGCTGCCGCGCGCCGAGAAGCTGATTCGTCAGGCGTTGCTGGTCACACCCGACAGCCCGGCGGCGCTCGACAGCCTGGGATGGGTACGGCTGCGGCGTGGGGATTCGCACGATGCCGCCGGCATTCTCGAACATGCCTACAACGTCGGACAGGACCCCGATATCGCGGCCCACCTGGTCGAGGCGCTGTGGAGCAGTGGTTCGCAGGCGCAGGCGCGCAAGGTGCTCAGCGACGCGCTGACGCGGCACCCGGATTCAGCAGCGCTCGAGGCCACGCGGCAGCGGCTGGTGCCGGGTTCCGGGCACCGCTGATATGCCGGTGACGGGCGGGGCAGTGGCCGTGCGAGTGCGGCCGCTTCAGCTGTCGGCGTTGCTCGCAGCGGCGCTGTGGCTCACCGCCTGCCAGAACATTCCCAAACCCGTGGCCCCGAGCGTAGCCCCTGAAGAGGTCGTCGCCGCTTGGCCCGCGCGTCGCGCCGCGCTGCAGGCGCGCGCGCAATTCACCGCGCAGGGACGCATCGGCGTCGCGGCCGGTTCCGACGGTTTCCAAGGTCACCTGCGCTGGATCCAGGACGGTGCGCGAAGCACCGTAAGCCTGGATGGTCCATTGGGGGTTGGAGGCGTGCGCGTCGTCAACGATGCGGGCGTGCTGACGGTGACGAATCCGTCCGGCGAGGCGCTCGACAGCGAGGCGGCGCGGGATTCCCTGACGCGGCGCATGGGCTTCGAACCGCCGTTGAACAGCCTGCGTTACTGGATCGAGGGCGTGCCCGATCCAGGCACGACGGGTACTGAAAGCCTCGATGCGCACGGTTACCTGGGTTCGCTTCTGCAGTCCGGTTGGACGGTGACGTATAGCGCGTACATGCAGACCGCCGACGGTGCGCTGCCACAGAAAATGACGGTGACGCGCGATAAGGTGCGCGTGAAGCTCAGCATCGAAGCCTGGCACTCCCCGTGAGCATCCGGACCCTTTGGCCGGCCCCCGCCAAGCTCAATCTTTTTCTGCACATCACAGGCCGCCGCAGCGACGGTTACCACGATCTGCAGACCGTGTTTCAGCTCATAGACCTCGCCGATGACATCCACATCCGGATCCGACCCGATACCCTGATCGAACGACAGGCGGGGGCCGAGGGTGTGCCGGCCGAAGCGGATCTGGTGGTGCGGGCCGCCCGCGCCCTGCAGGCGGCCACCGGCGTGCGGCTCGGTGCCGACCTGAGTGTCACCAAGCGCATTCCTATGGGCGGCGGTTTGGGGGGCGGAAGTTCGGATGCCGCAACGGTGCTGGTGGCACTGAACCAGCTGTGGAAATGTGGCATGAACGACGACGATCTTGCCGCTATCGGCGTCAAACTGGGTGCAGACGTGCCGGTATTCGTCCGGGGTCATTCGGCCTGGGCCGAAGGGCGCGGCGAGCGCCTGACCCCTGTGGATCTGCCCGAGAGCTGGTTCGCCTTGGTGCATCCGCAGGTCCATGTTCCGACGGCAGCCTTGTTCCAGGCACCTGAATTGACACGAAATTCACCCCCCATCACAATGGGCGGCTTTTTGCAGTCGGGCGGGCGAAATGATTTTGAGCCGGTGGTGCGCGGGCGCTACCCCGAAGTCGCGCGCGCGCTGGATTGGCTGGGACACTTCGCACCGGCGCGGCTGACTGGCACGGGGTCGTGCATTTTCGCACCCTGCGCAGCTTCGGATGAGGCACAAGACATTGTGATGAGGGTCCCTGCGCCATGGCGCGGAATGGTGGTCCGCGGAATGAATGTCTCGCCGCTTCGTGCGCTGCGCGCCTGAGGGATTGGTTATGGTGGGGTGTCGCCAAGTGGTAAGGCAGCGGGTTTTGATCCCGCCATTCGGAGGTTCGAATCCTTCCACCCCAGCCACTTTTTTCCGTAGCTGATTTTCCTCCGTAGCATCCCGCCCCGGGGTGTCCTCAGTGACCGCGCATCCGCTGCTCCAGTAGCAAGCCCGCACGCACAGCTTTGCGAAGAGGATGGTCCGCGCGGCCGCTGCAAGGGAATAATTTGGAGCAAATAAGGTAGATTATCTGTTCTCCCGGCGCGTGTGCCCGGCTAACTTAGCCCCTGTCAGCAAACAACCTCGGCGTAAGTATTTGACATTATAATCAGTATACTGATTATTAATGATGGGGGGATGAGGCATGTCTGAGTCTGCCTGGATGATTCGTGCGAATGC
>DASYER010000115.1:0-1562 GCA_036498905.1 Steroidobacteraceae bacterium | reverse complement strand
AGGGGAGCGAGCGGGAGGGCCATAAGGCTCGGAATTTGACTTGGATGGGAAAGAACACGTCATGGCGAAGAACACGATTTGCGTCTGGTACGACAAGGATGCCGAGGCTGCCGCGCGCTTCTATGCCAAGACCTTTCCCGATAGTGCGGTGGGTGCCGTCCACCGTGCCCCCAGCGACTACCCGTCCGGCAAGAAGGGCGACGTGCTGACGGTCGAGTTCACCGTTGCAGGGGGAGGTAATACCAACCCTCGCTGAGATTGACTCTCGTAATGGATTCCCTTGAGCGGTGATTTCTGATTCGATGTTGTGCGACAAAGTTTCGTGCGGCGGAGGGATCGGATGGGTGCTCCACTGACGGTGACGCGATCGGACAATACGGCTTCTGAACTGCGGTCTTTTGCAAGCAAGTGCTCGGATGGGGCGCAGGTTCGCAGGCTTTTGGCGTTGGCCTTGGTTCTGGAAGGGCGGTCTCGCAGCGAGGCATCAGCGCAGAACGGTATGGACCGGCAAACACTTCGGGACTGGGTCCATCGTTACAACACGGCCGGGATCGATGGCCTGAAGTCCCACAGCAGCCCGGGCCGTGCGCCGGCTCTGAGCGCGGCACAGATGGCTGAGTTGAGAGCGCTGGTCGTCAAGGGCCCTGACCCGGCCGAGCACAAGGTTGTGCGTTGGCGATGCGTGGATTTGCAGGCCGAGGTGGCCCGACGGTTCGCCGTACAAGTGCATGAGAGCACGATCGGCAAGTGGCTGCACCAGCTCCAGCTGACGCGGCTGCAACCTCGGCCCTACCATCCCAAGAAGAGTGCCGCGGCGGCGGAGGCCTTTAAAAAAACTTCGCCAGCCTGCTGAAGGATGCACTGCTTTCGCGCGCCATCGGCGGGCCGACCGAGATCTGGTTCCAGGATGAGGCCAGGGTCGGCCACAAGGGAGGCCATGCCTATGTCTGGGCACCGATCGGCTCGCGCCCGCTGATGGTGCGCGATAACCGCCATAGCTCAGCCTATCTTTTCGGCGCGATCTGCCCGGACCGCGCCGTCGGTGCCGCGATCATCATGCCCACGGTCAATGCCGAAGCGATGAGCCAGCATCTGAAGGAGATCAGCACCCAGGTCGCGCCTGGCGCCCACGCCGTGTTGATCTGCGACGGCGCCGGTTGGCACCAAACCGGCGGGCGACTGCACGTGCCGGACAACATCACGCTGCTGCCCTTGCCGCCCTACTCTCCGGAGCTAAACCCAATGGAGAATGTTTGGCACTACCTGCGCGAAAACACACTCTGCTCCCTGGTCTGGGATACTTACGACGACATCGTCGATGCCTGCACAACCGCCTGGCACTTTCTAATCAACGACCCACAACGCATCCGGTCAATCGGAACTCGTGACTGGGCGTGTGTCACTATTTAAGCGGATTGGTATTACTCGGATGCGGACCTCGAACGTATCCGGGCAAGACTCACGATCGTCGTCCGTCAGGCCGTTATTTTCCATCTGACGTCCGCGCACGCCCACCTCGCAAGCGGGTTACAAAAAAGCCCGCCACCCCGAGGGGTGGCGGG
>DASYER010000114.1:0-26455 GCA_036498905.1 Steroidobacteraceae bacterium | reverse complement strand
GGCCCGCCACCGATAGGTGGCGGGCCTGCGCTACACTCAGGCGCATGCTTCACTCTTGCGAGTGAATCGGTCCAGTCCAAGCCTGATGGAGAGAGGGCTGATACATAGATTCCCATCGATCGGGATCGTGGCCGCGTCCTGGCTTTGGGTCGCACAGGCATCGGGAGCAGGTACCATCCGCAACATCGACGGCTGGTACCAGGCCTTTGGCATCAAGCCTGGAGACCCCTTGTATATTGCACCGAAGGATCGCGTACACATCTGGTAGATCCAACCGATGAGGAGACAAGCAGATGGTCAGCATGAACACGCAGTTGCTCACCCGACGGCAGTTTGGTGCAGGTTGTGCGGCATTCGGCCTGTCGCTACCCACCATCAGCGCAGTGCTCGCGGCGCAGAATCCGGCTCACTCGGTAAAGTTTCCAGACGGCACCACCGTGCCGGCCCTGGGCCAGGGCGCCTGGCATCTGGGGCAGGACCGGCATCCGGCGGCCGTTGAGGAGGAGGCGGTACGCGCGGGCGTTGCGCTCGGTATGTCGCTGATCGATACCTCTGGAAACTACGGAAATGGCCGCTCCGAGCAGTTCTTGGGTCACGTGATCGCCGGTCAACGCGGGCGTATTTACCTGGTCTCGAAGGTTGAGGCCGACGAAGTCTCCGGAGATGGTATCGCCCACGCCTGCGCGGCGAGTCTTGCGCGTCTGGGCACCGACCACCTGGATCTATACTTGCTGCATTCGCCGGTTCCCAGCACGCAATTCGCAGGCGTGGTGGCGGCCTTCGAGCAACTGCGCGCGGCGGGAAAGATCCGCGCCTGGGGCGTATCCAACTTCGATCGGGGGCAGATGGAAGATCTGTTCCGCGTCAAGGATGGTCATCTGTGCGCGACCAACCAGGTTGCCTACAGTTTGCACAACCGTCGGATCGAGCGTGACCTGCTGCCCTGGTGCACGCAGCACAATGTGCCGGTGATGGCATATTCTCCCCTCGGCGGAGACAATAATCTCGTGGTCAGCGACCGTACTCTGGCACAGATCGGCGCCGCTCATCAGTGCTCGGCGGCCGCGGTGGCGCTGGCGTGGGTCATCCGCAGCGGCAGAGTCATCGCAATTCCCGAATCGGGATCTCCGCAGCATGCCAAGGAGAACGCAGAGGCGCTTTCAATCACCCTGACTCCGCGCGAGCTTGAGACCTTGGCCGCGGCCTACCCGGTACCGGCCGCCTCGGCCTAATCAAGTGCGGGATATGCGGGACAAGGTCTGCATCATCACCGGGGCAACCGACGGAATCGGCAAGGAGGCCGCCTACGCGCTGGCGCTTCAGGGCGCGAGGGTGCTGATTCACGGGCGCGACCCGGAAAAGGGTGTCCGCGCCGTCGCGGAGCTTACGGCACGTAGCGGTAATGCCGCGATCGAATTTCTCCACGCTGATTTTGCGTCTCTCACCGACGTGCGGCGGCTCGCGGCGACCGTCATGGAGCGCGTGCCGCGTATTGATGTGCTAATCAACAACGCCGGTGGCATGTTCGTACGCCGCACCGAATCGAAAGAGGGCTATGAGCAGACCTTTGCGGTCAATCACCTTGCGCCATTTCTGCTCACGCACCTGCTTCTGGACACCCTGAAGCGTGCTGAGCAGGCGCGTATCGTCACCACCGCCTCTGCGGCGCATCGGGGCGTCGTTCTTGATTTCGATGATCTGCAGGCGCTGCGCAAATACTCCGCGATGGGCGCCTACGGCCGATCGAAACTGGCAAACATTCTGTTCACGCGTGCGCTGGCGAAGCGTCTGGGGGGCACGTCGGTGACCGCGACGTGCCTGCATCCGGGATTTGTGCGCACCAGCATTGCGCGCGACATGGCCCTCATTCCGCGAGGCATCTTCCGCTTCATATCGCAGTTCATCCGCTCACCCGAGAAAGGGGCGCAGACCCTCGTCTACCTCGCCAGTTCCGCGCAGGTTCAAGGCGCCTCGGGTGGCTACTACTTCGACTGCGCGCTGGCATCGCCCTCGCCAGCGGCGCAGGACGAGCACAGCGCCGAACACCTGTGGCAGGTAAGCGAGCAGCTGGTCGGCATCGTCTAGGGGCGGCGCTAGCCGTCCGGTTGGGGATCAACCCAGTCCGTCGGTGGATCCGGCTTCAGCCCCTGATGAACATACAGGGCACGCATGGCGGCCTGTTCGGTGGGGTACTGTGCGATCAATCCCGCCAGAGTATCTATCGCCTGCGGCGAATTGAGCTGCTTCGCGTAGCGGGTCATCAGATCCACCCGATAGCGCAGGGCGCGCCGCTCGCTGATGACTTCCCGACGCTCGGCGGAGCCTGCGGGCCAGACTCGCATGGCCACACTGCTGCCATTTGCCTCGAGCAAAGTGGTGTCGGCGTGGCGAAGCACCATGGCAATCCGGCGGCACTGGACCAGCGCTTCAGGGCGCTTAATCTCCTGCGCCTGACAGGCCCGCGATATCGGCTGCAGGGCGGTTATGAAGCTCGCTTCAGCGCCGATTACCTGGCTAAACGCCGCATTGGCATTAAAGCCTGCTTTCCCGGTCACCGCCTTGGCCAGATGCGACACCGTGCGATTCCAGTACAGGTCCACGCGTTTGGCCTGGGCGAGTCCGCTGCGGGCGGCCTCCCAGTCTGCCGGTCGATGTTCTCGATCCGCCCGCAACAACGCATAGACCCAGGGAATCCCGTTTTCCGGGTCCAGCACCAGCAAGCGCCGCTCCAGCGGCAGCGGATCGCAGGTGGGTGTGCCCTCACACAGCTGCATCTGCAACAGCATCAGATCGGTTCGATCCGGTGCAGCGGCCACGGCGCGCGCGGCCAGATCCAGCGCCGTGCCGCTGCTGAAACCGGAAATCTGGCCTTGTATCAATGCGGCGGCCGCCAGAGATTCCGCATCGCCGCGGGCCACCAGTTCGTCTTGCAGTCGAGGCAGGCGGGCAGCCTCCTGTGCCTGCCTCAGGCTTTCCGCGCGATCTGCCTTTGATCCGTTCTCGCGCGCAGCAGCCTCTTCGGTCTGCTGACGGTGCAGACTGGCCTCATGGTGTTCCTGCTTCCACTTATGAACGGTGGCGCAACCCGATGCCGCCATCAGTGCCACCGTGACGAGGGCGCGCAGCAGGAGCACTGCGGCGCGCGGGCTTGCGCAAGGCTCGCTCACGCAAATCCCCCCGGTACGCAGCATCGCTTGGCAAGCATCGCAGGATATTACACCGGATTGGTCGGATGGCCGTTGCCGCCCGAGTTCATGTAAGCCGTGCGCGTGGCATATGATGTCGAGTGGCCCCTGCGGTACGGAGATTCAGATGTTCATGCGCGCCAGAGTTATTGCCGTCCTGCTCATGATGGCTGTCGGTGTTCAAGCGAGCACGAAACTGCTGGAGCACATGCCGCTGCAATGGAAGCCGACCTCCGAACTTCAACTGGGGACGACGCAGATGTCTCAGTCCACGGTTCAATTCGAGGTGTTCCAGGATGCCCGCGAGAACAAGTCGGCAATCGGCGAGAATGACGAAGACGCGCAGCCCAGGCCCGTGACCACCGGCGATGATGTAGGGGCTTTTGTCAGCGCCCACATGCGCGAGCTGTTTCAGCACGCCGGTCTGAAGACGGTCGACAGCGATGGTGCCGTGACCATCAAGGGTGAGGTACGGCAATTCTTCGTCAGGGAGACGAATACCTACCAATCAGAGGTGGGGGTGCGGGTGACCGTGGTCAGCCGCGATGGCCGCACGCTGTGGAGTGGGCTGGCCTCTGGTGACGCGAAGCGCTTCGGTCGCTCCTACAAACTGGAGAATTACTATGAAGGGCTTTCCGACGCCATCGTCAACACCGTCAGTTCGATGTTGCAGAGTCCGCAATTCCAGGCGGCCTTGTCGGGGCGCCAGTCATAACCTTGGGGCGATTCGAATCCTAAGGCTTCAACTGCGCGCCTGGCGGGAATTGCTCCAATACACTTCAGCGGCGCCCACCAAGGCGAGCAGGGCACCATACACGGTCCAGTGCTTGTCGCCGACCATGAAGCCCACGCGGAATGCCAGATTCAATCCCTGCAGCATCCATACGATGCCGACGGCAACCATTGCCAGTCCGATCAGGCTGCTGACCAGCCGCATTGCAATATCAAAGGCTCGGCGCATCTGATCCTGCGATCTCGTAGAACGATGAACGGGCGTAAGGCTAACATCAATCCTTGTCGGCCCACAAAGAGGTCAGGACGCTCCCGCAACCCATGATGATCATGGTCAATGAAACGATCATGAACACCGTGGCGTAATGGAGCATTTTCGAACACTCATTCAGCCAGCGCATCGGCATATCCATCGTCGCCGCGAACCTTTATTTCTCTGCAGAGTCCTTTGTCCTGCTCGCATCGGCGCGGTGTGAACGGCCCACTTCCTCGGCCTGTTCCAATTCGGCAGCCTCTTCCTTCGAGCGAGGGGCGGCGCGCTTGGCCAGGTCCGGCACGTCGGCCTTCTTCAGAAAATTCTCTTCATCCTCGCGGAAGCGGCGTGCGGACTCATAGTCTCCTTCGCCCTGAACCTTCGATGGACTGCTTGGTTTGTTGTCGGACGGCTTTTGGGCACTCATGGACATCTCCTGCACATCGGACGGGTCGCATTGCTCTTCTGTTATCAGCTTAGGACAGCAGTTGGCGGCTGTGCAGTTGCGCTAGCCGGTTTGGCGAGTGGGAATCAACCTACCGGCGATCAAGTGTTACGCAGATGTAACCTGTGCCTGTGCTGAGCGTACGTTTGCAGGCGTGATCACCCGGCCTCAATAGAAGGAACACCCTCATGCGTCGCGGAATTCTGCTTTGGCTTCTCGGCGTGCCGATTCCAATCATTCTGCTGTTGGCCATGTGCTCACACATTTGATTCAAGGAGGCGCGATGGAACCCGTATCAGCTCCACGATTCCCGGGTGATGTGATGGATCAACCCGGGACCGCGGTAAAGTCCACTGCCTCATGGTCAGCCATTTTCGCGGGGGCATTCGTCGCCATCGCCGCTTCACTCGTTCTGTTCGCACTCGGATCAGGACTGGGTTTTGCCTCGATTTCGCCCTGGGAAGGTCAGGGGGTCTCCGTGACGACCTTCGCGGTGACCACGGCCATCTGGCTGATCGTCATGCAATGGCTGTCCTCAGCCTTAGGGGGCTACGTAGCCGGCCGGCTGCGTTCGCGATGGCTGGATACCCATCCCCACGAGGTTTTCTTCCGCGACACGGCGCACGGATTTGTGACCTGGGCCGTGGCCACGGTGGTGGTGGCGGGGGTGCTGGCATTTTCGCTCCTCTCGGCGGTGAGCGGCGCGGCCCATGTTGCGACAGCGGTAACCGCAAGTGCCGCGCAGGGGGCTGCCGGCACGACGACGCCGTCCTTTGTCTACGGTCTGGACCGCATGCTGCGCCCGGCGGATGCATCCGCGGCGGTTGCCCAGAGCGGGCCGGATCCGCGACCTGAAGTCACCCATGTGATCGTGCAGGCGGTCGCAACCAACGGTACGGTCTCGGATGCAGACCGCACCTATCTGGCAACTTTGGTGGCCGCCAGGACCGGCGTTTCGGCTCAGGAAGCACAAAGCCGCGTCAATGACTTCATCAGTGCGGCCAATCAGGCCAAGGACAATGTGAAGGCGGCGGCCGATGCTGCGCGAAAAGCTGCGGCGAAGATGGCGATCTTCACGTCCCTCGCACTGGTGATCGGGGCATTCATCGCCTGTTTGACGGCAGCGCTCGGCGGGAAATTACGGGACGAGCATCCATAAGAGGCGGGTGGGATATGCACAGCGAGGGGCCGGTCGGGGGGCGCGCGACTTCGATTCCATTTCACGTCAGCCAGCTCGGCGCGTGCAAGCTTCTGGCACTGGGTGGCTTCGGCCTGCTGCTTTATTTCGCTCACTACGCGTTCATTCCGATTGCCCTGGCACTGCTGCTGGCGCTGGTATTGTCAGGTCCCGTCGAGGCGCTTTACAAACGCGGGGTGCCTCGCAGCTTTAGCGCGCTGGTGATCTTGGCCGTGGCCTTCGGCCTCATCGGCGCCCTCGCCATGTCCTTGTGGAAACCTGCCCAGTATTGGTACAGCGAAGCTCCGCAGACCATCCGTGCGATCAAACAGAAAATCGCGCCGGCCGCAAAAATCGTCAATCGGGTCGATGACATCGGAAACTCTGCCGGCTCGATCGCCAATCCCGCTCCGGGCCATTCGGGCCGCGGCGCGCCGCCGCCACCGGCCTCATCGGCGGCGTCCAACATCATCGGCTCATCCTTGGGGGCGGTGGTGAGCACGGCCACGTTCGCCATTTTGACGCTGTTCTTGCTCACTGGTGGTCCACCCATGCTGGCGCGCATGACGGCGGCATTTGCCGACAATCTCAATGCATCCCATGTACTGAAGATCATTGAGGCCGTGCGCCACGAAGTGGGGCGCTTCTATGCCGTGACCGCAATGATCAACATCGGGCTGGGCGTGGTGACGACCGTCGCGATGGCACTGTGGGGAATGCCGACCCCCTATGTATGGGGCATTATGGCGGCGCTGCTGAATTTCATACCCTACGCGGGGCCGGTGACGACGCTGGCGATCGTTACCTTCGCGGCGGCCATCAGCTTTGACACGCTCGCCCATGTGCTGGGTGTGGCAGGGACCTACCTTGCCATTACGACCATCGAAGGGCAGATCATTCAGCCGCTCTTTGTGGGACGACGACTGAAGATCAATCCTCTGCTGATATTCCTGGGCCTGTGGCTGGGCGGATTGTTCTGGGGGGTGGCGGGCGTGATGCTGGCCACGCCGGTGCTGGTCGCTTTGAAGGTCATCGCGGAACACATCAGCGGCGGCCGCGCGATATTGGAATTCCTCGGACCCAACACCGGTGCCTCGGC
Source organism: Steroidobacteraceae bacterium (assembly GCA_036498905.1). GTDB lineage: Bacteria > Pseudomonadota > Gammaproteobacteria > Steroidobacterales > Steroidobacteraceae > DAIDKA01. The sequence goes on along the minus strand of DASYER010000114.1, from coordinate 19,564 downwards.
CACCAAGAAATCACTGGAAAAGCTCGTCAGAGCCGACGCCACACGATAAACGTAGGCTAGGTCCTACGGAAGGTCGGTGTGGCGCGCAGTTCAAATGCCGCATCCGAAGCGCCTAGCATACGCCTACGACACCTGCCTCAAGGAGAGAGTAATTATGAATAAGCTTCTATTGACCGTCGCAACCTGTGCGCTGTGCAATGTGGCCTTTGCGCAAGTTGGTACCACCGTGAAGGAAGGCGCGAAGGCGACCTCCGAGAAGACCCAGCAGCTGGGCGACCAGGCCAAAGCCAGTGTCGAGGGGCAGCCGGACAAGGCGATCGACAAGACCAAAGCGCAGGTCCATAAGGCCAAGGCACATCATCATGCCAAGGCCGCCAAGGATGCCGCCAAGGACATTACGAAGTAAGCAGTTCTTTGCGGGGTGGCGGTCACCGACCGGTGACCGCCACCCTGCGGATGCCGTCCTTCCCCTGCGCCCGCCCGTGATGTAACAATCCGGCGTGGCCGGCGATGCCGATAAGATAAGTGCAGAAGCTGCCGTATGGCTGGCGCGCTTAGAGCGTGGGCTGCTGCTTCAGGAAGGCTCGATGCTGCGCGAGTGGCTGCGGCAGCCGGCCAACCGCACCGCCATCGTGGATGCGGCAAAGCTGTGGCATGGGCCCGATATCATCGCCGTGCTGGCGCAGCTGGTGCCGGTCGGATTCGGTATTCCAACGCCACCGAAGGCGCAGCATCGCCGCCAGCTCGTCACCGTGTTCATCGTGATCTTTGGATTGCTGGTGACGCTACTGCCGATGGCATTTTTTCGGCACGTGATGCCCTATGCGTTCAATGCGCATCCCACCGCCGCGCAGCGCCAGTTGGTCTGGGGCGAATCGGTCTACACGACCCGGCCCGGCGAAACCCGCATCGTTTCCCTGCCGGACAGCAGTACGATCACACTGAACGGACATTCCCGGCTCGGCGTTCTGTTCAGTGCCGGATCCCGCCTGGCGCTGCTGGAGTATGGCGAAGCCATTTTCCGCGTCGTCCCGGAGCGGCGGCCATTCGAACTCAATGCAGGGGGGCGCCACTTCGCGGCAGCGCCGTCGGTATTTGACGTTCGCATCATCCACGATGGGGCGCTTGAACTCACGGTCCTGAACGGTGCAGTGACCATCCGCGGCCTGTCGTGGAGTTGGCCCAGCACGCCCGCGCAGGCGCGGCTGTTTGACCCTGGGGCATTCGCCGATGCCACCGTGAGCTCGTTGCAGGCAGCCTCACTGGAGGATGCGACGCTGAGTCGCTATCCAATTACGGCGGCGGCCGCCGATGCACGACTGCGCTGGCAACCCGAGCAGGTGGTTTACGTCACTCCCTGAACGGTGCCGGAGGTCGCATAGTGGCGCAGTTCCTCGGCGACAAATGCCAGATCACTGGCCTCCTGTATCGCCAGGCGCATCTGCAGTTCCAGTACGTCCTGGGGGATGGCGCTTTGATAACCCGCCAGGCACCGGGCGAGGGCGGCGGCGGGGGCGACATTCTCGGTACGGCACATGCGGTAGGCCTTGACGACCAGTGCTTCGGCGGCCCCGGGAGTGAGCATGACCGGACACAGGGGGAACATTTCCTCAAGTTCGTGCGGCTGGATCGTGAGCTCATAGCGCTTCGCCAAAGCGCCGATCAGTCCGCCACTTTGTGCGCGCGTGGCGGTGGGCAGGATCGGCACTTTCAGATCGATGCGGCCGGGACGCTTCAGATCCACCTCGATGAGGTCGGGTCGCGAGGATCCGAGCACCCACACGACGTTACCGCGATTGTCAGTGTCAGCCATTTCCTGGGCGATCATCGAATACAGTCGTCCGGATAGTCCGCTATCGGAAATCCCTGAGTCACGGCGGCCAAGAGTCTGGTCCGCCTCGTCGACGAACACGATGCACCGACCCAGCGCGTGGATCAGGCGGAAGATCTTCTCCAGGTTGGCCTCGCTGGATCCGATCCACTTGTCGCGGAAGTTCTTCAGTTTCAGAACCGGTACGCCGGCCTCGCCCGCCAGGCATTCGACCAGGAAGGTCTTACCGGTACCCACCGGACCGCACAGCAGGTAGCCCATGGGCAGTGCCTTGATATCGTTGATCCGCCACAGGGCGATATCCTGGCGCAGCCACTCCTTCAGGGTGTCCTGGCCGAAGTAGTCATCGAGTGTGCGTGTCGGCTCGACGAACTCGACCAGCCCCGGGGCGTCGCGCTCGACCATTTCCTTCTTCAGTGCCGCGAAGTCATGAGACTGCAAGACCTGGCCGTTGTGGGCACGCACTTTGGTGATCTGCTGCAGCGTATTGACCGACAGTCCGGTGATGGCGGCGGCGAGTGCGGCAAAATTGGTTCCGGCGGGAATCGTGCGCGGATACTCCCGATGCAGGGCCCGCAGCGCCAGTTCGAGATCACCCGCGCTGGGCAGTGGAATGCGCACCAGCTTCGCCTGCGGCGCGAACACCACCAGGGGATCCAGATCGGTCAGATTATCGGCGATCAGGAAACTGAAGAAGGGCAGCTGCGAGAAGGGGCTGCTTAGTCCCCAGTCGCGCACCAGACAGGTCAGGCTGCCATGATTGAGGCCCTGCCCATCTGCGGGCAGCAGCTGGTCGGCCCCGCGCACCATGATGGCCACGCTGGGAATCTCGGAGCGCTGCACGGCCTTGATGTTGACCAGGTAGCGGGCATAGCGATTGATGAAGCGCACCGCTTCGAGCGGTTCGAGCGGCAGGTTGCGCAAGGAGGAAGGCACCCATTGCGCGAGGTGCTGTTCCCCGCGCTCAACGGTGAGACCGTTGCCGAGGTCGTACGAGAGCACCACGGCCATTTCGGCGAGCAGGGTGTCCTGCAGGTACCGGTCGATACTGATCAGCCGATCGCCCACGGCCAGGCGGTCGTGCACATTGCCGTACAGGATGCACTGGCCACTCGCGCCGCTGCGGAAGGCGACATCAAGTTCGGATGCCCAGGTCGGGGTGTGGGGCGGCATCCGTCGCTTATATCATGCGGCCGCCGGCGTGCTAACGTTGCGCCCATGAAGATCGGACCCGGACCGGATCGATGGCAGCTGCAGCGCAGCACGTCTTCCCCACAGCCGCGACCCGGCATCGGGCGACGCGGCTTCCTTGGCACGACACTGGCCGCGGGCGCTTTCGCCGCGACGCATGCCGGTCGGCTATGGGCCGATGCGGCGCACGCGGCGGCCATACCCGCGCAAGTGCCGGCACTGAGCGGTACCGGCAAGCCGCTCGTGCTGAACGCGGCGGACATCAAGGAATTGCGGGCAAGCCTGCGCGGGGTACTGCTGCTCGCCTCGGATGCGGATTACGATTCGGTGCGCCGGGTATGGAACCCATCGTTCGATCGTCATCCGGCGCTGATCGTGCGCTGTGCCGAAACAACCGATGTTGTGCGGGCCGTGAATTTCGCCCGTGCCCATGATCTGCGTACCGCGGTTCGCGGGGGTGGCCACAGCCTTTCCGGCCAGTCGATGTGTGATGGCGGACTGGTGATCGATATGTCACCGATGAAGGGCATCACCGTCGATACCGGCCAGCGGCTGACGCGGGCTCAGGGTGGGGTACTGCTCGGCGAGCTGGACCGCAAGACCCAGGCGGTCGGACTGGCGACCACGATGGGGACCGCCACCGATACCGGTATCGCAGGGCTGACACTGGGCGGGGGCATGGGACGGCTGATGCGGCTGTACGGCCTGGCCTGTGACAATCTGAAAAGCGTGGAGATCGTCACGGCGGATGGCAAAGCGCGCCACCTCTCCGCGCACGATGACCCGGAGTTGTTCTGGGGAGTGCGCGGCGGTGGTGGCAACTTCGGCGTGGCGACCTCGTTCGAGTATCACCTGCATCCCTTGGCGCACAAGGTCCTCACCGGCGAGCGGGTCTATCCCTACAGTCAGGCGCGAACAGTGTTTGCCGCGGTGGCGGAACTGGCCGCGCGGGCGCCCGATGAGCTGCAGTTGAGCGCCGAGGTGTTCAATACCACCCGTGGGCCGAACGTCGGGCGCTACGTCGCCTGGTCGGTCGATTATTGTGGCGATCCGGCCGCGGGTGAGCGCCTGTTGGAACCGCTGCGCAGCCTGGGCAAGCCGCTACTGGATACGATTGGCGCGGTGTCGTATCTGGCTGCGCAAGGTGCTGAAGGCGCCGCGACGGCGGCGGTACCAAGCCAGACGACCATCTATACCAAGTCCGGCTTCTTCCACCGGGTTTCCCCGCAGTTGTTTGACGAACTGGTGCGGCGCTTCGCGACGCTGCCGGCGGATCTGGATGTGAGCGCCGGCATGGACCAGATGGCGGGTGCGATGGCGCGCATAGCCCCGGATGCGACCGCGTTCTGGAACCGCCCGGCGCAATACGACTTTCTGATCAATGGCAACTGGGGCGATCGGACCAAGTCCGAGCAGTTCATCGCCGACATCCACACGCTGTGGGATGGTATCGCGCCATTCACCGAAGGCTACTACGTGAACACCGAGCCGGGCGCGGACGACAAGCGCCTGCGCGCCACCTATGGCGAGAACTACGCGCGTCTCGTGCAGCTGAAGAACAAGATCGATCCGGCGAATCTGTTCAGTTTGAACGCCAACATCAAACCCACCGTGCGAATCTGAGGCGGGCAACAATTTCGGTCATCGATGCGCACACAGTGCAGGCCTATCGGGAAACCGACTACCGGGTTCTCGAGGGTCTGCCACTGACCTTGCATGTCGAGGTGGCGTGTCCGGATCTGATGCTCCTGCATTCCCGCTATCAGGTCAGCTGCAGCGCGTTCATCACGGCCTGCAATCCGCTGGGCATCCCTGCCGGCGCGCCCGTCAACGCGCAGCGCCAGCAGGAGCTGGCGGCGGAGTTATCACGTCGGAGCCTGCCGGCGATAGCTGGTACCGGACAGCATCCCACCAACGGATGGGAAGGCGAACCGAGTTTCCTGGTGCTGGGTGTCACGCGTTGGGCCGCCCAGGGACTGGGACGGCAGTTCGAGCAGAACGCCATCGTCTGGTGCGGGCCGGATGCGGTGCCGCAGCTGATCCTGCTCAGATAACGGGGCAGGCTATTTGCTTTCCTTGTAGTTGCCCGCGAAGCCCGGATCGCACTCGTACGGGTAAACATGCTGGCCCGGCTGCTTGCGCCAGGCGATGAAGCGCACGCCGCGATTTTGAATCACGGCGGGGTCTTCGTATTCCTGGGTGGCCATCAGAACATTGCCATCCGCGCTGAGGCGGAAGCGTTCAGTGACCGTCATGTTCGGCGAGTGATCCAGTCCGTTGTTGGTGATGGTCGCCGCCTCCAGGTGGTCCGTCTTCACGACCAGCGTCGAGCCTTCCCAGTGGCCGCTTGAGAAGCCCGTCATGGAATGTGGATAGTCCGCTTCGGGTTTGCGACCATCGAGGAAGATCATGCGTACCATGTCGTAGTACTCGAGCTTCATCACGATGAAGACATCGCTTTGGAAGATCTCGATGGGGAAGGGCCCCTGCAGCGCGTACACGATGGAGGGTGAGCGGCAGGCGTTCTGCGGTGTGAGCTGGTCGCGCGGGTTCCACTTCTTGGCGGCGGCCACTGCCGCCGCGGTCGGAATCAGTCCGCCGTAGTTGCCGGCGGGAAATTCGACCGGGCCGGTGTCATCCATGAAGGCCGTATTCGGCGGCACCAGTGCCATCAGCGTCGGATCGCGTGGCACCTTCATGTCCAGGTTCCAGAACCCTGAGAAGTCCGGATGGGCTGCCGTTGAAGCGGCCGCCTGCGGCGCCGCGACGCTTGAGGGCGCGTTGCTTTGCGCCGTGCAGCCGGCGAGGGCGAGCAGTGCGATGGTAAGCCACCTCATCGCAGCGGCTGTCCGACAGGGCGGCCGTCGGGGAGCGAGGCGGACTTCAGCCTTATGTAGCGGCTGCCATCGCGGGCGCGCCAGCCTTCCAAAGTGACCTGGTCGCCGACATGCAGGCTCTCGGGTGTCCAACCGCGTCGGCGTAGAATGGACGGTGAGTTCGTTTCGGCGCGCCAGGTGATTTCACGGTGTCCCTGGGGAACAGCGATGGTGATGACGCCATGCGGGTTGCGGAACTGGAAATCCCGGACCACCCCGGTCACCTTGACCAGCTGGGCGTCGGTATCGAAAAACACGGCGAAGGAATGATGTGCGCCGGCGGTGCGCGCCAGCGCCAGCATCAGGGTCGCGGCCAGGGCTACCCTCTTGAAATTCTGCACGACTGTCCCCCCGCCTATTCACTGCGGCCGAGGCATTGTAGTGCAACTGGGGCACTACCACCTTAAGCCTTAGCGGGTGTGGTCGGGTCGAGTCGGCATTTGACGCCAGCGGGGGTTTCGCAGTCATATGCCCCTCTTAAATCCTTTGGACGCAACCTCAAAGGGGAGTCCCAGATGCAGGTGAGAAAGAAGTCGAGTGCACAGGCAACGCCCTACCAGCTATCGCTGCACGTCAGGCACCCCTCCGTCGACCCGGAGGAGATCTCGCGCGAGCTGGGCCTGGAGGCCGTCGAGTCCTTCCGCGCCGGCGCTCCGCGCCGCTCCCGCAGCGGCGTCGCCGCGACGGCGCTGCATGGTGAAACCTATTGGGTAGCGGTCCTGGACCCCATGGTGTGGTCGGCCCCGGCTACGGTTGCGCGCCGGGCGGGCCGCACCGATGTGACTCAGCAGTTTCTCGCGACCCTGCTGCCGCAGGAGGCCAGGATGCTGCGTGCGCGCTTCGGGATCGAAGAGGGCGAGGCACTGATGCCGGGCAGTCTGGGGTGGGGCATCGTCCTGGTTGGCCACTGCATGGCCGTGCGCCACGGGCGCTTCCTGGCGCGGCTGCGGGAGCAGGGCGGTTCGCTGACCTTGCTGGCGGCCGTGGAGCCGCAGGCGCTGGTGGGCCTGCGGATCACGCCGGAGCTGGGGCGGCAGCTGCATGATCTGGGTCTGACGGTGAAAATTGAACTGGCCAACAGCACGGATTTCAATCCGGACCTGAACTGAGTGGCTGCACCGGGGAACCTTGCGGCACTGCGATAACTCTAAGTCGCTTTGTCCGTAAGATTAAGGGGTCATGAGACTCGGACCACCACGTTTTATCCTGGCGGTGCTACTGCTGGGTCTGGGTCGGGCGGTATGGGCAGCTGACAACGCGCCCTTCGATCTGGCCGGGCCGCAACTGCGGGTGCTGATCACACGCGGCTCGCAGACCCTGCCCGTGAGCGATGTGCCCAATCTGGCTGTGGGCGACAAGGTCACCATCAAAGCGGAACTGCCGGACACTCAGGCAGCGCGCTACGTGATGATCGCGGCGTTTCTGCGTGGTGCCACCAACCCGCCGCCGCAGGAGTGGTTCTTCCGCTGCGAGACCTGGTCGCGCAAGTGCGCAGACGGTCTGCGGCTGAAGGTTCCGGACGGAGCGCAGCAGGTGCTGGTGTTTCTTGCGCCGAGCACGAGTGGCGATTTCAACACGCTGCGCGATGCGGTGCGCGGACGTCCGGGCGCGTTTGTTCGCGCCTCTCAGGATCTGAATCAGGCCAGTCTGGATCGGTCCCGTCTCGACAGCTATCTGCTGGCCATCCGTGCATTGAATGAGACGGATCCCGCGAAACTGCGCGCCGCGGCGCCGCTGCTGGCCCGCAGCCTCGCCATCAAGGTCGATGAGAAATGTCTGCAACGGATTCCGGAGCTGCAGGCGCCGTGTCTGATGGAAGATCAGGATTCACTGGTGCTCAATGATGGTCACAGCACCTCGATCGTCGAGGCGCTCACCAGCGGATCGGCCAGTGATCTGACCATGGAAGCCAGTTACACCCCGCAGTTGCGCTATGGCTATTACAGTCCTTACATCGCCTCGATCCTGGATATCGGCCGCATTCTGGGTTCGTTTCTGACCGCGCAGTTCCAATACCTGCCCGCGCTGCCCAGCGCCAATGGCGAGCACCTGACGCTCACGCTCAATGCGCCGCCGTCATTTCACGACCCCAAATCCGTGCTGGTCACGGCGCTGCCGGCGATCGAGGAGGCGCAGCTGCCGCCTCTGCACGCGGTGGATCCACAGGCAATTTTCTGTGCCCGCAAATCCGGTCTGGTACTGCCGGTCGAAGGCGCGCCGCTGGTATTCGCCACGCACTATGTTCATGACGTCGCGCTGACGCTGACCGGCAGCGACGGACACAGCATTGAACTGCCGGCCTCGGCGGATGCGCGGCAGGGTGGCTTCGTGATTGATATCACCTCGCTGGGCAAAGCCAATCTCGGTGACGCGGTCGTCGGCACCCTGCATGGCTTCTGGGGATTTGATCGTTACCAGGCTCCGACCTTTCACCTCGTCAATGCCCAGCAGAAGCCCTGGGCGCTGCCGGTCAGCGATCAGGGGGCGCTGGTGGTGGGGCGCGAAGGCACGGTTCATCTGACGGCGGACAGCGTGGGTTGCGTGGATCGCATCATGCTGCGAGATTCGGCCGGCAAGGAACTGAAAGTGGATTGGAAGCCGATCAAACCCGATGCGGTGGAAGTGAAACTGCCGCTGGAGGATGCAGCCCCGGGCCCGCTGACATTGGAGGTCTCCCAGTACGGTCGCACCGATACGCAGCAGGTGTCACTCAACACATTCAGCGAGGCCGCTCACCTGACCGGTTTTGTCATTCATTCAGGCGATGCATCGGGCACGCTGAAGGGCACGCGGCTCGATGAAGTGGCGAACCTGACTCTCAACGGCATCGCCTTCGGCCCCGGCAGCGCCGGGAGTGTGACGGGTCCTTCCTCGGCGGAGGAATTGCCCATGATGGCCGCGGACGTGCAGGCCGCCGCGGCGCTCAAGGGTGGTGATCCGAGCGTCGCCAAGGTCACCTTGAAGGATGGCCGCAGCTTCACTCTCAATGGCTTGATCGATGCGCCGCGTCCCAGCGTGACGCTGATTGCCAAAAGCATTCAACCCTCGCAGTCAGGTCTGGCCAGCCATATCGCGCTGAGCGATTCGGATCAGCTGCCGCAGGATTCGGTGTTGGCGTTTTCCCTGCGCACGACGATACCTCAGGCATTCTCCCGCACCGAACAGATCGAAGTGGCGACCGCCGATGGCGCCTTCTCAACTTTGCTGTCCATCAGCGCGGGAACTTTGATGCTCGCCGATGCGCACGTGGCGGTGGCAAGACTGGATCCGGCCAAAGCCTTCGGCCCATCGGCCTTCGGTCCGCTGCGCTTCAGGGTGGTTGCCGACGGGGTGACCGGTAGCTGGGCACCGCTGGCAACTCTGGTGCGATTGCCACGCCTGGTGTCATTGGAGTGTCCCCAGACCGCCGATGTGGCCTGCCGGCTGTCCGGTTCGGATTTGTTCCTGCTTGATTCGGTATCCGCCGACCCGCAGTTCCACAGTCCGGTGCAGGTGCCCGATGGTTTCCCGGGCAACAGCCTCCCCGTGCCGCATCCTGCCTCCACGGAGCTGTTTGTGCGGTTGCGTGATGATCCGGCAATTGTCAATGCCGCCACTCTCGGGGCACAGGTGCTCACGGCCGCCCCATAATGGGTCATACGCAGGGATGAATTTTTTTGCTCACAGGAAATTCACAACTCATCCACAGGCCGAAGACGGTAACATGGATGACATGGGATTCCTCAAGGCATCCGGCAGGCCTCTGCAGCCACCCCGATCGGCCACCGCGTTGTCGGCTTATCAGGTCGGTCAGCGCACGGTGCAGCTTTTCCAGCTTGCCGATGGCCATATTCAATGGGTATGCAACTGCGAGGACTATGCGGCCGCGGCGGGATCTGCGCAGGGTCCATGGTGTAAGCACGTCGCCAAGGCCTCGGCGATCCGCTCCATCGAAAGACTCACCGGTGCGCGCGTAGTGGGTCGTGGCCGCGCGGCCGCACGGGAGGCGATGCAGCAGTCCGCGCAGAGCGCTCATGCGGACCTCGCGCAACCGCTGCAGTCGGCCGTCCAACCCTCCTGAACACTTCGGACCGCGATGGTGTCCGATACGGTTTTCGCCAGGATCATTGCCGGCAGCATTCCCAGCCACAAGATCTATGAGGATGCGCATGTCTTCGCCTTCCTCGACATCGCACCGCTGAGCCGCGGACACACGCTGGTGGTTCCGAAGGAGCCGGCGGCCACTCTTGATCAGCTCTCAGATGAATCGGCGGCGGCTTTGGGACGGGTCTTGCCGCGCATCTGCCGTGCAGTCATGGCGGTGACCGGTGTGAAGGAATACAACCTGCTGCAGAACAACGGCAGTGGTGCCCATCAGGCGGTACCGCATGTGCATTTTCATATCATCCCGAAGCCCGATGCCGCCGCCGGCCTGGGAATCCGCTGGCCCGTGGGCGCATTGGGCGCCGATGCCGCGCAACTGGCCGAGCAGCTGGCACAACACCTCAAGGCGGCGGGTCGTTGACTTCGCTCGTGTGGCGGCGCGCGGCGCTGCCATAGTAGTTGGGATAATCGGGCGTGAGACCCTTGAAGCGGCGGTGTATCCACCAGTACTGCGCCGGATTGCGCCGCACCTCGGACTCGACGAAACGATGGAACTGTTCCGCATCATTGATCGGCGAGTCACTGGGGTAATCCGGCGGTGCCGGATGCAGCGTGACGCGGTAGCCGGCATTGCCGGGCAGGCGTTCGTGGCCGACGAACAGCACCTGTGCCCCGGTCAGTATTGCCAGGCGTGAGGTGAAGACGTTGGTGGCAGCAAGCACCCCGAAGAAGTGGACCATCTGCGCGCCTTTTTTCCGATAGCTCTGATCCGGCGCATACCACACGCATTCATTGTCGCGCAGCGCCCGTACCATGCCGCGGACATTGTCGCGACTGAACACGCGCAGCGCATGCCGGCCGCGGTGGCGCTCGAAAAAATGGGCCAGTAGCGCGTTCTTCGGCCGCTTGTGCATCGCATTGAGCGGCACTTCGGTATTGAGCACCCGTGCGCCGATCTCCAAGGTGGTGAAGTGCGCGGTCAGCAGAATCGCGCCGCGACCCTGCTCGAGCGCATGACGCAGATGCTCGATACCTTCGATGCGCGACAGGCGTGAGATATTCGCATCGCTCCCCCACCAGGTCATGGCCGATTCGCACAAGCCCATGCCGAGGGCCTCGAAGTGCTCGTTCAACACCCGCTCGCGCTCATTCTCGGACAACTCCGGAAGACACAGGGCGAGATTGCAGCGCGCCACCTGTGCATAGCGCAGGGGCAATCGGCGGACCAGCCGTCCGATGACTCTGCCCGCCGCCAGCAACAGCGGATGGGGCAGAAACTGAATCAGCCGCAGCAGCCCCAGGCCGAGCCACGTCGGCCAGTAACGCGGCGCGAATAGAGCGAGCGGCAACCGGGGCAGGCGTCCGGCCGGCACATCCGTGTGCGCCGCCGGGACGCTCACGGCGGGGTTGGCCCCTGACTCACGCGCACGAAATCGCCCGGGCGGATCCACTTCTTGAAGACCGCCTGCACATCCTGCGCCGTCAATGCGATATAGCGGCGTGCCGCAATGGTTGGCTCATCAGGCGGCAGACCATCGTCATCGCGTCCAAGAATGCCGCGGGCTATTTCCTCGATGCTTGCTTCGGAGAGCGGAATCTGCCGCAGCAGCAGTGCCTTGGTGCGCAGCAGTTCCTCTGCGCCCGCCGGCTGATCCTGCAGACCCTTCACGTCCTGTACGGCCATTGCCGCGGCCTTGCCGACGTTCTTCGGATCGCTTGCAAAGTCGATCAGGTAGATGCCGCGCGTGCGACCGATCTGCATGTTGGAGCCCACCGAGTAGACCAGGCCGGCCTCCTTGCGCAGATGTATCGACAGTCGCGAGGAATAGAACCCGCCGCCCAGGACTGCGCTGCCCAGCTCCATTGCGTAGTAGTCCGGGTTGGTTCGCGTCAACCCGAGGCTTTCGGCGAGCACGACGACGTCCTGCACACGCGTCGCGTCGGGAACTGCGATGGTGGCGGGTTTGTTGGCAGGCACGGCGGGCAGATCGGTATCGGGCTTCGGACCTGTGGCGTTCCAGGCGCCGAAGTATTTCTGGATGGAGGCGCGCGCCTGGTCCGGGGTGATCCGGCCGATGACCACGATGGTGGTGAGATCGGGGCGGAAAGTCGCCGCGTGGAAGGCACGCACCTGATCTAAGGTGATGCCCTGGATGCTCGCCGGGGTAGTCTCACGCAGGCTCGGGTCGGTTGTCGGGAACAGTGCACTGCGCAGCGAACGCTGCATCAGATAGCCGGGGCTGCGGTTACGTCCCGCAATGATCTGCGCAAACTGGGGGCGCATGATGTCCAGCGCCTGCGCCGGCAATGCCGGATGCAGTTCATTGTCGGCCAGCAGTTCGACCGCTCGGTCGAAGCCGCTGCTGAGCGTGACCACCGAGAAGTCCGTTCCGGCGCGCGATTCGGCGCCGATGGAATCCAGGGCACTCTGGTAGGCGAGACGGTCCAGATGTTGGGTCCCGTAGGTGAGAAGTTCACCCAGCAGATTCGAAATGCCTTCCTGGCCGTGGGGCGCCTGCACCTCGGGGCGGTTGCGGATATGCCCGAACACACTGACCGTGTCGCTCACATCTTCCGGTTGTACGACCAGAGTGAGTCCATTGGGCAAGTGGCTGATGACCGGGTGCGTGGTCACTGCCGGTACGGTGAGGCGGTTGACGGCCGTGGTGGCCCAGGCCGGCAGAGGGGTCGGCTTGGCCTCGCCGAGGGCGATATTTTCCTGGCCGCCAAAGCCGCTGCCGCCACCGTTCATGGGTTTGCCGGAACCCTTCGGCAGCATCACCGCCGTGACCGCGTGGTTCAGATCCAGGTATTGATGCGCGACGCGGTTTACGTCGGCGACCGTGACCTTCTCGATGCGCGCCAGATCCGCTTCCGGTGATTCCAGGCCATACAGCGCCAGCGCATCGGACCACACCGAGGCCAGGCCGGCGATGGAATTCTTCTGGAACTCGGTCTGCCGGCGCTCCTGCATTTTTGCAGCTGCGACCAGTTCGGCGGGCACGCCGTCGCGGGCGACGCGCGCCAGAATGGCACGCACCTGCTGCTCGAGCGCCTTATGGTCCGCACCGCCGGGGAAGGCCACGGTGGCGAAGGCCAGTCCGGCATGCGGCAGCGGATCCACGGAGAATTCGGCATCCACCGCCTTCCCCTGCGGCACCAGGCCATAGAGATCAAAGCGACGGCTGGACAGTACATCTGAGAGCACTTCCAGCGCGGGCGTGTCCGGACTATCCAGGCCGGGTACGCGGAAGGCAATCATCGCCGTGCCTTCGGGGCGGCCCGTGTCCACGGTAAACGAGGTTGACATCATCGGCTGCAGGTTGACCGGCTTGCGCGCCGGCAGCGTCTTGCTGGGGATGGAGCCGAACAGCACCTTGACGAGCGTCAGGGTGGCCGCCGGATCGACATTGCCGACAATGACCAGCAGCGCGTTGTTCGGCGCGTACCACTGGTCGTGAAACTGCTTGAGCATCGCGGCCGTGGTCTTTTCAAAGGACGGCCGGGTCCCCAGGGCATCGTAGGCGTAGGGGGTGCCCTTGAAGGCGATGCCGCGCAGCTTGGAATAAAGCACATAGCCGGGATCGGACAGATCCTGGGCCACCTCCTGCTCGATGGCGCCGCGTTCATTGTTCCACTCTGACTGCGCGTCCGTGACCCCGGCCATCCGCACCGCTTCGATATGCAGCGCCACATCCAGGTCTTCCGAGGGCACCGTATACAGATACTGAGTGAGACTTTCACGGGTGTTGGCGTTGAAGTCGCCGCCCATGATGCTGCCGATATTGGCCAGCTGGTCGGCACTGAGCCCCGGGCTGCCGCGGAACATCATGTGCTCCTGGGCGTGGGCCGTCCCCGGGAATCCGGCGGGCGTCTCCTGCGATCCGACCATGTAATTGACCGAGGTTGCGACCACCGGCGCCAGCGTGTTGCGCACGATCACGACTTTCAGGCCATTCGTGAGCGTTGCGCGCAGCACTTTGGCGGAGCCGGCCGGGAGTGGGGCGACGGTTTGGGCCTGACAGGTCAGCGTAAGCGCTGCGCCCGCCAGCATGGCGACCAGGAGGTGACGCGGATTCGGCAGTAACGGCATGAGGAACCTCTAGGCGGTCAACTGGCGGCAAGGATACTCGCCCGCCATCGGACAAACCATGAGGGGTCGATTATCCTAAGCACCATGAACAAATGGGTAATCGTGCGTTTGCTGATACTGGCGGCGGCAGCCGTCGAGGGGGCCATCAATCGCTGGGTGCCGGAGCGGCCGGTGAGCGAACTGCTGCTGGTCGGCATGGCCTCGTACGGGGTCGTGGTGATACCCATCGTGGTGTGGGCGCAGCGGCTGAATCCGCGCAACACGCCGCTGTGGCACTTCCCGTCGTGGCGGCGCAATCCCATCACGCTGCGCGACCCCATGCAGTTCTTTCATATGACCGGTTTTGCGTTCGTCGCATTCGGACTGGCCGTCGCGGGCCGCGATATGTCGTTCGGCCAGACCCTGCGCCTGCAACATGGTGAGCTGCCGGCGTTGGGCCTTGGCATCATCATCGGCAGCTATGTCGCTGCGCGACTGTTCCGCAAACAACTTCAGTCTGGTGCGCAGGAGTCTTAAGGCAATGAGCAATCGGCTGGCAGTGACAGGTTTTACGTTGGCGCTGACTCTCGCACTGGCGCGCTTTACCCCGGCGGCGGCGCAGGCGGCCACCGATGCGGCGACGTCGGATCCTTTCGCGCAGTCGCCGCCCACCAAGCTCACGTACGACAAGGAATATCCGGTCATACATTACGAGCGGACACCCACGCACAATGCCATCGCGCGTCTGCAGCAGCGCGTGGCTGCGGGGCAGGTGAAGCTGACCTACAACTCACCTCGCGGCTATCTGGATTCATTGCTCGCGGCGTTGAACATCGATGCAAGTTCCCAGGTGCTGGTGTATTCGAAGACCAGTCTGCAAACCGGCGCCATCAGTGCCACGACGCCGCGCGCCCTTTATTTCGATACGGATACCTATGTGGGTTACGTGCAGGGCAGCCGCAACCTGGAACTGGCCACCATGGACAGTGAGCTGGGGCAGGTGTTCTACACTTTGCCGAATCACGAAGCGCCGACCTTGCAGCTGCAGCGCGAGACGCTGACCTGCCTGGCCTGTCACGATACCTATGAGCTGTCCGGGGGCGGGGTGCCGCGGTTTTTGCTGATGTCCTCGTACGTCAACATCCGGGGCGATCAGCTCACCCATGAGGACAACATCCTCACCACCGATGAGACACCCATGGAGTCGCGTTGGGGCGGCTGGTATGTCACCGGACAGACCGGTAAGCAGAAGCACGTCGGCAACATCCTGGTCAAACAGGTGCAGGAGCTGGTGAAGCTCGACAGTGTGCGCCGTGAAAATATCGACTCACTGGATGGCCTGTTCGACACCAAGCCTTACCTGACCGACAAGAGCGATGTGGTCGCGCTGCTGGTCCTGCAGCACCAGGAGACTGTGCAGAACCTGCTGACCCGCGCAAATTTCGAAGTTCGCAACGCGCTGGCCCAGGTCGGCCAGAAATCCGGCGCACTGACGCCGAAGACCACCGAGGCGCTGCACGGCTACCTCGATGATCTGGCGAAAGCGATGCTGTTCGGGGATGCGGCACCCTTCATCGACACCATCCGCGGCAATTCCGGGTTCACGGCCTGGTTTCAGAGACAGGGCATCAAAGATCCGCAGGGCCGCTCGCTGCGTGACCTGGATCTGCGCACCCGTCTGCTGCGTTATCCGCTCAGCTACCTGGTGTACAGCCCCTCATTCGATGCCTTGCCTGACTATGCGCGCGACTATGTTTTTGGCAGGTTCGCCGCCGTACTGCAGGGCCGTGACGTTTCCGCGAGCTTTACATTCATGAGTGCAGCCGATCGTCGCGATACGCTGCAGGTGCTGACGGCGACCAAGCCGGCATTCGCGCAGTATCTGGCCAGGCATGCGGCGCCGATGAAGTGAGTGAGATGCCGTGAGCGTGCGAACGCTGCGCGCACCGTGCTTCGTGATAGCCGGCCTGCTGGTGTTGCTGGCAGGTTGTCAAACGCCGCCCCGGCAAGGGCCGCAGCGGATTGAATACGTCGCGGCGCGCTGGAGCGATCTGCCCGGCTGGGAGACCGACTCGTTGGCGCAGGCATGGCCTGCGGTTCTATCCAGCTGCCGGGTGCACAGCGGTGCTGACTGGGCGCAAGTTTGCGCCGCGGCCGCGCGACTTGCCCCGGCTTCCGATGGCGACATCCGCGCTTTCTTCCTCAGTCATTTCGAACCGCTGCGCATCATCCGTACCGGTCCGGGAGCGGCTGCTGCCCAAACCACCGGACTGCTGACCGGCTACTACGAACCGCAGCTGCGCGGCTCGCGCGTGCAGAAGGCGGGTTTTGATACGCCGCTGTATTCACCCCCGGATGACCTGCTGACAGTGGACTTGGGTGCGATCATCCCGGAGCTGAAGGGCAAGCGCGTGCGCGGGAGACTGGTTGGAAAGACCGTGGTGCCGTACTTTGCGCGCCGGCAGCTGGGCGCGGACCCGGCGTTGCGGGGACATGAAATCGTGTGGCTGGACAGCGCCCTGGATGCCTTCCTGCTGGAGGTGCAAGGCTCCGGTCGCATACAGCTCGACGACGGCACGATCATCCGCCTGGGGTATGCCGACCAGAATGGCCAGCCTTATCGCTCTATCGGTCGCTACCTCGTGGATCAGCAGCAATTGACCCTGGAGCAGGCCAGCATGCCCGGGATCAGGTCCTGGCTGGCCGCGCATCCGGATCGCGTGAGCGAGGTGCTCGACTCCAATCCCAGTGTGGTGTTCTTTCAGGAGCAGCCGCTGGGTGACCCGGCGCTGGGGCCGCGCGGCGCGCAAGGCATACCTCTGACCGCGCAGCGCTCGATTGCCGTCGATCCTGGCTTTATCCCGTTGGGCAGTCCGGTGTTCCTGGCAACGAACGGCGCTGCGGGACTGCAGCGCCTGGTGGTGGCCCAGGACACGGGCGGGGCGATCAGCGGCGCGCCGCGTGCCGATCTGTTTTGTGGCACGGGCGCGGCGGCTGCCGCCATGGCCGGCAATCTGCGCGATCAGGTCAGTATGTGGCTGCTGTGGCCGCGCGATGTTCCGCTTCAGAACTCCAGGCAGATCTTGCCGAAATGATGATTGGATTCCTGGTGGCGAAACGCCGCCGCCAGGTCGGTCAGGGCGAAGCGCCGATCAATCACCGGACGGATACCGGTGGTGTTCATGCCGTTCACCAGCTGCTGCTGCTGGGTGCGACTGCCCACGATCAGTCCCTGTAAGCGGATCTGCTTGCGCATCAAGGTACCCGTGGGCACCTCACCCTTGGTTCCGGTCAGCGTGCCGATCAGGGAGATCTGACCGCCGATGCGGCAGGCGGTGATCGACTGTGGCAGCGTGCCGGCACCGCCGAGCTCCAGAACGTGATCGACGCCGCGGCCATCGGTGAGTTTTTGTACCTCGGCGCCCCATTCGGGTACCGAGCGATAGTTCAACGTGTGATCGGCACCAAGGGCACGCGCGCGCGTGAGCTTCTCATCTGAGGAGGAGGTCAGGATGACGCAGGCGCCCATTGCCTTTGCCAGCTGCAGACCCAGGATCGCAACGCCGCCGGTTCCCAGTATCAGTACGCAATCGCCGGCCTTCAGGCCTCCGTCACCCACCAGTGCCCGCCACGCGGTGACCCCGGCGGTGGTCAGCGTCGAGCTTTCGGCGGCCGACCAGCCGCGCGGCGCATGGGTGAACCAGGTGGCCGGCCGCACCACCCGTTCGCAGGCATAGCCGTCCACCCCGTCGCCGGGCACGGTTGCGAAATCGGCATGGACGGGCTGCTCGCCCAGCCATTGCGGATAGAAGGTCGAGACCACGCTGTCACCCGGCCGAAACTGCGTCACGCCGGCGCCGACGGCTTCCACCACACCGGCCCCGTCGGCCATCGGTATCCGGTCCACCGTATGGGGCGCATCGAATCGCACCACCGCATAGTCGTGGAAATTCAGCGAACTGCCGTGGACCCGAACTTGGATTTCTCCGGCCCCGGGGGCCGCAGGCTCCGGCAGCTCGACCAGTTGCAGGCGTTCAAGACCGCCGTTACGTCCGAGTTTCATGGCTTTCATGAGGCACTAGCATAAACAGGTCGACGCCAACGCGCTGCCCCCTCGTGAGTTATGCTTACATCAATTTCAGCCCCATTAATTGTTTCAAATAGCCACCAAATCATGACCACTGAAAAGTTTCCGATCGATCTGGGCAAACTGCGCCCCCTGAAGCTCAATCCGGCTGTCTCCACCTTGACGGACGATGAGCGGGCGGCGCTGCGCCAAAACATTCAACTGGCGCGCGACACCATCGTATTCTTTACGGCCCTCGCCGGCGCCCGCGGACTGTCGGGTCATACCGGCGGCGCCTACGACACGGTGCCGGAAGTCATGATCGTCCGCGCCTTCATCGCCAATGGCACGCCGATCGTGCCGGTGTTCTACGATGAGGCCGGCCATCGCGTGGCGACTCAGTATCTGTTGTCGGTGCTCGACGGCCACCTGCCTGCCGAGCAGTTGCTGCACTACCGCGAATACAACGCGGGACTGCCGGGCCACCCGGAAAAAGGGGTGACACCCGGTGTGCAATTCAGTTCCGGGCGACTTGGGCACCTGTGGGCGTTCTGCAATGGCGTGGCGATGGCCAACCCGGGCAAAGCCGTGGTGATGCTCGGTTCCGATGGCAGCCAGATGGAAGGCGATGATGCGGAAGCCGCGCGCCTGGCCGTGGCACAGCAGCTGAACGTGAAGATCCTGGTGGACGACAACAACGTCACCATCGCCGGGCACCCGCAGGAGTACCTGCCGGGCTACGACCTGTCGCGCACCCTCAATGGCTACGGCCTGACCGCCGAAACCACCATGGGTGAGGACCTCGATGCGCTGTATATTGATATGTGTCGCGCGTTCAGCGATACGCGGCCGCATGCGCTGGTCATCAAGCGGCCGATGGCAGCCGGCATTGTCGGCGCCGAAGGCAGTCCCCACGCCCATGAAGTACTCAAGGCCGACGTGGCCATCAAGTACCTCGAGCAGCGAGGCGGATATGAGGCGGCGATCGCACTCATCAAGGCGGCAACTGCCGACAAATCTCCGCTGACCTTCCGCGGCTCAAGCGGCGTGGGAAAGAATCGCGACGACTTTGGCAAGATCATCAACGGCATTCTGGATGGCATGAGTCCCGAACAGCGTGTCGCGAACGTGCGCGTGTTCGACAACGACCTGGAAGGCTCCTGCGGCCTGCACCACATCCGCAAGCAGCATCCGGAAGTGTTCGTGCGCGGTGGCATCATGGAGCGCGGCAACTTCTCGGCAGCCGCAGGCTTCGGGGCGACACCGGGCAAGCAGGGTGTGTATGCGACCTTCAGTGCCTTTCTTGAAATGGCCCTGAGTGAAATCACCATGGCGCGCCTGAACTTCTCCAATGTGCTGGCGCATTACAGTCACAGCGGCGTCGACGACATGGCCGACAATACCTGCCACTTCGGCATCAACAGCATGTGGGCCGACGGAGGCGT
>DASYER010000113.1:0-16346 GCA_036498905.1 Steroidobacteraceae bacterium | reverse complement strand
ACGTTTCAACAGCAAGGAGACCAGGCTAAGCGGTAGACGCGAACGGCTTAGTGCAAGCAAGTGTGGACTTTGGTGCAGACCAGCTCGGAGACTGATGGGCCGCAGCGAGACATCCATATGTTCGCATAATGTATATTATGTAAAATTGGTGAAAGGGCTCAGGCTGCCATATTCCGGACCGATTAGTGCCACAGCCCTGTCGGGAGCTTTCTAACGGCGTCGCGTATCGCTTAACGATGTCGCGACTCCCTTTCATGTCGCGAACCGTCACGTCGATCCGTTCATATTAATGACTTAGCAGCGAGTCACCGTCCTGCAAATGGTTCGCCCCGGCCGCTCGACACCTCGTAACTGTGTCGCGAAACGAAATGGTGTCGCAAAGTACTCGCCGTTTTGTCGCTTAACTATGTCGTGTTCTGCCAGTCGCTATGCAAGTAACTATGTCGTCTTCCGTCAGATGAGCTGGTAACGATGTCGCGAAGTGCTCGGGTCGCTTCGCGACATCATTTGGTTTGGCAGGCGAAAACTTGGCAAGACGGCAAGAGTCGGGTGCAAAAGTTCCTGGATGTTTGCAGCCCAGACTCGGTCACCGCACGGAATTTCACCCATCGGCGCGTCCTGGGATCATCATCGACACCGATGCCACAGACGATCATGCCTGTCGTACTACTGACCTAAAAACGGGGAAAAGGATGAAATGCGTCTCGGTGCTTCTACTCACCACGCTTGTCGTAGTCGTGCCTTGCACTTCGGCCGACGACGTAAAAAAGCCCATGTCATTCTCTGAGTTAATCGCCGGCTTCGTGGACCGCGTCCCCGGCAGCTCGGCAGGTGTAGAAAACTTTCTGAATGCACCGAGCGGTGCTCGGATGAGTCGCTTCGGCTGGGTTCATGATTCCATCGACTACCAGACCCGCGATGGCGCCCTACTCCACATCAAGCTGGACTCTGACCGGGAAAATAGACAAGCACCCGACATCGTGCTTGTCACGGCCGTTGTAGATGCAAAGCAATGCCTCGACTCATCGCGTCTTCGAGACGAGTTGACGCGCACACAGCACGTCACCTGGAAATCGCTTGCTCCTTGGGGAGGGTGGACAGGAACGCTGAAGGGACGGTTGTTAAGTGTAGGCCTGCGTGAAGGACGCTGCCTTGCCTCGGCTACAGTCGGCAATACGTACAGCCCGCGACCAATTTCCACCATACACCGAGGCATCGTGCCCCTTGGGCCCTATCCTCATCCGCCTCCGGACCATTGAGGGCTTACACACGAGTGCAAGCCCTCAATAGGGTCAGTGAGTCTGCGCCGCCACCACACTCCATCGTGTGGGAACCGCTGCGACCGGATCGAGGCCAATTCCCGACTCACTAAAGCTGCCTGTCGACAGTTCGCTCCAGAAAGACAGATGTCGGTTCTGATCCTGAGTCAGCACGTCAGCGTGACCATCACCGTCGAAGTCGCCCAATCCCACCAGCGTCTCGCCAGCAGGCAGCGTCCAACTGACTATTGTTTTCCGTACCGTTGCCTGCATGATCCACATCGTGACCAGGCCCGTGGTCGGATTAGTAAATACAAGGTCCTTGGACCTATCTCCGTTGATATCTTCAGTCCCGGCCAGGGTAGTGCCCGAGGGCGCGGCGCCGAACGCTGTAGTCGTGTAGTTTCCGCCGGGAAGTGAGAGCAGGAGAGACACATTTCCTCCACCCGTGACCGCGACGTCTTCCAAACCGTCCTTGTCGAAATCTCCAGATCCGTGGATGGCAACGCCCGCCGGCAAGGTCTCCGTCCAAGTCTGCACCTTGGATGCACCCAACATTTGTAATGACCCAGCAGTTCCTGCACAGGTCAGGCCGCTAACGCATACGCCTCAGCGGGTGTTTTCATCTTCAGCGCCTGATGCGGTCGCTGGTGGTTGTAGAAGTGGATCCAGTCGCCGATCGTGCGCATGGCGTGGGTCAGGGTTTCGAAGCGATGGCGATGTACGCATTGCTCCTTCAGCGTTCGAATCACACGCTCGACCATGCCGTTCTGCTGCGGGCAATGCGGCGTGATGAACTCTTGTTGCAAGCCGTAGCTCCGGACCAGGCTGGTGTACTTCCTACTGGTGAACACGAGCCCGTTGTCTGATCGAAGCAAGAACGGTTTATCGACCCTTCCCAGGGTGCCAAAGCGACTGATCAGGGCTTGCTCCAGGGCACCGGCAGCCGTGCTGGCCTTACCACTACGGGACAGGTGCCAGCCTAGTAGTTCGCGGGTATGACAGTCGATGACCAAGGCCAGACTTAGCCAGCCATCCTTGCCGCCCCAGACGCGACACAAGTCCGTCGACCACCGTTCGTCCGGCCGGGTGGCGACTGACGGCAAGGCCTGAATGCGCGGACGTTGACCGATGGGACGCTTACGCACCTGCCAGCCCTTGAGCTGGAAGATGCGCTGCACCGTGTTCTTGTTCATGCCCAGGAGACCGGCGACGGTCCGGTAGCCGAACGAAGGCTCAGCCTCGATCAGGGCCTTTACGGGTGCAGCGAGCGCGTCCTGCACCTTCGGCGGTGCCGGTAATAAACCGTCCGCCGCGCCACACCAAACCAGCGGCACAACTGGACCATGGAGACCTCGAAACCATCGGCACGCAGTCCCTGCTGAAGGGAGACCATCAGGTCTCGTCCTTGCCCAGCAGGGAACTTAATTTTTTTCGTGCGCGCAGTTCCAACATGGCCTCGCCGTAGGCTTCCTGCAGGTCTTTCAGCTGCCGCTCGTACTGTTCGCGGACATCTTCTGGCTTGGCACGCAGCGCGTTCTCCATGCCGCGCTTGGCGTCCTCGACCCAGCCTTCGATCTCAGAGGGGGCAGGTCGAACTGGCGGCTGGCTTCCGATATCGACGTCTTGCCCTGGATCACTTCCAGGACCAGCGCCGACTTCCGGCGGGCCGTCCAGCGTTTGATTTCTTCTTCCATCACGATGCTCATGGGGGTGCTCCCTTTAACACCTGAGCAGGATTTCAGTGGGTCATTACAATGACGTACCAGAGGCTCGCATTGCCGTAGACCGCCTGCGCGATGCTCTTGAGCGTGTCGCCCGTCTGCACCACGTAGCCGGAGGTCGGGCCGCTGGAGAAGGCCGTGACCTGGCTCAGCACATCCAGCGTGCCGCCTTCATCGTAGTGCGCTACCTGCTCGCCGTTGACGTAGACGTAGTGCTGGTTCTGGTGCTCCTGCGTGCTCGCCTAACGTAGTGAATCGTGACCTGGAGCGTAGAAGCGTCGTGCGGTCTCGCTGGAACAGCGGAGATCAAAACCGCATCAGTTTCTGACTAATGACCTAAGTCCGGCGCAATACCGGATTTAGGTCATGACTGTTTATCGCTTGGCCTACCCGAGTTATCGGAGTCGATTCATTTCGTGGGCGCCTTCCTCGGCGATTACATGCAGTTGATCTGCTGTCTTGGCAACGAGACTCTCTGCCTCCCTAAGAGGAAACAGCTCTCCCTTCTGCCTGAAGAATTCAAAAGCCATTGCATTGACTCCGTGCAACGCGCCGATCAAGTACGAAGCAACATTGCTTCCCTTTACGGATTCTTTCGAAATGGCTATTTTCACCACCACACCGTTATCTTTTTTTGAGTAGTCGCCAAATTCCAATCCTTGGAAATCAACGTTATCAAGAGAGCCAGCAACAACAAAGACTGCATTAACCCAAGGTCGTCCGTCTTTCGTAGGCGCACCCCCAAGCTCTTTCAAAACCTTGCTCGTTCGCATAATCAAACGATTCACTTCCGAGCCCTGAAGCTCTGGTCCGTGGTAAACAGCGCCTATCGAGATCATGGATTCTTCCTCACTCCTGCCCACGGTTCGAAGTTTAGCGGCCCCGGCTGGGTTTCTACAAATTGCCTCTCAAGCCTCAGCATATCCGCTCGCGTCCCCGTCGCGTACCGGAATATTTGCTTGTCGGCCATGAAACCGCCCGAGTAACGCGTACCCATATCCTGAGAGACGCCCCACTTTAGGAACGAGCCGTCGTCCGTATGAAGTTGATAAAGCGTGGTAGGCCGAGCAGACAATACTGAATTCCCGTGGACAGAGTCCACGCTCCTTACCCAGTCGCCGTAACCGCTCTTAAAGCCCGTGCCCCAAGGTGTGCCTTGAGTGCGTTGCACCCAACCCCGCAGGTCGAGTTGACCACCGTTTGCCTGGTATGCACGCCACGCTTCGAGCCGCTGTGTGAGCCGCGGATTGATTCCAATAGATATGTCAGCGCCAACACCGCTGATTGGAACAACAAAATGGCCTCTTACGAGGCCATTTTTACGATAAAAATTTTATCAATCTGACTCTAGCACACCAATTTCACGCAACTCTTGTAGACCCTGAATAAGTGAATCGCGCTTTTTCTTCGGAGCTCCCATCGGCGCCACCAAAACGGCGTCATCAAGCCCATCAGATAGGAACAACTTAATCACAAATGGCCATAACGTGTTAGTCGAACTCAACTTCTCTTGCCAGCCCTGCATAAGTGCGCGCTTGCGAGTTACAACCATCTGGGTTTCTGGATTTCGGCGAACTAGGCGCGCAGGAATTCCTCTTACGTCAAACTCTTTAAACCTTGCCTCACTTATGTCCAATGCCCAGTCAATAGAGTTATAGAGATTTAGGCGGTGCCTATCAAAGGGGGCTTGCACGCTCTCCGATCTATCAACATGGTGTGCGTAGGGATTGATCTTTAATTTTCCGATATCTCCCGACAATTTAACTCGATTGAACGTCGCCCCCCAAACGATCAACAGGTCGTTGGTTGCGAGATCATGAACCATCACGTCCTCGAAATCGGCCGGCCCAATGTCACAGCCGTTTGCATAACAATTTTCAAGCTTGACGTTCTTGACCATTGACCTCTTAGTGAAATCCTTGGTCAAGGAAATTGCGCAGTTAGAAAATTCGCAATCCTGAAAATGCAAGCCATCTATAGACAGAGCCTCGCCCCTATCAAAGAGTGACTCAAACTTCTTCTGGCTGTAGTGGATCATCGCGGAAATTCCAGGTTTTCGGGGAGTCCAGGGTGAATCACATACTCAGTCGCAGGCCCATATGGACGTAGCATGTGACCAGGAATCGACGATTCAGTCGTAATGTCAAGCAAGTGAAGATTGTACCCATCGTACCCAAAGAAGTCCGGCGTAGAAACGAATGGCTTCGATTGATAACTCAAGATACTGGATAGACTGGGATCTTCACGCACATACCGCGCAGTCAAGCGCTCCACAGCCTTACCATAGCTCGCGCCCGCAAGTTTTGTTCCGTTGGCAAGCTGCTGATAGCTGCCGGGACTCATCAGATCTCTAGCCAAAGCAGGATTCGCATTCAAATCCGATACTGCGCGATCAACCACGTTTTGCAAGGCTGCCTTCGGACCAGTTCCGACTGGGCTTCCTTCACTGACTGGAACATCAGAGCACGCCACCGCATCCTGTCGTACTTTTTGCCTGATCCCCTAGTGCGGCTGCGGGCCACCAAGCGATGACCCCCGCGATGCCACTCATGATAAAGCGAGAGACCCCCTGACGCACCTTTCCGGCCGACGCACCGCGGTCGCTTGCGGCGCACGCGGGCGGATCAGTCGTCCGCCTCCTCGTGAGCTTCGGCATCGAGCGTGGCTAGCAGCGTGTCGCGGTCGGCATCGGGCGCCGCGTCGGCGTGCGCACGCCCGACCGGCAGGCGCCCCGGATGCGTCGCCGTGTGGATCGCCTTGAGCTGCCGGATGCTCACCTGCGTGTAGATCTGCGTGGTGTTCAGCGAGACATGGCCGAGCATGGCCTGGATAAAACGGATGTCGGCTCCGTTCTCCAGCATCAGGGTGGCCATGGTGTGCCTAAACAGGTGGCAGCTGCCACGCTTGGTGAGCTGGGCTGCATCGACGTGTTCGCGCACCAGTTGGGTCAGGCGATTGGGCGTAAACGCCTCGCCCAGATGCGTCAGGAAGAGCGTGCCGTCGTCTCCACCGATCATCATTTGCGGGCGCACGTCGTCGCGGTATTTGCCGATCCACGCGAGGGCACGTTCACCGATGGGCACCATGCGGTCCTTGCGGCCCTTGCCCTGGCGCACCATCAGCGTGCCGCGCTCCACGTCGATGTCATGCACGTGCAGGCCGATCAGCTCCATGCGGCGGATGCCGGTGGAGTACAGCGTTTCCAGCATCGCGCGATCACGCCGGCCCGTCGCCGTGTTGAGGTCCGGCACGGCCATCACCGCCTCGGCTTCCGCGACCGTGAGCACGTGCTTAGGTAGGCGATGTTCCAGTCGCGGCAGTTCCAGGTCCGAGGCCGGGTTGTAGAGGATGTGGTTGTAGCGGGCCAGCCATTTAAACAGCGCACGCACCGGCACGATGCGTGTGTGCTGGCTGCGCGTGGAGAGCGGCTGGCCGTCCTTCTTGCGATGCAGGAAGAGATAGCGCTGGTAGCGCTCCAGGATCGGCTTGGTGATCTCCTGCGGCCGACGCAAGCCACGCGCGTCGCACCACGCCACAAAGTACCGTAGGTAAACCTCGCGGGCCTCGATGGTCTTCTCGGAGTAGTTCTTCTCGCGTTGCCATGCGCCGAAGCGCAGCATGGCGTGGTACAGACTGTCCGGATCGCGCACGTCACCGATCGGCGCCTTCGGGGTCACGCAGCCTTTGCGCGGCATGGCTTACTCGACGACAGCTAAGAGAGATGCGACGGGGTACGACCCGTATATCGAGAGGCCCTCCCGAGGCGCGGTGGTGATGGCATCGCCGGCAGCGTCGTCGGAGCCCGCATCGGTGCTGGGTTTCACGGGATCAGCGACCCGCCGACCACGCCCCGACGACCGGCCGACCGCCGCCCGACCACGCCCCGACCGTTGTTCGTTGTCCCCCGACCGCTCGCCGTCGTAAACCGGTGTCGTGGCCGTATCGGTCGTCGTCAGGCCCATCAGGAAGCGTTCGCCACGCTCGCCTTCGCCGTCATAAAGCAGCTCGTAGGCGAAGCCCTGTCCACGATGCACGCGATGGATCAGCACGTATTCCAGCTCGGCCAGGCGACCGAGGTGGATCTTCAGTTGCGTATCACCCCAGCCGGTCAGCGCGCGCACCTGACGACGGGTAAAACGTAGGTCCGCACGCGATACGGCCAGACGCTCGCACTCATCCGCCACCCAGCGATGCACACGCTGCAGCAGCACGCGCGTCTGCGGCGGTAGCTCATCCAGCGTGCGGCCCAGCACTTCGTTGGCCAGCCGATTCGCGACGGCAATGTCGCTGGGCAGCACTTCGATGTAGCGCAGTTCCTTGCCGCGATGGGGCACCGTGTGCAGTGGCCGCTGGTATTGGTGCAGCAGCGTGATCGCCCGGATCAGCGAGAGGTATTTCATGTGGTCACGGCGCGTGCGCGTTTGATCATCCAGGAAGGTCAGGCGGTCCGCATGCGGGTTCACCACGGCCAGCGGTTGCAGCAGCCCTTGTGCATTGCGATGCACGGCCAGGATCGCCTCGCGATCGGTGGTGGCGAGCAAGCCATCGAGCGTCTGGCGATGGCGCTGCTGCGCGTGGATCGCGCGGGTCTGTTCGCGGCTTTCATTCACGGTGAGGACCAGGCAGCGGTTGAGCAGCTCCTCGTCGATGTCGATGGCGGTGGTGGTTAAAAACAGCATCACCGGCCCTTCCACACGGTACTCGTGCGTCACCAGCAAGCCGGTGGTGGGATCTTTGCCGGTACTGGCGATAGTCACCTGGCCTTCCGATTGCAGCAACTTCAAGGCATAGCTCGCGTTCGATGCACCTTCTTCTTCCGCGATCGCCAGGATCTTGTGCTTGAGGTTGGTCTCGCCCATGTAAAACAGGCTTTGCCCGGTCATCGCCGAGTAGCGTACCTGCGCTTCCTCGGGCATCAGCGCGAGCACCGCATCCATCAGCGCACTCTTACCGGCCGCACTGGAGCTTTGGATGATCACCGCGAGCGGCCGGTCCAGTTGGCGTGACACCGCCGCGATGTAGCCAACCAGCGTATTGGTCGCCTCACCGACGACACCGCAGGCAGTAAAGTCGGCCACGATGCGATCGAGCAGATCGGGAGCTTTCAGCAGGGCCAGCGCCTCGGCATGCTCGCTGTCGCTGAGCTTGGGTTGCTTGTCTTCCTTGGCCAGCGCGGCGGTCAGCTGTTCGGTCTGCACCGCTTCCAGTTTCAGCAGCACGCGACCGAGGTCGTGCTTGAGCACGTCCTCGGCTTCGCCCAGCTCCAAGCCAGCCTGCTTGGTAAACGCGGCACGTGCCTTGGCCTGATACAGGTCCAGCGTATCGACGTGGAAGCGCTCGCCGCGACTGACCAGCAGGTTCACCTTCAGCGCTTCCGGGTTGAGCGGCTTCTTCCAGCCACGCACGCGGTAGCGTCGATCGCCCAGCGTCAGGATCAGGTCGTGGTCACCTTCCTGCGTGGCGACGTCATCCACCGGCACCGGCGGCTGCGGCGTGGCGAGCGTGGGTTCCGGCAGCGACACGGCTGATACCGGCGCCGGCACGGCAGCGGCTAAGTGAGGATCGTCCGGCGGCGGTGCGACCAGCGCGATCGCCTCGAGCCCCTCACGCGGCACGCTCGTCGGTGACGACGCCTGCCCCTCACCGAGCCATTCCGCTTTGCGGATGGCCAAGGCCAGCGCCTTGGCCGGTGGGTTCATGGCCAAGGCGTACGCATTGGCATCCATGCCCTTCGGGAAGCGCACGCGGTAACTGCCGATGCCGTGCGTGGCCAGCGTCGCGGCCAGCGCCTCGGCAGCGCGGTTGCCGGCGTCGTCGCGGTCGTAGGCGATCAGCACGCGACGGATGCCGTAGCGCTGGAAGGCCGCGAGGTGATCCTCGGTAAAGCCGTGCACGCCGTAGCTGGCCGTGACGTTCCTAAAGCCGTGCACCCAGAAGGTCATGGCGTCGATCAGGGCTTCGCACAGGATCACTTCGCCGCCACTGGCCGCGAGACCCTCTTCGTTCCACACACCGGCATGCGGGCCGGGCAAGTACAGGTGATACGCCGTGCCCGTACGTAGGTCATCGCGGATCTTGCGCCCGTACAGTTCGTGGATCGTGCCCTCGGCACCGATCACCGGCACGATCAGGCTGCCATTAAAATGCTCGTGGCCGGAGTCGCGCAGGAGGCCGATGGCCTGCAGGCGGCCACGCTGTTCGGCGCCGGCCTTGAGTTGTTTGTCCGGCAGGCGGTAGCCCAGCGTGCGATTGGCGTAGCCCAGCCGGAAGCGCGTGATCAGCTCCGGATGTGCAAGACCGCGCTTGGCCAGGTACGCCATCGCCTCCGGGCTTTGCGTCAGTGTCTCCTGGTAATAGGTGAGCACCTGGCGCAAAAGGGTTTGCCGATCGGCTTCGGCGGCTAAGGTAAAAGCGGCCGGCGTGCGTGCCGTGATCACTATCGGCGCATCGATCAGGCCCAGCTCGGTGCGCAGGGTTTCCACCGCGTGTCGGAAGCTCATGCCACGACGCTGCATCACCCAGTCGATCGGGCCACCGGCGGCGTTACAGCCGAAGCAGTGGTACAGGTTCTTCGTCGGCGTCACGATCAGCGAGGGCGTCGCATCCTCGTGGAAGGGGCAGCGGCCCGCATAGTCCTTGCCCTGCTTCTTCAGCGCGATCCCATCGGCCTCGATTAACCGGATCAGCGATACCTGCTGCTTGAGTTGCTCGATCTCGTGCTCCGGGATGCGGGCCATCCAGTGGGTCTCCGGCCAAAAACCTGTCAAGGGGTTTTGAGTAAAAATAACTCGGTGGCAGAGTACTCTGTTGCTGAGTATAGTCAACCAAGGTCCCGCGGAGTCACGCCTATGCTCAGTGCACCCTTTCAGCACACGATGCCCATGGCAGCTAAAGAGAAGGCTTTCTACGAGCGCCTCGGTCGGCGGATCGCCGAGCGCCGCAAGGCGCTGGATATCACCCAGGTCGAGCTGGCCCAGGATCTCGGCATCGCACAGCAGACGATGGCCCACTACGAGGGCGGCGTCTCCCGCATCGCGGTCGCCCTGCTGCCGCCGTTAGCCAGAGCGCTCGATACAACCGTGGAGGAGCTGCTCGGCGAGTCGGATAAGCGCAGCGGCAAGCGTGGCCCGACACCCAAGCTGCAACAGCAGCTGGAGCAAGTCAGTCGCTTGCCCAAGGCCAAGCAGATGGCCATCGCACAGGTGCTCGATTCGATGCTCGCCAACGCGCCGTAGCGGCTAAGTGATAACGATCACGCCCTGACGGTGGATCGCATAGCCCCACTCGCCCGAGGTCTCATACCTCGGGTGAGTGGGGCTTTTTTTATCTCTCAAGACGATCACACACACCGCGCTCGCCCCGAGCGAGGGCTGTATAACAAATGTTTACACCCAAACGGCGTCAGATAAGGCCTGGCGAGGTGTCGTGTGGTTGCCGTGTAAACATCACCGCGTGCATCATTTCTGCATATATGCCGCGCGATCAGGCACTTGGCGCACCCGCAGAGGTGCGTATGGTGTATAGCGGATCGGCTTAAGGGTTAAGGGGCAAAAAACGGGCCAAAACACCCCTAAAAAGCCGCTCCGCGCAGGCCAAGAAGGTCAGACACGATTACGTGGCCCAGCGGGCCACGGCGTAATGCACGGATGATGCGATGTTGCGGCACCGTTGATGCAAGGATGACGCATCGTGATGCAGGGGTGTGGCAAGCATCACGCAGCGATGATGCAACCGGTCAGTGCGGCGCCGGTGCGTACCATGCGCGGACGAATCGGCCATAGAGCACACGGGCTCGCGTGATCACGGCACGGTCACCGGCCTGGACGGCGCGGATATCTTCACGCAACTGGTCAAGCATGCCTTCCAGGTCAGCCAGGCGCTGCACATCAGGCCGGCCGCACGACTTCTCTTGACGGACCTCGCCAAGGAGCTTGCCTCGGCACAGGTAGAGGATCTCGCGGGCGCTAAACATCTCCGCGTCGTCGGTGGCGTAGCTCATCAAGCTTTCTCCGGTGCGTGACATCGGTAGCGGATGATCGCGCTACCGATGTCACGTGCTCGTCGTGGGCCACCGATTCAACCGACGAAGCCTGAGGTGATCGAGGCCAGGTAACGCAGTACGGCGTCGGTACGGCCTTCGGCGATCAGTTCCAGCGCGGTCTTGCCGCCAAACGCGGCAAGCGGCTCCTGCAGCCACGCAACCGCTCGGTCGTGGTCGCCGGATATCGCTTCGACAGCCTGCAGGACGCACTCGGCTTGCGGATCATCGGTGATCGACACACTGCCACTCCGTCGATAAATCCGAGACCATCATAAAGAGAAACGCCCGCACAGGGCGGGCGTTGTCGTCTCACAGTACTAACTAGCTAGGGGAGGATTTCTCAGCAAGCATTGCCGTCATATCTCGCCACTTCACCAATGGAGGCAACTCATTGGACCGCAAGAAAGCGGAAAATACCTCAGCAATCTCTTGTGCTGCGAACCATTCATCGGCGGACAATCGAATTTCTCCACCTCCGAACACTAAAGCAGTCCCATCAGGAAAAACCTTGCTCCTCTCATCCTTGTACCCGCGAAAGTGATGCCCCGAAGCGGCATCTCGACGCTCCAGCATGCACGTCACGCCACCACCTGCGACTTGTACGTAGTTTCCATTCTCATCGGTTAGCGATGCAAAGGATGACGGGCCATAACTACGGAGTGACATGATTGCCGCGCGGACTTCCGCGTCAGTTGCATCGTCAATAGCCGGCTTTTTCTCAATTTCTAGACGCATGAATCAACCTCCAGGCGGCAAATACACCGTATATGAACCCGTGACTGTCTGGCCACTGATGCGACCACGCCCCGCCGCACCAAATTGATTCACATACATATCCGAAAAACGCTGATAAGGCGTAGGTGTGGCCCCACCACTTTTTACCTCAATTCCAAAAAGCGTTCCATCACCGTTCCGAGTCACGATGTCGTACTTACGCACCCCAAGGGGACCATTGACTTCCATCTCGGTGCCAACGACATCAACACCATTAGACTTCAGGAAATCCGCATAGGCTGCCGCGTTCGCTGTACCGGGTGCAGGCATGCCACTGACACTGGCGAATTTTCCATCTGGTGTTCGCAAACTTCCATCCGGATACGCCCGAACGTTTGCTCCTTGTTCAACCGCAGCACTATCTCCCAGTGCTGTCGTGTTTGGAACGCTAGCACGATTCACGCCGCGCACCACACCTTGGTCAAGGCGCGAACCGGCGACAGCCGCGTCTTGCGCAACTTGCCTTGCAGCCGATGTCTCCCCGACTGCCTTCGCCGCCGTTTCCAACCTTCCGATCTTGCCCAGGAGCAGCGGCCCGATCGCACTGCCGAACTCAGCAACTCCCCGGCCAAGGAGCTTCGGCACATCCCCGTTTGCGAAGTCCTTTCGATACTCCTTCGTTACGCCGTTCCAGAGAGCCTTCGTGGTCGCCAACGACTTCTGTGGATCCGTTATCCAGCTGGCTGGGTCCACGACCGAGTGGATAGCATCTGCCGTTTGATACGCATTAACCAGGTGATCGACGTTGCGCTGCCCGTCCAACGCCCAAGCCACCGGGTTCACCAGATCCGTGGCGGCGAGGGCAAGGCTGGTCGTGCCGGTAGCCATATGCGCCGCGCCCGAGGCGAAGCCTTCGGCTACGCCGATGTGATCGGCGAGGGATCTGCCGATCGAACTGCCGATGAAGCCCCCGTGCTGACCGGACCAATCGCGCAGGTCGCTTCGGAACGTATCGATGGACGATTCGACAACCGGTATCTGGGAGTCCACCCACGCGACGCCGTCGTCGAGATCCTGACGACCCGAGCGGTAGCCTTCTGCGACCCGCCTGGCTATGTCACCCACGGAGTTGCCATCCCGCGGGACCGTTGCATATACGGGAATGGTGTCCAGGGTCGTTGCCGGGACCCAATTAAGCGTGCCCGAGGCCGGAGCGGCGGTTGGGGTAATGGGCGGCAGGTCGCTCGACGTCGGGATGTAATGCTTTTCCAGATCATTCGCGTCGCGCAGCACCAGATGCGGCCCTGAAGGGTCACTGTCGGAGCGGGCGTGCCAACTGATATTCCCTTGCTGATCGGACGAGGCCTGCCAGGTGATGTGACCTTCCTGGCCTGACGAGGCCGGCGAGCTGATCTGAGGCAACGAAGGGTCTTTGACCCCGGGCACATCTTCGGCCGCAGCCAGGTCTAGCCCATCATTGTTATAAGCCGAGGTATCAACGGAGGCGATCCAGTCGGCACGCGAGCCGTAGGCCGCTTGCGCCATGCGGGCATCGTTCGTCACGCCGGCACCGAGCCCGATCGAGGGCTGCGTCAATGCATTGCCTGCCGACGCAAACTCACCCGACGCGGCACCAAGCGACCCGTAGACATCGACTGTCCCGATCGACTGGCGCCATTCATCCAACGGCGAACTCGCCGTCTTCGCCTGTACCGGAATCTGCTCGCGCTCACGAAGCGCTTGCACCGCCGCCGAACCAATCGCCGTTCCGACCGCCGTGGTCGTCACATCGCCCCAACCGCCAACGCGGTCGTCACCGAGCGCCAGACTCGTCTCGCGCTGGATCGTGCCCGAGAGCAGGCTTCCCGCTACATCGCGTCCGACGTCGCCCGCCGAGAGGCCAAGCCCCTGCGCGTTGGTACCGTTGAGCCCCGTGCTTGCGGTAATGCCACTCGCCGCCGCACTGGCCACCAGACCCGCCCAGCTGAACTGGCTCGGCTGCCCCGCGAGCTTGGCCGCACCGCTCTGCGCGGCGTAGCTGGTCGCACTCAAGACGGCCTGGCCACCGGCGCTGAGATCGTTGGGTCCATTGAGCAGGATGCTCGAGCCCGATGTCTGAATCACTCCGCCCACGCCCGCCGTGATGCCGGCGGTAAGACCCGCCGTGGCCGCTTCACCGAACGAGAAGCCGTGGCTGACACCGAGGCCGTCACCGGTGAGCTGCCCTGCCGCGTTGCCGACGAAGCCGCCGACCGCGGCCGCTCCCACCGTCGCCGCCGACAGGCCACCCGCACCGGTCAAGGCACCGACACCGCTGGCGAAGGTGCTACCTCCCGTGGCCGCGGCACTACCGAAGGCCGAGGCCGCCGCACCGGCGGTGTAAATCGTCACCACCACGATCACCGCGATAATGATGATCGTCGCCAACGTGCTGCAATGCCCGCCACTCGGCGGCGGTGGCGGCGGCGCGATCGTCGGCAGACCCGGCGTCGTGCTGCCGGCGATCTCGCTGCTGTTGTAGGGCTTGTAGGTGGTCGAGTCGTTCTGGTTGGTCTTGACCTCCGGAATGGTCAGGTCCTGACCGACCGCCAGCTGGCTGTCGCCTTCAATGGCGTTAGCCTGCGCGATGACGTACCAAAGGCTCGCGTTACCATAGACCGCCTGCGCAATGCTCTTGAGCGTGTCGCCCGCCTGCACCACGTAGCCGGACGTCGGACCGCTGGAGAAGGCCGTGACCTGGGTCAGGACATCCAGCGTGCCACCTTCGTCGTAGCGGTTACGAGCCGATCGAGTGCTAGCTAAACAAACGTCTCGATATCGTCTATAGCATCTTCAACCTTTCCGCAGATCTCAACATCCGAGAGATGGTGACGAAGGGCAACCAATACTTTTTCCTTATCGATGTTTCTGTGAATTCTCGCAAGGTGCCCCAGACAAGTGGCGGCAAGGCCACTAATTTGGCCATCTTCGCTTGAAAGAAATCTTAGGCACAGCTCCTGCACCCATCGAAAATCAGGATCATGAAATGTGACCGCTATGAGAGCTCTGCATATCTCTTCAGTATTGCCCGACGAGAAGGCGCGCAACGCGTCGTCCCTCGGAATCTCTGGTACATCAGCAAATTTATTCATTACTTCCCTCTCAAAATATTGCCGCGCCGATCCACCATTCCAGCCTTCTGTAGCGCGCTTTGCATCTCCGGCCGAAGATCTGTCCATGCGCGAACGTGCCCGTGGTAGACTGTGAGGTCAGAGCGACCTTCTTCAACGGTCCATAGCGGCGACTGGACAGACCACGCTGGCGGAAAGCTGGCATCAATCTCCACGGTATCGAGTAGCTTAAAAAAATCAGGTGGCGAGCGAACAAATGTTTTCCCGTAGAGATGGATAGCCTTTTCTATATCCGCCGGTGACAAGCGCGAAGCAGAACACATCTGAATCGCTTCGGCGTAATGACCCTCGGAAATGAGATCGACTAAGTTACGCACTGCTACGGTGACTTCGTCTATCGACATAAATCTCTCCTCAGCGTGGCCGATCACCAGGAATTCTAGTAGGCGTATGGACGAGCACGCCTGGCCCTGGCTTTCGTCGCCACACCGCCGCGAGAAGTGCCTGAAGCGCCAGGTCGCTAGTCATCGTCGGGCGCATCGCCCAGCCCACGATCCGGCGCGAGTACAGATGTAATGACCCACCAGTTCCTGCACAGGTCAGGCCGCTAAAGCATACGCCTCAGCGGGTGTTTTCATCTTCAGCGCCTGGTGCGGCCGCTGGTGGTTGTAGAAGTGGATCCAGTCGCCGATGGTCCGCATCGCGTGGGTCAGGGTTTCGAACCGATGACGATGCACGCATTGCTCTTTCAACGTGCGGATGACGCGCTCGACCATTCCGTTCTGTTGCGGGCAGTGCGGTGTGATGAACTCTTGCTGCAGACCGTAGCTTCGGACTAGGGCCGTGTACTTTCGACTGGTAAAGACCAGGCCGTTATCGGATCGCAGAAGGAAGGGCACATCGACTTTCCCTAGGGTGCCAAAGCGACTGATCAGGGCCTGCTCCAAGGCACCGGTCGCTGTGCTTGCCTTGCCACTACGCGACAGATGCCAGCCCAGGAGTTCACGAGTATGGCAGTCGATGACCAGCGCCAGACTCAGCCAGCCGTCCTTGCCGCCCCAGACGCGACACAAGTCCGTCGACCACCGTTCGTCTTGCCGGGTGGCTACCGAGGGCAACGCCTGGATACGGGGGCGCTGACCGATGGGGCGCTTGCGCACCTGCCAGCCCTTGAGCTGGAAGATGCGCTGGACGGTGTTCTTGTTCATGCCAAGGAGACCGGCGACGGTCCGGTAACCGAAGGACGGCTCAGCCTCGATAAGCGCCTTGCTCGGGCGGTAAAAGACCGTCCGCCGCGCCGCGCCACGCCAACCCAGCGGCACAGCTGGACCATGGAGACGTCGAAGCCATCGGCAGTCCCTGCTGAAGGGAGACCATCAGGTCTCGTCCTTGCCCAGCAGGGAACTTAATTTTTTTCGTGCGCGCAGTTCCAACATGGCCTCGCCATAGGCTTCCTGCAGGTCTTTCAGCTGCCGCTCGTACTGTTCGCGGACATCTT
>DASYER010000112.1:0-42662 GCA_036498905.1 Steroidobacteraceae bacterium | reverse complement strand
AGGACGAACGCGAGTCAAATCTCACTCCGGACCCCCGCTTTCGCGGGGGAAGTGGAGGACTACGTCGCGGTGCCGCCGACAGTGATCTGGTCGATGCGGAGCGTCGGCTGGCCGACCCCGACCGGAACGCCCTGGCCGTTCTTGCCGCACGTCCCGACGCCGGGATCGAGCTGCATGTCGTTGCCGATCATCTTCACGCGGGTCAGCGCGTCCGGGCCGTTGCCGATGAGGGTCGCGCCCTTGACCGAGCGCCCGACCTTGCCGTCCTCGATGAGATAGGCCTCGGACGCCGAGAACACGAACTTGCCGGAGGTGATGTCGACCTGGCCGCCGCCGAAATTGACGGCATAGAGGCCGCGCTTCACTGAAGCGATGATCTCTTTCGGGTCTTTGTCGCCGGCCAGCATGTAGGTATTGGTCATGCGTGGCAGCGTGACGTGCGAGAAGGATTCGCGCCGACCGTTGCCGGTGGAGCGTCCGCCCATCAGGCGCGCATTGAGCTTGTCCTGCATGTAGCCGCGCAATATGCCGTTCTCGATGAGGGTGGTGCACTCCGTCGGCGTGCCCTCATCGTCGATATTCAGCGAGCCGCGCCGTCGCGACAGCGTTCCATCATCGACCACCGTGCACGCTTCGGTGGCGACGCGCTCGCCGATGCGGCCGGCAAACGCCGACGTGCCCTTGCGATTGAAATCCCCTTCCAGTCCATGCCCGATTGCCTCGTGCAGCAATACACCGGGCCAGCCCGGCCCGAGCACCACGGTCATCGGACCGGCCGGCGCCGCGATTGCCTCGAGATTCACGAGCGCCTGGCGCACGGCTTCCCGACCCAGCTGCAGCGGCCGGTCCTCGGCCACCAGATCACCGAGCGTGTAACGACCCCCGCAGCCGCAGTAACCCTGCTCGCGCCTGCCGTTCTGTTCGACGATCACGGATACGTTGAAGCGCACCAGCGGCCGCACATCCGCGGCCAGCTCACCGTCGCTGTTGGCGACGAGCACGACCTCATGGACCGCGGTGACACTGGCCATCACCTGCTTCACCCGCGGATCGAGCGCACGGGTTTCCCGATCCACGCGCATCAGCCAGGCGACCTTGTCCGCATCGCTGAGGGTTGCGAGCGGATCATCGGGCAGATAGAGCTGATGTCCGGCACGGGATTGCCATACCGCCAGTGAGCGTCCATTCCCCTGCACGGCGATGGCCCGCGCCGCGCGCGAGGCATCTTCCAGTGCCGGCAACATGATCTCATCGGAATAGGCAAAGCCGGTCTTCTCACCCGACAGCGCACGCACGCCGACACCCTGTTCGATGGCAGCGCTGCCTTCCTTGACGATGCTGTCCTCGAGGGCCCAGGACTCCTCGTGCGCCAACTGGAAGTACAGGTCCGCGTAGTCGATCGAATGGGACATCACCTGCCCGAACACACGCTCCAGCTGCGTCTCATCCAGCCCGCTGGGGGTCAGGATGGTATCGCGCGCAATGGCCAGCGCATCGACGGGTTGCAGGGACGTTGCCATCATCAAATCCTTAAAAACCTTGATCCGACATTACAGCACGCGGTGCCTTAGGGCGGGGAACCCGGCACGTACCGCCGCCTGCGCCGCGGCGTCGACCTCGGCAAGCACCACTCCGGCCCCCGCGGGCCGTCGGGCCAGCACCCGACCCCAATAATCCACGATCATGGCATCGCCATAGGTCTCCCGACCGTTGGCATGCATGCCGCATTGTGCCGCCGCGAGCACATAGCACAGGTTCTCGATCGCCCGGGCTCGCAGCAGCACTTCCCAATGCGCCTGACCGGTCGGAACCGTAAACGCGGCCGGCACGGCGAACAGCGTTGCCCCCCGCGCGGACAGGTGTCGATACAGTTCCGCGAAGCGCATGTCGTAGCACACGGACAGCCCAAGCATCCCCGCGGGCGTTTCGACGAGGATCGGCTCTTTTCCCGGCTCAAACGTGGCAGATTCGCGGTATATTTCGCGTTTTTCCGGCACCTCGACATCGAACAGGTGAATTTTGTCGTAGCGCGCGACCTGCTTGCCATTGGCATCGAATACCAGCGAGGCGGGGGCAATCCGATTGGTGCTGAGGCCCCTGATCGGTACCGTCCCGGCCACGATCCACAGCGACAACCCCTGGGCCAGTTCGCCGATCGCATCCTGGATGGGACCGGAGCCGAACTTTTCGGCCACGGCCAGCCGGTCGGCCTCCTTGGCCCCCATGATGGCGAAGTTCTCGGGCAACACGGCCAGTACCGCGCCGGCCGCCGCGGCCTCGGCGAGCAGGGTGCCGGCCACGCCGATGTTGTGGGTCACATCGGGTCCGGAGTTCATCTGAATGGTCGCGACTTTCATATCAGAACCACGTCGAATTGATCCACGCCATAGAGCGCCTCCACCTGCATGCGTATGGGGCGCCCAACCTGATGTTCAAGCTCCGCGAGACTCGCCGACTCATTCTCCAGCAGATGATCCACGACTTCCTGGTGGGCCAGGATCAAAAGCTCGCGGCTGGCGAACTGCCGGCTCTGGCGCATGATTTCACGGTATACATCATGGGCGACGGTTTCCGGTGTCTTCACGAAACCGCGGCCTTCACAGGCCGGACAGGCCTTGCACAGCAGATGCTCGAGACTCTCGCGCGTGCGCTTGCGCGTCATCTCGACCAGGCCCAGCGGCGAGAGGCTCACGATATGTGTCTGGGCCCGATCCGAAGCCAATGCACGTTCCAGCGCCTGCAGCACCTGGCGTCGATGCGCCGCATCGCCCATGTCGATGAAATCTATGATGATGATGCCGCCGAGATTGCGCAGCCGCAGCTGCCGCGCGATCGCCACCGCGGCCTCGAGGTTGGTGCGGAAAATCGTCTCCTCAAGATTGCGATGACCGACGTAGCCGCCCGTATTCACATCGATGGTGGTCATCGCCTCGGTCTGATCCATGATCAGGTGGCCACCTGACTTGAGGGGCACCTTGCGGTCCAGCGCACGCGCCAGCTCCTCCTCGACACCATGCAGATCAAACAGGGGCCGCTGGCCTGAATACAGCTCGATCTGCACCGGGCTGTCCGGCAGATAGGTGCGTGCGAACTCCTGCATGGCCGCCAGCTCCGCGGAGGAATCCACCAGCACCCGCGACACATCGGGCAGCAGCTCATCGCGCAGCACGCGCAGCGGCAAGGGCAGGTCGGCATGCACGATGCTGCCGGCCTCGACCCGTGCGGAGGTCTCGCGCACATGTCGCCACAGCTTATCCAGGTAGGCCACATCCTCGCGCAGCCCCGCGGCATCGGCGCTCTGCGCGGCGGTACGCACGATGTAGCCGCCGACGGCCTGGGGCGGCAGCACCGCGGCGATCGCGGCCTTCAGCCGCTGCCGGATCGCATCATCCTCGATCCGCGCCGACACACCGATGCCCTCGCCGCGCGGCATGAACACCAGGTAGCGCGAGGGCAGCGCGACAAAGGTCGTCAGGCGCGCGCCCTTGGTGCCCATCGGGTCCTTGACCACCTGCACCAGCAGCTCATCCCCCTGGGTCACCAGGCGCCGGATGTCATCGATGGGCGGCAGACTCACGACGGTGTCATCCGGTCTGACCAGCGCGATATCGGCGACATGCAGGAAAGCGGTGCGTTCGAGGCCGACTTCGATGAATGCGGCCTGCATGCCGGGCAGCACCCGCGAGACCTTGCCCTTGTAGATATTGCCGACCAGGCCGCGCTTGCTGGCGCGCTCGATATGAATTTCGGTGAGCGCGCCGTTCTCCACCAACGCGGCACGGGTCTCGCGCGGACCCAGATTGACCAGAAGTTCGCTGCTCAAGTTGTGCTCCAGCATGGCACGCCGGCCGCTGCGAGCAGCTGCGCGGTTTCAAATAGCGGCAGTCCCATCACACCCGAATAGCTGCCCTGCAGGGACTCGATGAATATCGCGCCCAGTCCCTGGATGGCGTAGCCGCCGGCCTTGTCGCATGGTTCCCCACTGTCCCAGTAACGCGCGCGCTCCATCGGCGTGGAGGGGCGCATGCGCACGATGCTGGTGCTGGTGATGCAGCGCGTGCCCGCCGCGCTCACCAGCGCCACCGAGGTGAGTACCTGGTGCTCGCGGCCCGCGAGTGCTTCGAGCATGGCCAGCCCGTGAGCCTCATCCTGCGGCTTGCCGAGGCTGATGCCATCCAGCACCACGGTCGTGTCGGCGCCAAGCACCGGCAGGTCCTGCAGGCGCTGCCAGATTGTTTCGGCCTTGGCGCGCGCCACCCGCTCGACATAGCTCGTGACGGCTTCGCCCCGGCGGGTACTTTCATCGACATCCGCGACCGCGATCGCGTGGGGTACGCCGATCTGTGCCAGAAGTTCGCGGCGCCGCGGGGATGCAGAGGCCAGGCGCAGCACGGGAATCGGTGACATCGGCTCAGTCTCAGTCGCGATGGTACGGATGTCCACTAAGAACGGTGTGCGCACGATACAGCTGCTCTGCGAGCACCACCCGCACCAGCGGATGCGGCAGGGTCAGCTTTGACAGCGACAGTTTCTGATCGGCGCGCCCGAGCAGCTCGGCGCTCAATCCATCGGGTCCGCCGATCACCAGCGCCAGGTCGCGGCCGTCGTTCATGCGCCCGGAGAGCCAGCTGGCCAGCTCGCGGGTGTTCATCTGCCGTCCGCGTTCATCGAGCGCGACCACGAACTCCTGCGGCTTGATGAGGGCCAGGATGCGCTGACCCTCGGTTTGCAGCGCCTGGGCCGGATCCCCGCGGCTACTGCGCTGACCCGCCGGCACTTCGACCAGTGCCAGCTTCAGGCTGCCGGCCAGCCGCCGGGTGTAGTCCGCGACGACTTCATCCACCCACCGTGGCATGCGCTCGCCGACGGCGATGAGGCGAATGCGCACCGCGCCTGCGCCGCCCGTCAGGCTTTCGGAGTCCGCGCCGCGCGTTTGCGTGGCACGGCGCTCTTGCGCTTGCGCGCCACCACGGGTTTCGGCGCATCCGGCGTATCCCACAGCCGCTCAAGGCCATAGAACTCGCGCACGCGCGGCAGCATCACGTGGACGACGACATCGTGCAGATCCACCAGGGCCCACTCGCCATCGCGTGCGCCTTCGACACCGAAGGGGGGAAAGCCGGCGGCCTTGGCACTTTGCACCACGCGCTCGGCGATGCTGCGCACATGGCGGTCGGAATTACCCGAAGCGATGATCATGGTATCGGTGATGTCGGTCAGGCCGCGAACGTCCATGACCTTGATGTTGACGGCCTTCATGTCATCCAGCGCCGCCTGGATGAGGCCATGCACCGGGGATGAGGGTGTTGCGGGACGCGACTCGGTCGCGCGATGAGCACGGGAACGAAGGTTAGCCATTGGCAAAGGTTGCAGTCTCCTTAATGAGGTTCACGGTTCACGTTGAGCATAGCACCCGGTTTCCAGGATTATCCTGCGTACCGGGTCCGGAACGAGGTAGCGCGGATCGCGCCCGGCTTCGATGAGCTGGCGCAGTTCCGTGGAGGAAATCTCGAGCTGAGTCGGAACATGAACGTAGACATTCCCGGACAGGCGCGTGTGCAGATCGCGCACGCTGCCCGTGCCGCGGTCCACCATGACCTCACCCAGCGGGCCCTGTGCCGGCGCCCGCCAGCCGGGACGGTGCACGACCACGATATGCGCCAGATCCAGCACCTCGCGCCAGCGGTGCCAGTTCGGCAAGCCGAGGAAGGCATCCATCCCCATCAGCACGCACAAGGATCGATCCGGGTTCTCCCGCCGCAGCTCGGTCAAAGTATCCACCGAGTACGACAGGCCCGTGCGCCGCACTTCGCGGTCATCGACGACGAATCCGGATTGACCCGCAACCGCGGCGCGCACCATTGCCAACCGCAACTCGGCGTTGGCACGCGTCTCGGAGCGATGCGGCGGGTTGCCGGTGGGCAGAAATCTCACCTCGGTGAGACGCAGCTCCTGCCACAACTCAAAGGCCGTGCGCAGGTGTCCGACGTGGATCGGATCGAAAGTACCGCCGAAAATACCGATTGGTTCCATGTTGTCCCGATTGTCAGCCAAGCGCGCGCGGGGTGGCGGTCAGGGCATGATTCCCGCACAGATCGGCGGCCAGCAGCGCGAGCTCATCCCAGGCATCTCCGCGCATGCGCCCCTTGGCCATGGCGTCGGCGCGTGCCGCGCGCGCGACCAGGGCGGCCGGCGCCGCACCCATCCGGCGCCGCCGCGGGGGCGTCGCGTTGAATCCGTAACCGCCCCGTGGGGGCGTGGTGCCGGCCTCGGCGGCGAGCACCGCGTGCAGTCCCTTCACCGCCGCCCACAATACCAGCGGCAGCTCGACCTCCTCGGCGCGCATTCCGGCCAGCACCCGCAGCGCCCGCGCGCCATCGGCCTGCTTCAGGGCCCGATCGAGCTCCGCGACATCGAAGTGCGAACTGTCCGTCGAACTTGCGAGCACGGCGGCCACATCAATCCGGCCATCGCTCGCCAGCAATGCGAGTTTCGCCAGTTCCTGCGCGGCGGCCAGCAGATTCCCCTCGGTGCGCTCCGCGAGCAGCGCCAATGCGTCCGGCGCAAGATCCACACCCAGCTTGGCAGCACGCTCCTGCAGCCATGCCGGGAACGCGGCGCGCGCCAGCGGCCAAAACGCCAGCGATGCGCCACGCGCTTCGACTGCGCGTGCCCACTCGCTGTTGCCTGCTTCCCGATCCAGGCGGCCGGTCAGGATCAGCAGCAGCGTATCGTCGCCGGCGGCGTCGATGACGCGCCTGAGCACCTTCGCCCCGGTCACGCCCGGGCGGCCCGTCGGCAGGCGCACTTCGACAATGCGCCGCTGCGCAAACAGCGACAGCGACGCAACGGAGGCCTGCACCGCGTCCCAGTCCCCGCCCCGATCCATGAAGTGCACATCGCGCTCGGTATATCCGGTCGCGCGCGCACGGGCGCGCACCGCATCGACGGCCTCCGCCGTCAGCAGCGGGTCATCGCCGGATATCAGATACACGGGGAGCAGCCG
This sequence comes from Steroidobacteraceae bacterium, assembly GCA_036498905.1. Taxonomy (GTDB): domain Bacteria; phylum Pseudomonadota; class Gammaproteobacteria; order Steroidobacterales; family Steroidobacteraceae; genus DAIDKA01. Next base: position 35,656 of record DASYER010000112.1, on the reverse strand, counting down.
CTCCCGCAGGTGGGCCGCGAGCGACTCGGGTTTGATCTTCAAAGGCGGCGGCAGCGCGCAGGCTGAAACATGGCCTTTATGCTACCTGCGGTATATTGGGGTATCCAGCAAAACGAGCCGTCGACCATGGTTACTGTAAAAGGCCGCCGAGCGGTTCGTGCCGGCCAATCTGTAAGGAAACCGGCCCGCAAGTCAGCCGGGGTGCCGGCGAAGCGGTCGACCGCCACCGCGGCCCGCGGCCTGTACCCACCCATCGAACCGTACAACAGCGGCAAATTGCGGGTATCGGCGGTTCACGAGATCTATTACGAGGAAAGCGGTAATCCGCGGGGTAAACCCGCGGTGTTCCTCCACGGCGGCCCCGGGGGCGGCACTGACCCCTCCATGCGTCAGTTCTTCGACCCGAAGCGCTATCGCATCGTGCTCCTGGACCAGCGCGGCTGCGGCCGCAGCCGGCCGCACGCCAGCCTGGTCGACAACACGACCTGGCACCTGGTACTCGACATCGAGACCCTGCGCGAACTGCTGGGGATCGAGCGCTGGCTGGTCTTCGGAGGCTCATGGGGCTCGACGCTGGCGCTGGCGTACGCGCAGGCGCATCCGGAACGCGTGACCGAGCTGGTGCTGCGGGGCATTTTCATGCTGCGCCGCTGGGAGCTCGAATGGTTCTATCAGAACCCGGGTGGCGCGGCGGCCTTGTTCCCGGACCTGTGGGAGCGCTACGTCGCGCCGATCCCGCAGGAGGAACGCCACGACATGATCCGGGCGTACTACCGACGCCTCACCAGCACGGACCGCAGCGTCCTCAAGGAGGCCGCAGCCGCCTGGTCCGTGTGGGAAGGGGCGACCAGCCATCTGCGCCAGAATCCCGACTATGTTGCAAAGTTCTCCGCCGATTCCAGATATGCCGCGGCGTTCGCACGCATCGAGTGTCACTACTTCATCAACGGCGGCTTCCTGCGGCAGGATGATCAGCTGCTCGTGGATGTCGATCGCATGCGGCGCATACCCGGGGTAATCGTGCAGGGCCGCTATGACGTCGTATGTCCGATGCGCAGCGCCTGGGACCTGCACCGTGCCTGGCCCGAAGCGCAGCTGCGCATCGTCGCCGACGCCGGCCACTCTGCATTTGAGGCCGGCACGACGCGCGAGCTCGTGGCCGCGACCGACGGATTCGCCCGCAACCGCGGCAAACGCTGAGGGCATTGTCATTCCCATAGTGTGTGAGTATACTCGTACACTCACATGGGAAACTCATCCAGCCTGCGCATCTTCACGCTGCAGCCCAGCTCCGGTGTGCCGATCTATCTGCAGCTGATCCAGCAGGTACGGCGCATGGTGGCCAGCGGTCAGCTGATGCCAGGGACCGAGCTGCCTTCCGTGCGCGAAGTGGCAACCGAATACACCGTCAATCCGACCACGATTTCGAAGGCGTACAGCCTGCTCGAAAGCGAAGGGCTGCTGCAGCGGAACCGGGGCAAGCCAATGACGATCGCAGCAGGCCGACACGGCGCGGGCTCATTGGGCCAGCGGCTCAAGCAGGTCGAACCGCAGGTCGAAGCGCTGGCACTGGCAGCTCGTCAGCTGCAGCTGCGTGCGGCGGACCTGTGCCAATTCATCGAAAAGAAAATGGGAGAGGACTCGTGACTGAATCTCTCGTGAAGGCGCGTGGGCTTGGCAAGACCATCGCCGGCAAAACCATCCTCAAGGATGTTTCCGTGGACGTACGTCCGGGCACGGTCGTGGGCATCATCGGCAAGAACGGCGCCGGAAAGACCACACTGCTGGAAATCCTGCTCGGCTTCTCCCCCGCCAGCAGCGGCAGCTCGCAGCTGTTCGGGCACGCGAGCTTCACGCTGCCGGGTGCCGTCAAGGGCAGAATCGGGTTCGTTCCCCAGCAGGATGAACTGGTCAACCCCATCACGGGTCGGCAGCAGCTGGCGCTCGTAGCCGCACTGCATGAGCGCTGGAATCGCGAATTGATCGAGCGTCTGCGCAGCGCCTGGGAAGTGCCGCTGGACCGCAATATCCAGGAGCTCTCGGGCGGTGAGCGTCAGAAGCTCTCGATCCTGCTGGCCCTGGGCCACGAGCCTGACCTGCTGCTGCTGGATGAGCCCATGGCCAGCCTCGATCCGGTCTCCCGGCGCCAGTTCCTGCAGGAGATCATCGAGATCGCCTCGGCGCAATCACGGACGGTGCTGTTCTCGACGCACATCATCTCCGACCTGGAGCGCATCGCCGACCAGATCTGGATCGTGCGCCGCGGCGCGATCGCCTGGGCAGGAGCGTTGGATGCCCTGAAGGAATCCGTCGTGCGCCTCACGATCACGGCGCGTCGCCCCCTGCCGGCGACGCTGCCGATGTCCACGGTCCTCTCCTGGCGGACCGATGGAGCCCGCGCGACCGCCGTGGTCACGCACTGGAGCGAGGCCGAACATGCACGCCTGCGGCGCGAGCTTGATGCCGACATCGAGGTTGAGCCGCTGGGTCTTGAGGACATCTTCGTGGAATTCCACCGATGAAGGGCATCGCGCGCACCGTCGTGCAGCTGATCTACGGAAGCGGGCTGCAGCGCTGGCTGCTGCGCATAGGCCTTTGCGTCACTATTCTCGGCTTTGGCGCATTGAAGAGCGGCTGGTTTCCGCACGCACAGCCGCTGTTCGCCTTCAGCGGCGCCCTGGCCGCGGGCATCACCATCATCTCACCGGTCGTGGTGGGCGCGATCATGTTCCGCGCATTGTCCGCGCCGCGCTCGGTGCAGCTGATCCCGCACGGCCGCTTGAAACTGGTATCGGGTGCGTTCAGCGCACAGGTGCTGCTGACCCTGTTCATTACCGCCGCCATGACGACGCTGCTGACAGACGGGCCGCGCGCGCACGCGTCGCTGCTAGGCACCACGACGACGAGTGGTTTGATGGCGGTCATTTTCGCCTACGCCTTCAGCATCCTGACGTTCATCTTTCTCAACTTCTATTGGGCGATGCAATTTCGCTTCGCCGCCACCATATGGCTGCTCTACGTCATCGGGCCGCGGTTGCTCTCCCATGCGTTTCCGCAATTGCACTTGGGTGCACGGCTCGACACGTCGCAGGGCGTTCTCACGCTATTTATCATCAGCGTGCTGGCATGGCCGGCGTTCGCGGCAATCTTCATCCGGCAAAGACGCATCGGCGTTCTGGTGGAATGGAAACTGGTCGGTTTGAATTCAGCGCCGGCGCAGCGCACTTTTGCGAGCGCGACGCAGGCCGGGACCGCCCCGGACTATGGTCGGCCGCAGGCCATGCGCATTGCGCTCACGGGAATTGCCAGTCATCACAAGGTGACGTTGACGGCCGTCGTGATCGCGGGCGCGGCATTCCTGGCCGCCCTGCTGGTCACCGGCGGCAAGGTTTCGAACGGCGCTGCATTCGCCTGGGCATTCATGATCTGTGCGTTCACCGGCATCGCGCCCGCCATCCGCACCGGACTCATGACCCTGCGCGCAAAATCGCTGTGGCTGACGGCGCGCCTGGACCGCGAGGATCTGTTCGCGGCAGTCGAACGGCATAGCTGGAGCGCGTTATGGCCGTTGGCGGGCACCGCCATGGCGCTGTCGACAATATTGCTGCTCCTCAGGATGCACGGGGCATTGACTCCCACGCTGCTGGTGAGCGTCCTGGCGGTGCCGCTCACGATCGGGGCATCCGGAATCTATGTCAGTTTGCTGCTCGTGCGCGGGCGACGGCTGGGCGATACGCTGTTTCTGGCGGCCTATACCGTGCTGCTGATGGTCGAGATATTCAGCGCCGTGCTCCGGTCACAGACACTGCCCGTGCTGCTTGGCGTGAATATCGTTGCGCTGCCGTTGGTGCGGCACATGGCGCTGCGTCGCTGGCAGAACATCGACTGGCTGATCCACAAGCGCTTAGTAGCGCAGCTCACCGGTTAGGGATCCGTCTTCGCGGGTGACGCCGTGCGTGCGCAGCCAGTCGCGCGCGTCCTCGGCATCACCCTCGAACCAGGCGCGCGTGCTCCCCAGCCGGAAGCTGTATCCCCAGGAGTCCATGTCCAGCATCAGCCGTTCGCGCCCGACGTCCGGAAGCGCATCGGCGAGCAGGATCTGCAGGTAACACACGGCGGATTCTTCGGGATCATCCCCTCCGGCATCGCGCTCCAGGCCGGCGCGCCGTTCGGGCGTCATGCACACATAGTGACTGGCTTCGTGCAGCACCGAGTGCACCGGCGTGTCGAGCCTCGCGTACAGCACGTCGCCCTTCAGACCCGCCTCGCTGTCACCCCAGTAGGAGCCCGGAATATCCTCGTGCGGGGCGATCAGGGTCAGCGTCAGACCATAATGATGCAGCACCAGTGCCAGCTCGACGCGATTCATGGTGGCCAGCCGCAGCATTTTCCGCAGGCCTCACTTGACCTGCAGACTCGAGAGCCGTCGCATGACGACATCGACCAGATCGTGTGCGAGGGCCGCCTGCAGAATGGCCTCCTCGTTCTGCTTGGCCAGAAGCTCGCTCACGGCAAAGCTGTACTCGCGCGTGGTCGACACTTCCTGCGACTCGAGCAATTCCTTGTCACCCGCGGTGACCGAAAAGCGCACCGAGTAGGTCAGTTCATACTCACGCGGCAGATTGTCCGGCGACACCGACAGGGTGCGCAGGACGTGCTTGTCGTCCAGCACATGTACCGTCGCGGTGGCGGCGGTCGCATCCTCGGTCAGCACCACGCCGGATACCAGCAGCGCGGTACGCAGTCCCTGCACGAAATCACTCTGCCGGTCGTGCGCATCCACATAGGACACTTTGAACTGTGAAGGCAGCGGCGAACGGCCCTGAAGACGAAAGCCGCAGCCGGCCACCGACAACGCAATCAGCACGGCCAGCCCCGCCACCAGGGTGCGCGCGAGGCCGATCCGGGTGCGCCATTCACACAACGATGTTCACCAGCTTGCCCGGTACATAGATCAGCTTGCGCGGCGTCGTCGTGCCGACGAATCTGCGCACCCGCTCATCCTCCAAAACGATGCGGCGCACGGTGGCTTCATCGGCGCCGGCGGCGACGCCGACACGCGCGCGCATCTTGCCGTTCACCTGCACGCTGATTTCGATCTCATCCTGAACCAGCGCCGCCGCGTCCGGCGTCGGCCACGGCGCATCGATCAGCGCCCCTTCGGCCCCGAGCGCCTGCCACAGCGCATGACATAGATGCGGCACGATGGGCGAGAGGCAGACTGTGACGATGCCGAAGGCCTCATGGCGCACGGCGCGTCCGTGCGATGAGGCATCCGCAAAACGGCCCAGCGCATTGAGTAGTTCCATCACGGCCGCAATCGCCGTGTTGAAAGTGCGGCGCCGGCCGATGTCATCGGTCACCTTGGCGAGGGTGTGGTGTGCGGCGCGGCGCAGTGCCTTCTGGCCCGCATCCAAAGCGGCAACATCCAGCGCGGGAGCTGGGCCGGCCTGAACGTGCTCATGAACGGCACTCCACAGGCGCCGGATGAAACGCGAAGCGCCCAGTACGCCCTCGTCCGACCACTCCAGGGTCTGCTCGGGAGGGGCCGTGAACATTACGAACAGCCGTACGGTATCGGCGCCGAAGCGCTCCACCAGTTTTTGCGGATCGACGCCATTGTTGCGCGACTTCGACATGGTGCCGAGGCCGTCGTACTGCACCTCGACCATCGCGCCGCTGGGCAGCGGTGCGCTGTAGCGCCGGGCTCCGTCCTCACCGCTGATCGTGACCTGCGCCGGATCGAAGTACTGGCGCCGGCCTTCGGCCGGATGGCGCGAGTAGATATGGTTCAGCACCATGCCCTGGGTCAGCAGGTTGCTGAAGGGTTCGTCGACACTGGGCAGCCGCAGATCGCGCATGACCTTGGTCCAGAACCGCGAGTACAGCAGGTGCAGGATGGCATGCTCGATGCCGCCGATGTACTGGTCCACCGGCATCCAGTAGCGGGTCCGTTCATCCACCATGGCCTGCATATTGTCGAAGCTCGCGTAACGCAGGAAATACCACGAGGAATCGACGAAGGTATCCATGGTGTCCGTTTCGCGGCGCGCGGCGGCCCCGCATTTCGGACAGGTGCATTCATAGAACGATGGTGTCTTGGCCAATGGATTGCCGCTGCCGTCGGGTACCAGATTCTCCGGCAGCAGCACCGGCAGCTGCGCATCCGGCACCGGCACATCCCCGCAGGTCGCACAATGGATCAGCGGAATCGGGCATCCCCAGTAACGCTGGCGGGAGATGCCCCAGTCACGCAGTCTGAACTGGACGCGCTTCGCGCCGCTGCCGCGCGCCGCGAGCGCCGCGGCGATGGCGTCCACCGCCTGTGTGAAATCGAGCCCGGAGAATTCTCCGGAATTCACGGTGATGCCGTGTTCGCCATACGCGTCCTGCCAGGGCGCGCTCACCGTTTCGTAGGCGCCGCTTGCCGACTTCACCACCGTGTGGATGGCGATGCCGGAGCGGGTCGCGAATTCGAAATCGCGCTCATCATGCGCAGGCACGCCCATCACGGCGCCCTCGCCGTAGCCCATCAGCACGTAGTTGGCGATCCATACTTCGATGGGCTTGCCCGTAAACGGATGCAGCACGTGCAGGCCGGTGCGGATGCCCTTCTTCTCCTGCGCTGCCAGATCCGCTTCCATGACGCTGCCGCGCTTGCACTCGGCGACGAACGCTGCGATGACCGGATCGGCGGCAGCCGCCGCGCCGGCAATGGGATGCTCGGCCGCGATGGCCATGAAGGTCGCGCCGAACAGCGTGTCCGCACGCGTCGTGAAGACCTTGAGTGCGCCGGCGCGCCCCATCAGCCGCGCAAGCTCGGGGGCATATGCAAAACTGATTTCGGTGCCTTCGCTGCGACCGATCCAGTTGGCCTGCATCAGCCGGACCCGCTCCGGCCAGCCGCCCAGCTGCCCGAGTGAATCGAGCAGCTCCTGGGCGTAGCGCGTGATGTTCAGGTAGTACATCGGGATCTCGCGCTTCTCGATGATCGCGCCGGTGCGCCAGCCACGGCCATCGATGACCTGCTCATTCGCGAGCACCGTCTGATCCACCGGATCCCAGTTCACCACACCGGTGCGCCGGTAGGCGATTCCGCTTTCGAGCATGCGCAGGAACAGCCACTGGTTCCAGCGGTAGTACGCCGGATCACAGGTGGCGACTTCGCGCCGCCAGTCGATGGCGAGCCCCAGCGACTGCAGCTGTCGCTTCATGTACGCGATGTTGTCGCGGGTCCACTTGGCGGGGGGCACGCCGTTCTGCATGGCCGCGTTCTCGGCCGGCAGCCCGAATGCATCCCAGCCCATGGGCTGCATCACATTGCGACCCTGCATGCGCATGAAACGCGCGAGCACATCGCCGATGGTGTAGTTGCGCACGTGGCCCATGTGCAGGCGCCCGGACGGGTACGGGAACATGGACAGACAGTAGTACTTGGGCTTGTCCGCACTCTCCTGTGCTGCGAACGCCGCGGCTTGGCCCCAATAGTCCTGGGCGGCCCGTTCAATGGCCGCCGGATCGTACAGTTCCTGCATGACGGGTCAGTTCAGGCGCAGTGGCACGAAGATCTGGTGATCCTGGCGCTGAATCAGCAGTGCGATCGTCTTGCCGGCGCTCTTCGCGGCGGCCATCAGATCCGCCGTCGCATGCACCGGCTTGCCATTGACGCCAAGGATGATGTCCCCGGGTTGTATGCCCGCAGCGGCCGCGGGACCGGCGACGGCATCGACGACCAGCGTGCCGGCGGTCTGTGCCTGCTGCTTCTCCTCCGCCGACAGTGTATGCACGGTGAGCCCGAGGCGTTCGGCCTGGCCGCTGACCGGACCCTTGGCGGGCTTGTTGGACGCGCTCTCCTGCTCTTCACTGACCAGGGCGATCTTCACGTTGATGTCCTGCGGTTTGCGATCGCGCCATACCGACACGCGCGCTTCGGCGCCGGGGTGCATGTTGGAGATCGACAGCGACAGCTCGCCATAGTGATCGATGTTCTGGCCATTGACGCCGAGAATGACATCACCGGGCTTGATACCGGCTTTTTCGGCCGGGCCACCCGGTTCGACTGAAACCACCAGCGCACCACGTGGCCGACCCAGACCAAAGGCCTCGGCAAAGGCGGCATCCACATCCTGGATCTGCACACCGATGCGGCCGCGCACCACATGGCCGGTCTTGATGAGCTGGTTCTCGACATTCACGGCGATGTCGATCGGAATTGCGAATGACAGGCCCATGTAGCTGCCGGTCTGACTGAAGATCTGCGAGTTGATGCCGACGACTTCCCCGCGCGTGTTGAACAGCGGGCCGCCCGAGTTGCCGGGGTTCACCGCGACGTCGGTTTGAATGAAGGGCACCACGGAGTTGTCATTGGGCAGCGAGCGCGCCGTGGCGCTGACGATGCCGGCAGTGGCCGTGTTGTCGAAGTTGAACGGCGAACCGATGGCCACCACCCACTGACCGGGCTTCAACAGCCGCGGATCACCGATTTTGACCACGGGCAGATTCTGGGCCTCGATCTTGATGACCGCGACGTCGGTACGCTCGTCCTGGCCGATGACCTTGGCCTGAAACTCGCGTCGATCTGTCAGGCGCACGGTCACGGTCTGCGCCGACGACACCACATGGGCATTGGTCAGAATATAGCCATCGGAACTGACGACGAAGCCCGAACCGGTGCCCTTGGCCGGCGGCGCGTTGCGCTGCTGGCCGCCACCGCCACCACCCTGATTGGGGATGCCGAAGCGCCGGAAGAAATCGTTCAGGGGATCGTCGGCATCCGGGCCGCCGCGACCGGCGCTCTGGGGGCGCTCGACCACCTCCACGTTCACGACCGCCGGGCCGTAGCGCTCGACCAGTGCGGAGAAGTCGGGCATCGTCACCGTGGGAAGCGGTTCGGCCGCCCGTGCGGCCGGGCCTGCTGCCTGGGCCAGGGACACTCCGGAAATCAAACCGAAGGCCAACGTACCGATAGTGGCGAAAGCTGCCCCGCGGGCCGACCGTGAAAGGGTCATGTACGACTCCGTCGCAAAAAGTTGAAAGCTCAGGATAACCGTGGACAGCGGCTCAGCCGCCAAGGTTCCGCCTGCCGTGGACCAACTCCCACGCCAGCATGCCTGCCAGCGTGGTGGTGGCGAGAGAAATTATCAACCAGTTTCCAAATCGGGCGAAGGGCGGAAGGCCGAGCATCGGAACCACCTCCCCGCGCAGTACTGCCGGAACGAATCCCGGCGCCGTGGCCAGCACCCGCCCGTCGGGCGCGATGATCGCCGAAATTCCATCATTTGCCGCCCGCAGCAGGTACCTGCCAGTCTCCAGGGATCGCATCTGGGCGATCTGCAGATGCAGATACCGCGCGGTCGAATGACCAAACCAGCCGTCATTCGTGACCGTCACAAGTGCATTGGCCGTGTGCAGCATGGCCAGGTTCGAGGTGCCATACGCATCGTCGTAGCACACGGCCGGCAGCAGGATCAATCCACCGGCCCGGATGGGCGGCTGACCGGCCGCACCATACTGAAAACCCTCGGTCGGCAGCTTCATGAACGCCAGCCACCGGCGCGCCCACGGGGGCCCCCAGATGGCTTCGGTAAAGGGCACCAGGTGCATCTTGTCGTACCAGTCGACGTGCTCGCCCAGCGTCAGGATTGAATTGTAGTACTCCTCGTGGCTGGTCTTGCGCTCGACCCCGAGCACCAGGGCCGAATGATGCGCGTTCACTTCGCGATAGCGCGCCAGCAGATAGTCCGTGAGGTTTTGCGCGAAGTCCGGTAATGCGGCCTCGGGCCAGACGATGACCCGGGCACCCAATACCCGGCGTGTCAGGTCACGGTAAGTATCGAGTTGTGCGTCGCGATGATCATCGAGCCACTTCTCGCTCTCCGGAATGGCCGCTTGGACGATGGCCACGCTGACCGCCGGGCCCGCGGGATGAGTCCAGGCGATACCGCGCACAGACCAGGGAATGACCCAGCTCAGCACCAGCACGATGCCGGCCAGCACCCGCTCGCGTCGCACCCCCACGGCCATGGTCACGAGTGCGCCGGCGCCCACCAGCAACAGCGCCGACACTCCATACACGCCCAGTACCGGGGCGATGCCCGCCATCCAGGTGCCGGTCTGCGAATAACCCAGCGACAGCCATGGAAAGCCGGTGAGGAACCAGCCGCGCACCCACTCCACCAGCAGCCACAGGGCCGGCAGGCCCGCCATCCAGCGCAGGGCACCGCGCCTGGGCAGCAGTCGGGTTGCGGCCCAACCCATCGCGGCACCGTACAGCGACAGGATGCACACCAGGCCACCCATCGTGACCAGGGCCAGCAGCAGCGAGGCGCCGCCGATCTGATGGATGCTGATGTACAACCAGTAGGTGCCACTGCCGAACATGCCGGCGTTGAACCAGAAGCCCAGTGCCGCGGCATGCCGCAGCGGCGCGCCCTGCCACAGTGCCATCAGCAGGGCCGGTGACAGCAGCGCGAGCAGCCACAGGTTGGTGGGAGCAAACGCGGCCGACAGCGCAACGCCGGCGGCGGCGGCGAGCGCCAGCCGTAGGCGCCGATCCGCGAGCAGCGGAATCGAGTTCAACACCATGACCGGTGCAAGGCGCCTCAGTCCGCCGCAACGGGCGGCGGCGGTGGCAGATCCCGATTGCAGGTCACGCGCAGCATGTCGATGCGGCGCCGGTCGACCCGCACGACGCGCAGCTCGAGGTCCTCGAGCGTCACGGCCTCCCCGCGCCGCGGCAGACGGCCCAGGTTCTTCATCACCAGGCCCGCGACGGTGTCGAAGTCCTCATCCGCCAGATGGGTGCCAAAATATTCATTGAACTCTTCGAGCCGCGTGACTCCGCGCACCGCGTACTGATGCTCGGCCTCCTTGCGGATGTTGTGGTCGTCCTCTTCGATATCGAACTCATCGTCGATGTCCCCGACGATCTGCTCGATCACATCCTCGATGGTCACGAGGCCGGAGACGCCACCGTACTCATCCACCACGATCGCCATGTGATTGCGGTTGCCGCGGAATTCCTTCAGCAGCATGTTCAAGCGCTTCGATTCCGGCACGAACACGGCCGGGCGCATGAACTCGCGGATGTCGAAGCGTTCATGTTCGGCGGGCGCACACAGTCGCAGCAGATCCTTCGCGAGCAGGATGCCGACGATGTCGTCGCGGTCGCCATCCATCACCGGAAAGCGCGAGTGCCCGCTTTCGATGACCCGCGCCAGGATATCCGGTGCCGGCTCCTCCCGGCGCAGCACGGCCATCTGCTGGCGCGGCACCATGATGTCGCGCACCTGCAGATCGGCCACATCGAGCACGCCCTGCAGCATCTGCACCGCTTCGCCGTCGATGAGACCATTGTCACGGGCTTCGTGCATGCGGGCCACCAGCGCCTCGCGGTCATGCGTGTCACCCGCCAGAGTCTGGGTTATCCGCCGCAGCCAGCGCCCAGTGGTATTGCCGTCTTTGGACACTCTTAAAGGCTCCGGTAGGGGTTGGTAATGCCGAAGCGTTTCAGAACCGCCACCTCACGGCGCTCCATGCGCCGTGCATCGTCATCCTGTTCATGGTCATAGCCGAGCAGGTGCAGCGCCCCGTGGATCACGAGGTGCGCCCAGTGGGCTTTGATGGTCTTGTGCTGCCGGCGGGCCTCTTGGCGCACGACACTGGCGCAGATCACGAGATCCCCAAGCGGTCGCGGTGCGCCGCGCGGCGCGGCGTTCGTCACCGGCAGCTGCGGCACCGGGAACGACAGCACGTTGGTCGCATTGTCGCGACCACGATAGCGGGCATTCAGGCGTTTGCTCTCGGCCGGCTTGACGACACGTACCGCCAGCTCCGCGCCGGCCGCGCGGCGGCCGAGGGCGGCACTGGCCCAGGTGCGAATCTGCGCCGCGGTGGGCGACCAGTCGCCGGCCTCGCGCACCACATCGACGAGCAACGGTGAACGGGCGGTGGCACCGCCGGCAGGTGGCGGCTTCACTTTGCGTCGTCCTGCGCTTCGTAGGCCTGCACGATGCGCTGCACCAGCGGGTGCCGCACCACATCCCGCGCATCGAAGTACGTAAATGACACGCCGGCCACGCCCTTGAGCACCCCCAGGGCATGACGCAGTCCCGACGGCTTGCCATGCGGCAGATCGGTTTGCGTCACATCGCCGGTCACGACCGCGCGTGAGCCGAAACCGATGCGCGTGAGGAACATCTTCATCTGTTCGGGCGTGGTGTTCTGCGCTTCATCCAGGATGATGAACGAGTCATTGAGGGAGCGGCCGCGCATGAATGCGAGCGGCGCCACCTCGATCACATTGCGTTCGATGAAACGGGCGACGCGGTCAAAGCCGAGCATTTCGTACAGCGCGTCATACATCGGGCGCAGGTACGGATCGACCTTCTGGGTCAGGTCTCCGGGCAGGAACCCCAAGCGTTCGCCCGCTTCTACCGCCGGCCGCACCAGCACCAGCCGCCGCACGCGCTCGGCCTGCAGTGCCTCGACCGCCGAGGCCACCGCCAGGTAGGTCTTGCCGGTTCCCGCCGGTCCGACACCGAAAGTCAGATCGCTGACCTTGATCTGCCGCAGGTACTCGCGCTGGTTACCGCCGCGGGCACGAACCGAGCCACGCAGTACACGGATGGACGGATCGTTCTCATCCTGACCCGCGGGATGTTCGCCATCGCTGGTGCGCTCGTGCAGCGTCAGATGCACCCGATGCGGCGTCACGTCCTCATTCTTCGACAGCCGGAACAGCTCCCGCAGCGTGTCCTCGGCTTCCGACGCGCGCTCACCGACGACGCGGAAGCTCTCGCCACGCCGATGCACCTCGACATTCAGGCGGTTCTCGACCAGTCGCAGGTTTTCATCCAGTGGTCCACACAGTTTTGCCAGCCGCATGTTGTCGGCCGGTTCGAGCTCAAACTCACGCTGCATCGCGTACCTTGACTCGCCCGCGCAGTGTGTGTGCGCGCGCCTCGGTGATGGTCACATCGACAAAGCGGTTCATGAGGGATTCGGGACCGGCGAAGTTGACCCAGCGGTTGTTCTCGGTGCGGCCGGCCAGCTCATTCGCATCCCGGCGCGAGGGCCGCACCACCAGAACGCGCTGCACGCTGCCCACCATCTGCTCGCTGATCAGGCGCGCATGGTTGTCGATGTGCGCCTGCAACTGCTCGAGTCGCTGCTGCTTGACGACCTGGGGCACATCATCGGGCAAGGATGCGGCGGGCGTTCCGGGTCGGCGGCTGTACAGGAAGCTGTACGAGGAATCGAAACCCACGTCGCGGATCAGCTGCATCGTCGCCGCGAAGTCGCGCTCGCTCTCACCAGGGAAGCCAATGATGAAATCCGAGGAAATGCTGATGTCGGGGCGCACGGCGCGCAGCTTGCGGATGCGGTCCTTGAACTCCAGTGCCGTGTAGCCGCGCTTCATCAGCGACAGCACCCGGTCCGAGCCACTCTGTACCGGCAGGTGCAGGTGATTCGCGAGCTTCGGCACGTTCGCATAGGCCTCGACGAGGCTGTCTGTGAACTCCACCGGGTGCGAAGTCGTGAAGCGGATGCGCTCGATGCCGCGGATACCCGCCACGTGATGGATGAGCGTCGCCAGGTCCACCCGCGCGCCATCGTCCATCGGCCCCGCATACGCATTGACGTTCTGGCCGAGCAGCGTGACTTCACTCACGCCCTGATCGCACAGCGTGCGCACCTCCGACAGGACATCGGCCAGCGGCCGGCTGATCTCCTCGCCGCGGGTGTAAGGGACGATGCAGAAGCTGCAGTATCGGCTGCACCCTTCCATGACGGACACGAAGGCCGCAGCGCCCTCGGCGCGCGGCGGAGGCAGCTCGTCGAATTTTTCGATGGCCGGAAAACTGACATCCACGACGCTGCGGCCGGTGCGGCGCAGCTGCGCAATCATCTCCGGCAGTCGATGCAGGGTCTGCGGACCGAACACGAGATCGACGCACGGGGCACGCTTGACGATCGTGCCGGCCTCCTGGCTCGCGACACAGCCGCCCACGCCGATGACCACGTGCGGCCGCGCCGCCTTGATCGCCCGCCATTCACCCAGCAACGAGTACACCTTGTCCTCGGCTTTCTCACGCACCGAACAGGTGTTCATGATCAGAACATCGGCCTCGGCCGCGCTGTCCGTGGGAGCCAGGCCGGCGCTGACACGCAGGACATCCGCCATGCGCGCGGAGTCGTACTCGTTCATCTGGCAACCGAACGTTTTTATGAAATAGCGGCCGGACATACCTTGGGATAACCAATGAAACAGCGGCGATTTTACCCGGCTCAGAGGAAGGGGCGGGGTGAAACTGCGGTGCGGCGCCAAATTCATGCCGATCTGGCCTATCGATTTGAATCTCAAAGACTTCTCGCTGGCTCCTGGGCCGGGTCGCGTATGGCCTGTCCCCACCCGGACATGGTGCGGCGCACCTTTCACATGCCTTACAAATTGTAAGTAATTATGTCATAAAGTCCGAACGGCTCGATCGGGGGAAGAGGATGAGGATGACCGCGCTCGCGATGACAGGACTCGCGTTGGCAGGCGCATCGGCCCACGTCCTGGCTCATCACTCGTTTGCGATGTTCGACCAGAGCAGGTCGGTCACCCTCCAGGGCGTCATCAAGGACTTCCGCTGGGCCAACCCCCACGTCTTCATTCAGCTGCTGGCCGCGGCCGAAACCGGCGACCCGCAGGAGTGGAGCATCGAGATGACCAGCCCCGAGCATCTGTCGCGCGCCGGCTGGCGACCCGGCACGCTCAAGACGGGCGACAAGGTCACCCTGATCATTCATCCCATGCGCGATTCGACCAAGGGCGGCCAGTACCTGTTCGGCACCGGACCGAATGGTCCGCTGTCCGGTAGTGCGCCCACGCGGGCGCTGACGGGAGCCGGCAATTGATTGGGCGCAGGTGCCGCACGGCGCCGGTCCTGCTGTGCGCCTTATTCACCACCGCCGCGACGGCCGCAACGCGCCTGCCGGACTGGTTCGGCCAATGGGAAATCGTCGGCGCCACCCCCAGCGTCACAGGCGGCATGGAGCAATCCCTCAGGCAAGTACTGGAGGGGATCAAGGACTGGCAAACGCCGCCCTACAACGCGCAGATGCGCCAAGTGTTCGAACAGGCCGCTGCAGCGCCGCCTCCCGGGAATTCCGGCTTCACTCACCCGATCTGCACCTTCGGCTTTCCGCTGGTCATGATCCACTCGCCGCTGATGTTCGAGATTCTGCCGACACCCAAGGAGACTGCCATGGTCTTCTCGGGCCGGGAAATACGCCACATTTATACCGACGGGCGGCCCCACACTCCGAAGGATGACCTATGGGCGACCTATTGGGGCGACTCGATCGGTCATTGGGAGGATCAGACGCTCGTCGTTGATACGATCGAAGTCGCCTCGCCCTTCGTCGCCGGAATGACCGTCCTCTTTGTGTTCGGCGGCGACGCCAATGATTTCCGCCTGGTGGGCCTGCTCAGTCCCGCTGCGCGCTTCATCGAGCGCATCCGCATGACCGACAAGGATCATCTCGAGGACCAGATGACGATCATTGATCCCGCATTCTTCACGGCACCCTGGCGTATCAGCCGCCGCTACCAGCGGGTGACGCGCATTCACCGCATGGTGCACGAGGACTGCACGGGCGATGACCGCAATCCGATCGTGAACGGTGAATACACGCTGGCGCCGCCGGCATCCAGCAGCGCGCCGCGCTGAGCCGGAATCTCTAGAACGGAATATCGTCGTCGAAGTCGTGTTCGGTGCTGCTCGCCGGCGCATCGCTGAACTCGCCACCGCCACCGCCGCCGCCGCCGCCAGCAGCCGACGCAGCGCCCGCAGCGCGGCCGGCATCGCGCCCACCGCCGCCCTGGGCCTGCCGTCCCCCCTCGCCGCCACCTTGGCCCCGACTGCCCAGCATCTGCATGTCGTTGCCGACGATCTCGGTGGAGTAGCGGTCGTTGCCGGTTTTGTCCTGCCATTTGCGGGTTCGCAACCGGCCTTCGATGAACACCTGCGAGCCCTTCTTCAGGTACTCCGCGGCCACTTCGGCGGTGCGGCCGAACAGCACGACCGTGTGCCATTCGGTCTGTTCCTTGAACTCGCCGGACTGCTTGTCTTTCCAGCTTTCGGTGGTCGCAATACGCAGGTTGGCGATGCTCGAACCGGAAGGCAGGGCGCGGACCTCAGGGTCCTGGCCCAGGTGCCCGATGAGAATGACCTTATTGATGCCGCGTGCCATGTCAGACCTTCCTATGCGCAATATCGTCCTCATAGTGTAGACGGACGGCAGCCCCGACGCGACGGCGTATATTTGCCGGTTGATCCATTTTTGACTGGGGCGGGATTTCCCGCCGAGCGAGACATGCAGTACATCCGCATCCGCGGCGCCCGCACGCACAATCTGCGTGGCATCGACCTCGACCTGCCACGCGACAAACTGATCGTGTTCACGGGACTGTCCGGTTCGGGCAAGTCCTCGCTGGCCTTCGACACACTGTATGCGGAAGGCCAGCGCCGCTACGTGGAGTCGCTGTCGGCTTACGCGCGCCAGTTCCTGTCGATGATGGACAAGCCGGACGTCGACACCATCGAGGGCCTCTCGCCCGCGATCGCGATCGAGCAGAAGGCGACCTCGCACAACCCGCGCTCCACAGTCGGCACGGTCACCGAGGTCTACGACTACCTGCGTCTGCTGTTCGCACGCGCCGGAATTGCGCGCTGCCCGGACCACGGTATCGAACTGACGGCCCAGACCGTCAGTCAGATGGTCGATCAGGTCCTGAAACTGCCGCAGGACACCCCGGTGGCGCTGCTCGCGCCACTGATCAATGATCGCAAGGGCGAACACGATCAGGTGTTCGAGGACCTGTCGCGTCAGGGATTTGTGCGGGTGCGCATCGATGGCCACATCCACGAGCTGGATGCGCGGCCGGACCTGGACCCGAAGCGCAAACACAGCATCGAGGTCGTGGTGGACCGCCTGAAGGTGCGTCCCGACATCAGCGCGCGGCTGGCCGAATCGTTTGAAACGGCGCTGCGACTGTCGGAGGGGATCGCCCATCTGATCCACCTGCCGGGAAGCCCCCAGTCGGGGCAGGAAACGGTGGTGTTCTCCAGCCGTCACGCCTGCCCGGTATGCGGCTACAGCGTGCCGCCGCTGGAACCGAAGATGTTTTCCTTCAACAACCCCGCAGGGGCCTGCCCGAGCTGCGACGGCCTGGGGGTGAAGCAGTTCTTCGATCCGCGACTCATCATCACCAACGGATCCCTGTCGCTGGCCGGCGGCGCGGTCCGCGGGCGCGACCGCAACAACGCGCATTACATGGAGATCGCGAGTTCCCTGGCACGCCACTACGGCTTCGACGTGGAGACGGCCTGGGACGAGCTGCCGCAGAAGATCCGCAATGCGCTGCTGGAAGGCAGCGGCGGTGAGTCGATCGAGTTCCGGCAGATGCAGGTCAACGGCCGCATGTCCCGCAAGCGCCACCCCTTTGAAGGCTTCATGCCCTACTTGGAGCGCCGCTATCGCGAAACTCAATCGCCGCGGGTGCGCGAGGAGCTGGCGAAGTACCTGGGCACGCATGCCTGCCCCGACTGCGCAGGCACGCGCCTGAATCGCACGGCACGTTTTGTGTTCGTCGGCGAGTACACGCTGCCGCAGATCGCGCATCTGTCGGTGGGCGATGCCCTCGCGATGCTGCGCGGCCTGCAGTTGCCCGGGTGGCGCGCCGAGGTCGCCGCCCGCATCCTCAAGGATGTCGCCGATCGCTTGCGCTTCCTGAAGGATGTCGGGCTGGACTATCTGACGCTGGATCGCAGCGCCGAGACCCTCTCGGGCGGCGAGGCGCAGCGCATCCGCCTGGCGAGCCAGGTCGGCTCGGGTCTCACCGGCGTCATGTACATCCTGGATGAGCCCTCGATCGGCCTGCACCAGCGCGACAACGCGCGCCTGCTCGGCACCCTGGCCGCGCTGCGCGACAGCGGCAATACCGTGATTGTCGTGGAACATGACACCGACGCAATCCTGGCCGCGGATCACGTCGTGGACCTGGGTCCGGGCGCCGGTGTGCACGGCGGCGCCATTGTCGCGAGCGGCACGCCCGATGACATCAAGCACAATCCGGCTTCGCTCACCGGCCAGTACCTGAGCGGCGCGCGGGCGATCAAGGTCCCGAAGGAGCGCACTGCGCGCATACCCGAGCGCAGCCTGCGCATCTTAGGCGCCACCGGCAACAATCTGCGCTGCGTCGATGTGGAAATTCCGCTGGCCCTGTTCACCTGCGTGACCGGAGTGTCCGGGTCGGGCAAGTCGACACTGATCAACGACACCTTGTTCAATCACGCCGCGGCCCATCTGAACGGCAGCCCGCGTGAGTCGGCGCCGTGTCGCCGGATCGAAGGACTCGAACACATCGACCGGGTGATCGATATCGATCAAAGCCCGATCGGGCGCACGCCGCGTTCGAACCCGGCCACCTACACCGGCCTGTTCACGCCACTGCGGGAACTGTTCGCCGCGGTGCCGGAGAGCCGCGCGCGCGGCTACGATGCCGGTCGCTTCAGCTTCAACGTCAAGGGGGGCCGCTGCGAGGCCTGCGAAGGCGATGGCGTGCTGAAGGTTGAAATGCACTTCCTGCCGGACGTGTATGTGCCCTGCGATGTGTGCAAGGGCCAGCGCTACAACCGCGAGACCCTGGACATCCGCTACCGCGGCAGGAACATCCACGAAGTGCTGGAGATGACCGTCGAGGATGCGCTGCGCTTTTTGGCGAACGTGCCGACCATCGCCGGCAAGCTTGCGACCCTCAATGATGTCGGCCTGTCATACGTGCGCCTCGGGCAGAACGCGACGACGCTGTCGGGGGGCGAGGCCCAGCGCGTGAAGCTGGCCCGTGAACTGGCCAAGCGCGCAACGGGGCGCACTCTGTACATCCTGGACGAGCCGACGACGGGCCTGCACTACGCCGATATCGAACAGCTGCTGCGGGTCCTGCACCGGCTGCGGGATGAGGGCAACACGGTCGTAGTCATTGAACATAATCTTGACGTCATCAAGACCGCGGACTATCTGATCGACTTGGGGCCCGAGGGCGGCGCCGGAGGCGGCCGGGTGATCGCGACGGGAACCCCGGAAGCCGTGGCCGCCAATGAGGCTTCCCACACCGGCGCGTACCTGAAGCCTCTGCTGGTCTCCAGGGCGACAAAGGCCAAGGCATTTACAATTTGATGACATTGCAAATGCGAACGGTTCTCATGATACTTGGCCCATGGATACTGCGGTTCGAAGCCAGTCCGTCGACACGGCGGTGCCGACCTCCCTGAGCCAGTTGCGCCCGGGGATGGCGGCCACGATCGTGGCCGTCGGCTCGGTGGCCGACGGCGTGAGCCAGCTGGAACTGCGGCTGCTGGAGCTGGGCTTCAGCGCGGGCGAGCGGGTCGAGGTCGTCGCCGAGACTCGTCCGGGCCGCGATCCCTTCGTCGTACGGGTCGGCAGCTCCCAATTCGCCCTGCGACGCTGTGAGGCGCAGAACATCTGGGTCGAGGACACCTGCCCCATTGAGCGCTGACGCCGCCACAGCCGGCCTCTCACTGTCGCTCGTCGGCGTTCCCAACTGCGGCAAGACCGCGCTGTTCAACCGCCTGACCGGCAGCCGCCAGAAGGTGGCCAATTACCCGGGCGTCACGGTGGAGCGCAAGGAAGGCCGCTTCATCGGTCCGACGAGCGGGCGCAGCTATCGCCTGCTCGACCTGCCGGGTGCCTACAGCCTGCAGCCGACGACCCTGGATGAGGCGATCACCCGGGACATCGTCCTGGGCCGCCACGCCTCCGAACAGCCGCCGGATCTGATCGTCTGCGTGGTGGATGCCACGAACCTGCGCCTGAACCTGCGCCTGGTACTGGAACTGAAGCGCCTGGGCAGACCCATGGTGGTGGCCCTGAACATGTCCGATCTGGCGCGCGCCCGCGGCTTTCGTCTCGATGGCGCCGCCCTGGCGCGCGCCATCGGCATCCCGGTCGTGGAGACCGTGGCCATTCGCCCGGGCGGTGAGCGCGAGCTGGTGGCGCTGCTGGATCGCACTCCGCAGCCGCCCAGCGTCGGGCGTGTCGACTTCACGGGCGGGACCGCCGCGGACATCCAGGCCACCCAATCCGAAGTGCGCCGGATACTCGACACCATCGGCTATCGCGTCCCGGCCCGCCTGCGCTTCCTGCAGCGACTGGATGCCGTGGTGCTGCATCCGGTCAGTGGGCCGGCGCTGCTGGCGGTCGTACTGTTCCTGATGTTCCAGGCGGTGTTCAGCTGGGCGAAATGGCCCATGGATGCCGTGCAGCGCGGTATGGCCGAGGTGGGCAGCTGGCTGGGGACGCACATGAGCGATGGGCCCCTGCGCCATCTGCTGGTGGACGGCGTCATCGCCGGCGCGGGCAGCGTGCTGGTGTTCCTGCCGCAGATCCTGATCCTGTTCGCCTTCATCCTCGCGCTGGAGGATTCCGGTTATCTGCCGCGTGCCGCCTACCTGCTGGACCGGCTCATGGGCAAGGTCGGACTGTCCGGCCGCGCCTTCATCCCGCTGCTGTCCAGTTTCGCCTGCGCCATCCCCGGCATCATGGCCACCCGCACGATCCCGGCGGCGCGTGATCGGCTCACGACCATCATGATCGCCCCGCTGATGACCTGCTCGGCGCGCCTGCCGGTCTACACGCTGCTGATCGGCGCCTTCATTCCGCGCCGCATGATCGGACCGTTCAATCTGCAGGGCATGACGCTGTTCGTGCTGTACCTGGTCGGAGTCGTGGGCGCGATGGTCGTGGCATTCGCCATCAAGCGCATCTTCATGCGCGGTGACTATCACCCACTCATGCTCGAGCTGCCCGAATACAAATGGCCCACGGTCGGCAATCTGCTGCTGGGGCTGTGGGAGCGGGCGCGCATTTTCCTGGGTCGCGTCGGCACGGTTCTGCTGACCCTGATGGTGGTGCTGTGGTTCCTGGCGAGCTTCCCGGCCGCTCCGGCGGCTGCAACGGCGCCGGCGATCAGTTACAGCTTTGCGGGCCG
This sequence comes from Steroidobacteraceae bacterium, assembly GCA_036498905.1. Taxonomy (GTDB): domain Bacteria; phylum Pseudomonadota; class Gammaproteobacteria; order Steroidobacterales; family Steroidobacteraceae; genus DAIDKA01. The sequence continues at coordinate 14,595 of DASYER010000112.1, read as the reverse complement.
GCTCGGTCATGCGCTGCTGCTGGTGTTCGCGCCGATCGGATTCAACTGGCAGATCTGCGTGGCGCTGGTCCCGGGTCTCGCGGCCCGCGAGGTCGCCGTCGGCGCGCTGGGGACGGTGTATGCGATGTCGGCCGCCGGCCAGAATGTGGCCGGGGCTCTGCAGCCCATCCTGGCGCGGGGCTGGACCGTCGCCACCGGACTGTCGCTGCTGGCCTGGTATGTATTCGCCCCGCAGTGCCTGTCGACTCTGGCGGTGGTGCGCCGCGAAACCAACACCTGGCGCTATCCTGCGCTGATGGCGGCGTATCAGTTCGCACTGGCGTACCTGACCTCATTCGTGACCTATCGCGCGGCACTGGCCGCGGGGCTGGGCTGAATGCTCATCGTGCAATGGAGCGTGGTCGGCCTGCTGGTCGCCGGCAGCGCGATGTACAGCCTGTGGCGGTTGCTGGGAGTGCGCCAGCGGCTGTGGCTGTTGGAGCGGCTGTTGCCGCTCGCACAGCGCACGCACGTGGGCTGGCCGGGCAAGTTGAAAGCATCGCTGCAGATGCAGGCCCTGAAGGGCTGCGGCAGCTGCGGTTCTAACGCCGCCGCGGCCCCGACTCGAAGCGCTGGCACACCTCGCCATTGAAGATGCGCTCCTCGAAGCGCCCGCCGGTATACGCGGTGACAACCCGGCGCCAGAACTTCACCGCGATCGGATTGCGCTGATACTCGGTGATCTCCCAGCGACCCGCGAAGCGGTCCAGGATCAGCTGCACGGCGCCGCGACCCAGACCCAGGCCACGATGGCCACGGTCGATGAAGAATTCGCCCATGCGGTAGTCGGCCGTGGCGCCGGACACGCGCGCCACCATCGCAAAGCCGACCGGCAGCTGCGATTGGGCAATGACCAGCGGGAATGCATTCGGATCCCCAAACCAGCGGGCGACCTGGTCCGGTTCGCGATGACCCACCTCGCCCAGCACCGGAAAGATCCCGGTGCTCAGCGGATCGAGGTCATCGATATAGTCCCGGAACACCTTCGCGATCCAGGAGCGGTCTTCCCGCGAACTGCGGGCGTCTCGCAGACTGATGGTCACAGTCCTTTCCTTCAACAAAAAGCCCGGAGCCGTGCTCGCGCGCCGGTCCGGGCCATTTGCGAGCCCGCGGTCGGACTCGGATCAGTAACGTCGACCTGTTACTGCGGCGAGCTGCCAGCCGGCGCCGACGACGGAGCCGAAGCAGCGGCAGCTGCGTCAGCCGCTGAGCTGGCCGACGAGGAAGCAGCGGCAGCGGCATCAGCGGCCGAGGAGGCCGAAGCGGCGGCCGAATCAGCAGCGGCAGGAGCTGTCGTATCCGTCTTGGCGCAGGCGACCAGCGCGAGCGCGGCAACAAGAGCGCTGAGAGCGAGTTTTGTCTTCATTGAGCTGTACCCCGAAAAAGAAAAGGCAAACGGTGAGAGACCAAATTTAAAACTAACTAGTTAGTCTGGCGATTTCAGATCGCGGCGCAGAATTCTATAGAGTTACAGCCGGTTTTTAAACATTCGTGAACGCCCCGTCATGAATGCTTACCGGATCCGACGCCAAATCAGCGCTTGAGCCGGCCTGCGCGCAACAGTCACAGCCCGCACCACGACCTGCGGTACTGCTATGACTACAATGGAGCATAACGTAATGAATGGCCGTGACAACCCATGTGAATGATGCAATGGCCGAGCCAATGACCGACAGCCTGTCAGAATACGAGCAGCATCTGCGCAGCCTGCAGAGCCGCTTCGGCATCGCCCTCGAGGCTGCCGCGCTCGAGGCGGCCCTTGTGCATTCGGGCCCGCTTTTACCGGCATTTCGTGATGATCAGAGCTATCCGTTCAGGCCCCAGGCCTGGTATTCAATATGGGGTCCGCTGCCGCCGGCGCCGGACTGTTTCGTCTACGTAAAGCCCGGTGCGATCCCGAAACTGCTGATCTGCGCGCCGCCGGATTTTTGGTACGAACCGGCCAGCAAACCGCAGGGCGACTGGAGCGCGTATTTCGAAATACAGCTGCTTCCAAGCCTTGCCGCGGTCCGCGCCGCACTGCCGCAGGATCTGTCGCGGGTCGCGCTGATCGGCGAGCCCGACGCGCAAATCGCCACCTGGGGCCTTGCGGGCGTAAACCCGGAAAAGCTTCTGTTGGCGCTGGATTTCACGCGCGCCGTGAAAACCCCCTATGAACTATCAATGCTGCGGGCGGCCAGCCGCCTCGGCGTCCGCGGCCACCATGCGGCCGCCGCGGCCTTTGCGGCCGGTGAGAGCGAATATGCCATCCACCAGGCCTTTGTCGGAGCCACGCGCCTGCGCGAGCAGGAATTACCCTACAACGCGATCGTCGCCCTCAATGAGGCGGGGAGTGTGTTGCACTATCAAAACCTGCGTCGCGAGCCTCCCGCAGCGCACCACTCGTTGCTGATAGATGCGGGCGCGCAATCGTGTGGCTATGCCTCCGACATCACCCGCACCCATGTCGCGCCCAGCGGCGCCGGCCCCAGCCGGGAATTCGCGGCCCTGATTGCGGCGATGGATCGGGCCCAGCAGGGGCTGTGCGCACAGGTGCGGGCGGGGATCGAGTGGCCGACCGTGCATCTGGCCGCCCATCGGGCCGTCGCGGCGGTGCTGCGCGAAGCCGACCTCATTGACTGTGGCAGTGAGGAGGCCCTCGCCGGCGGGCTTTCAAGCGTGTTCATGCCGCATGGCATCGGCCACCTGCTGGGACTGCAGGTGCACGATGTGGGCGGCCTGCAGCGCAGTCCCGCGGGTGGGGAAATTACGCGCCCCGCCGGTCACCCTTACCTGCGCCTGACACGGCGCCTGGAACCGGGCTTTGTCGTCACGATGGAGCCGGGGCTGTACTTCATCGATCAGCTGCTGAACCAGGCGCGCGCAGACGCACGCGGTGCCCACATCAACTGGTCGCGGGTCGAACAGCTGCGCCGCTTCGGCGGTATCCGCATCGAGGATGACCTGGCGGTCACCGCGTCAGGCTGCGAGAACCTGACGCGGGACGCCTTCGCGGCGCTGTGATCAGCGCTTCGCGAGCAGGTCGCGGATCTCGGTCAACAGGACCTCTTCGCGGGTCGGCCCCGCAGGAGCGGTGGCAACCGGCACCGGCGGCGGCCGCTTCAGCGTATTGATCGCCTTGACCATCACGAAGATGACGAAGGCGATGATCAGGAATTCGAGGATGGTCTGGCCGAAATTGCCGTAGCGCAGCAGCACCGGTTTGTTGGTCGGGTCCACGCCGAGCTTCACGGCCAGATCGCTGAAGTTGATACCCCCGATGAGCAGACCGATGGGCGGCATGATGATGTCCGCGACCAGCGAGGCGACGATCTTGCCGAAAGCGGCGCCGATCACGACACCGACTGCCAGGTCGATGACGCTACCCTTCATTGCAAATTCTTTGAATTCTGATCCCAAGCTCATGGCGACTCCTTATTGCCGTGATGCGAAACGGCACGTCGATTATGAGCGCTAAAAAGCAAAAACCCCGCTCGAGGGCGGGGTCTTCACTCAAACAATTAAGTTTGCGTAAGTCCGGCTCAGGCAGCCGCCTTTTTGCGGCGGCGCGGCTTGGCCTCGGCGGCCGGAGCCTCCGCTTCACTGGCCGGAGCGGCCTTTTTCTTCTTGCGGGCAGGCTTCGCCGCGGCCGGCTTCGCGCCTGCAACCACCGGGACGGCCTTCTCGACCAGCTGCATCAGTGCCATCGGGGCGTTGTCGCCGGCGCGGGGCACCATGCGCAGAATGCGGGTGTAGCCGCCGGCACGCGCCTTGAAGCGCGGTCCTAAATCCTCAAACAGCTTCTCGACGATGGCCGCATCGCGCAGTCGCGCGAAGGCCAGCCGACGATGGGCCTCGCTGTCGGACTTGGCCAGCGTGATCAGCGGTTCGACGACCCTGCGCAGCTCCTTGGCCTTCGGCAGGGTCGTGCGGATGGTCTCGTGACGCAGCAGCGACACGCTCATGTTCCGCAGCATCGCGTGGCGATGCGGGGCATTGCGTGAGAGCTGGCGGCCACTCAGTTGGTGACGCATATCTTATTCCTCAAATCGGGCGCACCGGTCAGATGCTGTCCCGCTCCTCGTCATGCTTCAGGCCTGCCGGCGGCCAGCCATCCAGGCGCATGCCCAGCATCAGGCCATGGCTCTGCAGGACTTCCTTGATCTCGGTCAGGGACTTCTTGCCCAGATTCGGGGTACGCAGCAGCTCGACCTCGGTGCGCTGCACCAGATCGCCGATGTAGTGGATGTTCTCCGCCTTCAGGCAGTTCGCGCTGCGCACGGTGAGCTCCAGCTCATCGACCGGCCGCAGCAGGATCGGATCGAACTGCATTTCGGAAACCTTGGTGGCGGCTTCCTCTTCACCCTGCAGATCCACGAACACCGACAGCTGATCCTTGAGGATGCCGCCGGCACGCCGGATGGCTTCCTCGGCATCGATCGTGCCGTTGGTCTCGATGTCGATGACGAGCTTGTCCAGGTCCGTGCGCTGCTCGACGCGCGCCGCATCCACCGAATAGGTGACGCGACGAATCGGCGAAAAGGAGGCATCGAGCTGCAGGCGGCCGATGGGGCGGGTCTGCTCTTCGAATGCCGCGCGCTGCGCCGCCGGGCGATAGCCGCGGCCGCGCTCGACGCGCAGGGTCATGGACAGTTCGCCGGCTTTGGTGAGGTTCGCGATCACCAGATCCGGATTCACGACTTCGACGTCATGGTCCAGCTGGATGTCGCCGGCCGTCACCGGTCCCGGGCCCTTCTTGTGCAGGCGCAGCTCGGCGCTGTCACGCGTATGCATGCGCAGCGCGACGAGCTTCAGGTTCAACAGGATGTCGACCACATCTTCCTGCACACCCTCGATGCTGGTGTACTCGTGCAGCACGCCGTCGATCTCGACTTCGGTGATGGCGCTGCCGGGCATGGAAGACAGCAGTACGCGGCGCAGCGCATTGCCGAGCGTGTGGCCGAAGCCCCGCTCGAACGGCTCGATGACCACGCGTGCCTGGCGCGGCGCAACCGGCTGCACCTTCACCACGCGCGGCTTTAAAAACTCTCCGACTGATCCTTGCATAGCTTCTCACCTTGCCGGGTTGACCGGCCGCAGAAAACACCAAATCGGACGGTCAATAATCACTACCGTCCGACCCCCGCGGACCAGATCCGCGGGCTGCTTGAAATGCTTACTTCGAGTACAACTCGACGACGAGGTTCTCGTTGATGTCCGGCAGGATCTCATCACGCGCCGGGACGGTGCGGAACACGCCCTTGAATGCCTTCTCGTCCACCTCGACCCACTCGGGCAGGCCGACCTGCTGGGCCATGGTCAAGGCGTTCGTGATGCGCAGCTGCTTGCGCGACTTCTCGCGCACGGAGATCACATCTCCGGCACGCACCTGGTAGGAGGCGATGGTCACGACCTGCTCGTTGACGAGGATGCCCTTGTGGCTGACCAGCTGGCGCGCTTCGGCGCGTGTCACGGCGAATCCCATGCGATACACCACGTTGTCCAGGCGGCACTCCAGAAGCTTCAGCAGGTTTTCACCCGTGGCGCCGCTGCGACGCGCAGCCTCTTCGTAGTAGTTGCTGAACTGTCGCTCCAGCACGCCGTACATGCGACGCAGCTTCTGCTTCTCGCGCAGCTGCGTGCCGTAGTCGGACAGGCGCTGGCGGCGCTCGCCCTTGATGCCGCCCGGGGGCACCTGGAACTTGCACTTGCTCTCGAGCGGCTTCGCACCACTCTTCAGGAATAGATCCGTGCCTTCGCGACGAGCGAGCTTGCACGTGGGACCGGTGTAACGCGCCATATACTTTAGTTCCTTGAGGCCTAGACCCGGCGCTTCTTGGGGGGACGGCAGCCGTTGTGCGGAATGGGCGTTACGTCCGAAATACTGGTGATCTTCAATCCGCAGGTGTTCAGCGCCCGCACGGCCGACTCGCGACCGGGGCCGGGACCACCCACGCGCACTTCCACGTTCTTCAGGCCGTGCTCCTGCGCGGCGACACCGGCCTTCTCGGCGGCGACCTGCGCGGCAAACGGCGTGCTCTTGCGCGAGCCGCGGAATCCGCAACCACCCGAGGTCGCCCAGGACAGCGTGTTGCCCTGGCGATCCGTGATCGTGATGATCGTGTTGTTGAAGCTGGCGTGCACGTGCGCGATCCCGTCGAGCACATTCTTGCGCGCCTTCTTCGGCTTCTTCGGACCGCCGGACTGGGCGCTGTTGGCACTGCCCTGCTGTTGTTTCTGATCGGCCATTATCTTGTTGCCTCGTTACGCCTTGCCCGGCGGTGCGTTCAGCTTGACGGCCTGCTTGCGCGGGCCCTTGCGTGTACGCGCATTGGTCTTGGTGCGCTGGCCACGGACCGGAAGTCCGCGCCGGTGCCGGATGCCCCGGTACGAACCCAGGTCCATCAGGCGCTTGATGTTCATGGAGACTTCGCGGCGCAGGTCGCCCTCGACCGCGAACTTCGCGATCTGCGAGCGCAGGCCGTTCACCTCCGGCTCGGTCAGATCCTTGACGCGCGTGTGCGGGTCGACCCCTGCAGCCACGCACACTTCGACCGCACGGGTGCGGCCGACACCGTAGATGTGCTGCAAGCCCACCCACACGTGCTTGTTCATCGGAATATTGATGCCGGCTATGCGAGCCATAAGTTCAACCCTGTCTCTGCTTGTGGCGCTGGTCGCTGCAAATCACGTAGACCACGCGCCTGCGGCGCACGATCTTGCAGTTCTTGCAGATCTTTTTGACGGACGGACGTACTTTCATGAGGATGTTCCCGAATGTGGGCGCGCGAGGGCTTAGCCGCCCGCCCCTGTCCGGCCGTAGCCGAGCAGGTTCGCCTTCTTGAGCAGACCCGGATACTGATGGGACATCATGTGAGCCTGCAGCTGCGACATGAAATCCATCACTACCACCACCACAATCATCAGCGAGGTGCCGCCGAACTGGAACGGAACACCCTGGGATGACACCAGGAATTCCGGCAGCAGGCACACCAGCGCCACATACAGAGCACCCCACAGGGTCAGGCGTGACAGCACCTTGTCGATGTAGTCACCCGTCTGCTGGCCCGGACGGATGCCGGGGATGAACGCTCCGGACTTCTGCAGGTTCTGCGCGGTATCACGCGAGTTGAATACCAGCGCCGTGTAGAAGAAGCAGAAGAACAGGATCAGTAAGGCATACACCACCAGATGCGCCGGCTGGCCGTAGCCGAGCGAATTGGCGATCTTCTGCAGGATCTCGCCGGTGCGCCCGGTGGCGGCGCTGCCGAAGAAGCTCGCGATCGTCTGCGGAAACAGCAGGATGCTCGAGGCGAAGATCGGCGGGATCACGCCGGACATGTTGATCTTGAACGGCAGGTGGCTGCTCTGGCCGGCGAACATGCGCCGCCCGACCTGGCGCTTCGCGTAGTTCACCGGGATGCGCCGCTGCGCACGCTCCACGAACACCACGAAATACGTCACGGCGAGCACGATGATGACCAGCAGCAGGAAGAACGGACCGGACATCTCACCGGTGCTGACCTGCTGGAACGTGTTGCCCACGGCGCCGGGCAGTCCGGCGACGATGCCCGAGAGAATCAGCATCGAGATCCCGTTGCCGATGCCGCGCTCGGTGATCTGCTCACCCAGCCACATCAGGAACAGCGTCCCGGTGGTCATGGTTATGGTGGCCGTCGCCAGCCAGGTAAAGCCCGAAGCGAGCACCATGTGGTTCGCCTGCAGGGCCACCGCGGCCGCGAACGACTGGAATGCCGCCAGGATCACCGTGCCGTAGCGGGTGTACTCGGTGAGCTTGCGCCGGCCGGACTCGCCTTCCTTGCGCAGCTCCATCAGCGTCGGCACCACCATGCCCATCATCTGGATGATGATCGAGGCGGAGATGTAGGGCATCACGCCCATCGCGAAGATCGACAGCCGCTGCAAAGCGCCGCCGGAGAACATGTTGGCGATCTGCAGGATGCCGGTCTGGTCGGCGAAGAAGCGCGATACGGCGGCAGGATCGATGCCCGGCACCGGGATGAAGGTGCCGATGCGGTACACGACGAGGCCGGCAATCATGAACGCCAGACGGCCGCGGATCTCGGAGAAGCGTGAAGCTTCCCCGGGCGCGTTTCCCGGACTGGTGAGCGAATTGTTGGCCACGGTACCGATCGTTCCTTTATGCGGGAGCCTTGTCGACGGCCTTGTCAGCCGCCTCGACCTTGCCACCGGCCGCGACGATCGCCGCCAGTGCACCCTTGGTCGCGCCGATGCCCTTGAGGGTCACCGCGCGCGCGATGGCCCCGGAGAGCACCACCTTGGCCTGTTCGGCATGCAGTCCCACGACACCGGCCGCCTTCAGGGCCGCCAGATCGATGACCGTGCCTTCGACCTTGGCCAGCTCCGAGAGGCGCACTTCGGCGCGCGTCGCCTTCATCGCCGAGCGGAAGCCGACCTTCGGCAAGCGGCGCTGCAGCGGCATCTGGCCGCCTTCGAAACCGACCTTGTGGTAGCCGCCCTTGCGGGCGCGCTGACCCTTGACGCCGCGGCCGCAGGTCTTGCCCTGGCCGGCGGAGGCGCCGCGTCCCACGCGCAGACGGTTGCGCTTGGAGCCCTCAGCGGGCGCTAATTCATTCAGTCGCATAGCCATCTTCAGGCCTCTTCAACTTTCAGCAGATGCACCGCCGCGTTGATCATGCCGCGGTTCTGCGGCGTGCCGACGACGGTCACGCTCTGGTGCGGCTTGCGCAGCCCCAGGCCCCGCACCGAGGCGGCAATGCTCGCCAATTGCCCATGCAGGCTCTTGATGAGCGTCACTTTCACCGAACCCGGGCCGGCGATCGTCATGTCGTCAACTCCGTGAGGGTCTTGCCACGCTTGGCTGCGATCTCTTCGGGCGAACGCACCTTGGACAGTGCCTCGATCGTCGCGCGCACCACGTTGATCGGGTTGCGCGAACCATAACTCTTGGCCAGGACGTTGCGGACCCCGGCGCACTCGAGCACCGCGCGCATGCCGCCGCCGGCGATGACGCCCGTACCATCCGAGGCCGGCTGCATCAGCACGCGGGTCGCGCCGTGGGTGCCGCGGATCGCGTAGTGCAGCGTGTCGTTGCGCAACGCCACGTTGATCATGTTCTTGCGCGCCTGGGCCATGGCCTTGGAGATGGCGACCGGCACTTCGCGCGCCTTGCCAAAGCCGAAGCCCACCCGGCCTGAACCATCGCCGACGACCGTCAGGGCCGTGAAGCCGAATTGACGGCCACCCTTGACGACCTTGGCGGTACGGTTGACGGCTACGAGTTTCTCGACGAACTCGTCAGCCGATTGTCCTCTTTCTGGTCTTGCCATGATTGGGATACCTGCTTAGAACTCAAGGCCCGCTTCGCGAGCGGCGTCGGCCAATGCTTTGACACGACCGTGATACTGGAAACCGGAGCGGTCGAAGGCGACCTTGGTGTAACCGGCGGCCTTGGCGCGCTCGGCAATGGCGCGACCGACGGCCTTGGCCGCCTCCACGTTGCCGGTGGTCTTCAGGCCGGTCTTCACCGCTTCCTGCAGCGTCGAAGCCGCGGCCAGCACCTTGGCACCGGAGGCATCGGTCAGCTGCGCATAGATATGCTGCGGCGTGCGATGCACGGACAGGCGCGGGGCGCCCAGCACGCGGATGTGCTGACGCGTCTTGACGGCACGGCGCTGACGCCGGTCCTTCTTGCTGATGGTGCTCATTTCTTCTTGCCTTCCTTCAGCTCGATCTTCTCACCGGCATAGCGTACGCCCTTGCCCTTGTAGGGCTCGGGCGGGCGGTAGGCGCGAATCTTCGCGGCCGTCTCGCCCACGACCTGGCGGTCGATGCCCTTGATGAGAATCTCGGTCTGGGTCGGAGTCTCGATGGTGATGCCTTCGGGCACCGCGAAATTGACCGGATGCGAATACCCCAAGGTCAGGTTCAGTACCTTGCCCTGAGCCTGCGCGCGGTAGCCGACGCCCTGCAACTCAAGCTTGCGCTCGAAGCCCTTGGATACCCCTTCGACCATGTTCGCCAGGTGCGCGCGGGTGGCGCCGGCCTGCATGCGAACCGCGTCGTCGGCGCCGTACTTCACGTTCAGCACCTTCTCGGCCTGTTCGACGGTCACGCCGCCCTTCAGGGCCAGGCTCAGGCTGCCCTTGGTGCCCTTGATGGTGACCGCTTCAGCCGAAATAGTCGCCGTCACGCCTTGCGGCAGGGCAACGGGAGCTTTTGCAACTCTGCTCATAACTTAACTGTCCGTTAGGCCACGATGCACAGGACTTCGCCGCCCTGTCCAATGGAACGAGCCTGCTTGTCCGTCATCACACCGTGGGGCGTGGAGACGATCACGGTACCCATGCCGCCGAGAACCTTCGGCAGCTCGTCCTTGCCGCGGTAGATCCGCAGGCCGGGACGGCTGACGCGCTCGATCCGATCGATGACCGGGCGGCCGTCGTAGTACTTGAGGCCGATGGTGAGGGTCGTCTTCTGGCCTTCTGATTCAAGGCGGACATCCGCGACATACCCTTCCTCTTTCAGGACGCGCGCGATCGCGGTCTTGATCTTCGAGGAGGCCATGCTCACTTCGGGTTTGCGCGCGGTCTGCCCGTTACGGATACGGGTCAGCAGATCGGCGATGGGATCGGTCATGCTCATGCGGCTATTCCTTACCAGCTCGCCTTGGTCAGGCCGGGGATCTCGCCGCGATTTGCGACTTCACGGATCTTCACGCGGGCCAGACCAAACTTGCGATACACACCGCGCGAGCGGCCGGTGATCGCACATCGATTGCGCTGACGCGACGGACTCGCATCCCGCGGCAATGCCTGCAGCTGCGCCTGGGCAGCAAGGCGGTCCTCATGCGCAGTCTTGGGGCTGCGGATCAGCTCCTTCAACTCCGCACGCTTGACCGCGTACTTCTTCACGATTTTGGCGCGACGCTTATCGCGCTCGACCATGTTCGTCTTCGCCATAGCCTTCTAAAACCTCTTACTTCCGGAACGGGAAGTTGAAAGCCTCGAGCAACGCCCGACCCTGTTTATTGTCGGTAGCTGTCGTCGTGATTGTGATGTCCATGCCCCGGATCTGGTCGACCTGGTCGTACTGGATTTCGGGGAAAATAATCTGCTCTTTGACGCCCAGGGTGTAGTTGCCCCGGCCATCGAACGCTCGCGCCGACACGCCCCGGAAGTCGCGAATACGCGGCATCGCGACGCTGATCAGGCGATCCAGGAACTCGTACATACGCTCGCCGCGCAGCGTCACCTTGCAGCCGATGGCAAGGCCTTCGCGCAACTTGAACGAAGCGATCGACTTGCGTGACTTGCAGATCAGCGGCTTCTGGCCGGTGATCTTGGTCATGTCGCCCACCGCGGCATCCATCACCTTGCGGTCGGCCACGGCCTCGCCCACACCCATGTTGACCGTGATCTTGGTGATCTTCGGCACTTCCATGGGATTGGTCAGCTGCAAGTCGGCCTTGAGCTTCGGTACCACGGTTTCGCGGTAGAACTGATGTAGTCTTGCCATAAGGTCTTTGTCTGCAATGTTCGACGCATTACGCGTCGAGCATTTCTCCGTTCGAGCTGAAACGCCGCACCTTCCTGCCATCCGCCAGGACCTTGAAGCCGACCCGGTCGGCCTTCTTGGTCGCCGGATTCCAGATCGCCACCTTCGATACATGCATCGGCATTTCCTTCGAGAGAATGCCGCCCTGCTTGCCGGCCTGCGGATTCGGGCGCTGATGGCGCTTCACCACATTGATGCCTTCGACGATGACCTGGTCATCATCGAGAACCCGGATCACCGCACCCTGCCGACCCTTATCCCGGCCGGTGAGCACGACAACCTGATCGCCTTTACGAAACTTTCTCATGACTGCCTCACAGCACTTCCGGCGCCAGCGAGATGATCTTCATGAACTGCGTGTTGCGCAGTTCGCGCGTCACGGGTCCGAAGATACGGGTGCCGATGGGTTCGAGCTTCTGGGTCAGCAGCACCGCCGCATTGCCATCGAAGCGGATCAACGAACCGTCCGGCCGGCGCACACCGTGGCTGGTACGCACGACCACGGCGTCGTACACCTCGCCCTTCTTGACCTTGCCGCGCGGGATCGCGTCCTTGACGCTGACCTTGATGACATCGCCCACCGAGGCGTAGCGACGGCGCGAGCCGCCGAGCACCTTGATGCACATCAGGGTCTTCGCGCCGCTGTTATCGGCGGCATTGAGCATGGTACGCGTCTGAATCATGCGATTGCTCCTCAGCCACCCTGCGACGGGCCGGTCACCGAGATGACCTTCCAGGACTTGTGACGCGACATCGGGCGGCACGGCACGATGACGACGGTGTCGCCCTCGCGCACCTTGCCCTCTTCGTCATGCGCCAGAAGCTTGGTCGTGCGGCGGATGAACTTGCCGTACATGCCGTGGCGGACCAGCCGTTCGATTTCCACCGCGATGGTCTTCTGCATCTTGGTGCTGACCACGCGACCGGTGAGGGTGCGTTGGCCTTTTGCTTCTACCGTCACTTCTTCTCTCCAGCGCTGTCTTTGGCGCCTTCGCGCAGCACCGTCTTCAGGCGGGCAATGCTCTTGCGAGCCTTGCCGAACTTATCCGGCTTGATGGCCTGTCCGGTCGCACGCTGCATGCGCAGGGAGAACTGCTCCCGGCGCAGCTTGATGAGCTCATCGGCGAGCTCAGTGGCGGACTTGGCGCGCAATTCTTTGGCGTCCATTTATCGAACCTGCCGTTTCACGAATGTCGTCGACACGGAGAGCTTGGAGCCTGCCAGGCGGAACGCCTCGCGGGCCGTCACCTCATCCACACCTTCCATCTCGAAGAGCACCTTGCCGGGCTGCACTTTCGCAATCCAGTACTCAACGTTGCCCTTGCCGCTACCCATGCGCACTTCCAGGGGCTTCTTGGAAATCGGCACATCCGGAAACACGCGGATCCAGATCTGGCCGCCGCGTTTCACGTAGCGCGCCATGGCGCGACGCGCGGCCTCGATCTCGCGGGCCGTCATGCGGGCGCGGCTGGTCGACTTCAGGCCGAATTCGCCGAAGGCAACCGAACTGCCACGCTGGGCCAGACCGGTGTTGCGGCCTTTGAATTGTTTACGGTACTTGGTGCGCTTGGGCTGCAGCATGATCGTGCTCTATCGAAAGTCTCTTAAGCGGCCGTCGGCTGTTCGGTGCCGGCAACCGGCGCCGGCGCGCCACCCTCGGGCGGCGCTTCGGCAGCCACCTCAGGGCGCGCGGCCTCGAAGACCTCACCCTTGAAGATCCACACCTTCACGCCGATCACGCCGTAGGTGGTGTGGGCTTCGGCCAGACCGTAATCGATGTCGGCGCGGAAGGTGTGCAGCGGCACCCGGCCTTCGCGCGACCACTCGGTGCGGGCGATTTCGGCGCCGTTCAGGCGACCCGACGCGCGTACCTTCACACCCAGGGCGCCCGAGCGCATCGTGCTCATCACCGCGCGCTTCATCGCGCGGCGGAACATCACGCGCTTCTCGATCTGCTGCGCGATGCTGTCGGCCACCAGCTGTGCATCGAGCTCCGGCTTGCGGATTTCGGCGATGTTGATGCGCACGTCGTTGATGTTCATCGACAGCAGCTTCGCCGTCGCCTGGCGCAGCTTCTCGATGTCCTCACCCTTCTTGCCGATCACGATCCCGGGACGCGCCGTCTGGATGGTGATGTTCACGCGCTTGGCGGCGCGCTCGATCAGGATGCGGCTCACCGAAGCTTCGAGCAGTCTCTTGTGCAGGAACTGCCGCACGCGGAAATCCGTGTGAATGAGCAATGGGAACTGCTTCTTGTCGGCATACCACTTGGACGTCCAGTCGCGCGTGATGCCCAGGCGGATGCCGAGCGGATTGACCTTCTGACCCATGTCCTAGTCCTTCCTGCCGTCGCTCACGGACACAGTAATGTGGCTGTTGCGCTTGATGATCTGGGTGCCGCGGCCTTTGGCGCGGGCGGCAAAACGCTTCAATACCGGCGCCTCATCGATCATGATGCGCGCGACCTTCAGATCGTCGACGTCCAGGCCCTTGTTCTCCTGCGCGTTCGCGATCGCGGACCACAGGACCTTGTAGACCAGTTCCGCGCCTTTCTTCGGCATGAACTTCAGGACGTTGAGCGCAGTGTTGACGGGCTGACCGCGGACGGTATCCGCCACCAGACGACACTTCTGCGGTGAAATGCGCGCGTGGCGCAGTTTTGCTGATACTTCCATGGATGCCTCTTAACCCGCCGCCTCGACCTTCTTGTCACCGGAGTGGGACTTGAAGGTACGCGTGGGGGCGAATTCGCCGAGCTTGTGACCCACCATGTTCTCGGACACCAGCACCGGAATGTGCTGACGGCCGTTGTGGACCGCAATCGTCAGACCGACCATGTCCGGAACGATCATCGAGCGGCGCGACCAGGTCTTGATCGGCTTGCGGTCATTGCGGGCAGCGGCAACCTGAACCTTCTTGGCCAGGTGCAGGTCGACGAACGGGCCCTTTTTCGTTGAACGCGGCATATGTTCCTCAACGCACCTTGTTCTTGCGACGCTGCACGATCATGTTGTCCGT
>DASYER010000111.1:0-9766 GCA_036498905.1 Steroidobacteraceae bacterium | reverse complement strand
GTCCATCTCGGCCAGAAATTGCGCCCGGCGAGTGGTCTTGCCGTATTTCTCAAATCCCGTCAGTGTCTGCTGCTTCATCGATCAGGCCCTCCGTGCCTCGATTTTGCACCAGATGCGGCGGGTAAATCAGAGTCTCCCTAGCGATCGAGAGCCAGACGCTGGGCACTGTCCAGCCAACCGCGTTGCGCCCTGCGGTAATGCGCCGGGGCGATACGCGCCTGCTCCAAAAGTTCCTTGGCCACGGTGCGCGACTCCTCGGTGTGCCCCTGCGTCTTGAGCAGTTGCGCAAAACGTACGGCAGCCTCGGCACCAGGGTAGGAGGTCGACAGGACCCGGTATTCGGCCAGCGCCTTTTCCGTGTTGCCTTCGGCCTCCAACGCACGGGCGTAGAGCAGATGACCTTCGGGTGAGCGGAACTGGGGATTCATCCCGATCGCCTCATCCAGTGTCGCCCGCGCCGCGGCCGGATCACCACCGCCAAATTGCGCCCGCGCCAGCCCGAGCATCAGATCCGGGTCATGCGCGTACAGTCCGGTGAGGATCTTGCGGTAGACGGCCGCGGCCTCCTCGAAGCGGTCATGGCGCACCAGCTCTTCGGCGTAACGCTGACTGCTGGCGACATTCTGGGTAACCTGAGCCTCATCCTGCAGGCGGCGCAGCTGAGCCTCCGGATTCAGTGCCCGAGTCACATTGCGTCGCGTGGTCCGCAGCGTGCGGCTGCGCGACAATTCCGGAAGCAGTTCCACGATGGCATAGGCGATGACGCCGGCCACCGGCAGGAAAATGATCAGGAAGATCCATAAGGTGTTGCGGCCCGTCCTGATGACATGGATGACGAGCAGGACGTCGATGATGATAGGCAGGGCGTAATAGAGCAGGGATAGCATTCGGTTCTTTGTCGATAGCGGTGCCTGCAAGCTTACTGGCGGCGGCCGATGATCTCCACTCGGGCACCGTAAGCCCGTGATTGTTCAGTCGTTCTTGGTGCCGGTGCTGTTATTCTTATGGGGTGAACCGCAACCTCCGTTCGTCCGGCCCGATCTCCCGGTGCTGTGCCTTCGCGGCTGGCGCACTGCTGCTGCTGGTGTTCGCAGTCAGCGCAGTGGCGGCCGACCCGCCTCCCTGCAGCGCGCCACAGGCAGTTACGGCTCCTGCCGTCGGGCATCGCCCCCGCATCGGCCTGGTGCTGTCCGGAGGTGGCGCCCGCGGCGCTGCGCATATCGGCGTGCTGCAGGTCCTCGACCAATTGCACGTCCCGATCGATGCCATTGCGGGCACGAGCATGGGCGCGGTGGTGGGTGGCCTCTACGCCAGTGGACTGTCGGCGAAGGAGATCGCGACGGTTGCGAATTCCTTGAACTGGCAGGAAGCCTTTCATGACCGGCCACCGCGCACGGAGCTGACGTATCGTCGCAAGGAGGAAGATGAGAGCTTCCTCGTCAACTTTCCATTGGGCATCCGTAACTGGTCCTTTCAACTGCCGAAGGGGCTGATCAAAGGCCAGAGCCTGGAGATGCTGCTGCGCCGACTGACGGTGCCCGTGGCGACCATCAATTCCTTCGACGACCTGCCGACGCGCTTCCGCGCCGTTGCCACGGACCTGGCAACGGGCGAGTGCGTCGTCATGAAAGATGGCGATCTGGCATCGGCCATGCGCGCGAGCCTGTCCGCGCCGGGGCTGTTCGTTCCGGTGGACCGTGAAGGACAGGTGCTGGTCGACGGTGGGATTGCCGACAATCTGCCGATCGATGTGGCGCGCATGATGGGCGTGGATGTCCTCATCGTCGTCGATGTCGGCGCGCCTTTGTTCGCGCGCGATCGACTCGGCAGCGCGACCGCAATTTCCAACCAGATGCTGTCCATCCTGATCCGGCGTGATGCCACCCGGCAGCTGCAGACCCTGACCCAATCGGACATCCTGATCAGTCCTTCCATGGGTAACGCCTCATCCTTTGATTTCGGCATCGTCCCGCGGGCGATGGCGGCCGGCGCCAACGCGGCGCAGGAAATGAGCCAGCGCCTCAAACAGCTGGCGCTCAGTCCCGATGACTATGCGCGGTACCAGGCAGACCGCGCGGCGGTGCAACGTGGTCTGCCGCGCATCGACTTCGTGAAGGTGGATCCGAGCTCGGCGCCCTACGTCGATGCGTTGACCGGGCTGTTCGGCAAATTCGCCGGCGAGCAGCTCGACCCGAAGGCCGTCGAACGTACCATTACCGATTACTATGGCCGCGGAAAGCTCGAAGGCCTCGACTACCAGGTGGTGACCGATGCCGACCGGCATGGTCTGCTGATCTCCGCGGAGCCGAACTCGTGGGGACCGGACTACGTGCGCTTCGGGCTTGGGTTGCAGGATGACTTCCAGGGCAACGCCACCTACAACGCCGGCGCGCGAGTGGTATTGGGGGACATCACCCGCACCGGTGGTGAGTGGGTGTGGGATCTGCAGACCGGCACTTCACCGCATATCTACACGGAGCTCTACCTGCCGTTCCAGCAGACTTCCGCGTACTTTCTGGATCCGCATACCGAATTCGATGACGTGAATGTGCCGCTGGTCGATTCCACCCAGAATCATCTTGCGGAGTTCCGCGTACACACCTTCCGTACCGGTCTGGACTTCGGTCGCGAACTGGAAAATATCGGTGAGCTGCGCTTTGGTGCCTATCACGAACAGGGTGGAACCTCGGTACTGGTGGGTGAACCTGAGCCCAAGACCGCGTTCAATGCGAACGGCTACTTCGCGCGCTTCTCTGTGGACCAGCTGGATGACGTGCGCTTCCCGCACAACGGACAGCTGGCGAGCGTTGAGTGGAACAGCGAGCGCTATGAGGTCGGCGGCGACAAACCCTTCGACCGATTGTCATTGAACTGGCTCGGCGCTGATACTTTCGGTCGCCAGACGGCCATTTTCTGGGCCTCCGCCGGCGCCACATTCAATCAGACCAATCCACTGGACGTGCGCACCCAGTATCCACTGGGCGGGCTGTTCAATCTGTCGGGGATTGCCGCTGATTCGCTGGCCGGGCCCCAGTATGCGATCGCCAGGGTGCTGCTGTTTCGCAAGATTGGCCGTGGCGGCGACGGGCCCTTTGATTTTCCGACCTATATCGGAATGTCGTTTGAGGCGGGGAACGTGTTTCAGAAGCTGGGCAACATCAACTGGGCGAACAGCCGCAAGGACGCCAGTATTTTCCTCGGCATCGACACCTTCCTCGGACCGGTGTACCTGGCTACCGGCTACGAGGAGCACGGTCGCGAGGCGTTCTATCTGTTCCTCGGGCGCACCTTCAGTAACGGCCCGACCCGGGTCGGAGACTCCAGAATCGGCGACTAAAGCCCGCGGCTTGCGGCGAGGTTTTCGATCTTCTCGAAGCGCAGCGACGGCGTGTCCGAGGCGCGTGAGTATTCGTGCCGGCGGCTCATCTCGATCATGTCCCGATCCCGCTCCTGCGGCGTTGCGTACCAGTGCAGGCGGTGCCACTCGGGCCCCAGCAATTTGCGAAACGGGTCGCCCGACGGCAGGCTGACGCGCAGGCCGTAGGGTCGAACCCGCTCCACTGCTGGGGAGCGTAGATTGTGTGCGTTGCTGATGCCCATGGACGGATTCTACCCCGGGCACACCTTGAGTTGCACCTGACCGCCCCCACGCAGATGATCGGTCACAGGCCCAACGGAGATCCCCCATGGCAGGCAGCAAAAACAGCATTCCGGGCCCGGCGCAGGCGCTGCCGGGCCGCACCACGCCGCTGGCCGTGCCAGCTGCGCATTTTGTCAATCACCATCGCATTGCCCCGCCATTCCCGTCCGGTCTGCAGGAAGCCGTCTTCGGCATGGGCTGCTTCTGGGGAGCCGAGAAGCTGTTCTGGAAGTTGCCCGGGGTGTATTCCACGGCGGTGGGTTATGCCGGAGGCCTTACGCCGAATCCGACCTACCAGGAGGTTTGCAGCGGGCTTACCGGACATACCGAAGTTGTGAAAGTCATCTTTGACCCCAAGATTACTTCCTACGAAGACCTGCTGCAGACGTTCTGGGAAAGCCACAACCCCACCGAGGGCATGCGCCAGGGCAATGACATCGGTACCCAGTATCGTTCGGCCATTTACACCCATGGTTCTGAACAGCAAAATCTGGCAGAGCAGTCCCGCGAGCATTTTCAGGGCCGGCTGAGTACCGCAGGGCTCGCATCCATTACCACCGAGATTGTTCCGGCACCGGTGTTCTACTACGCCGAGGACTACCACCAGCAGTATCTGGCGAAGAATCCGGATGGGTACTGCCCGAATCATTCGTGCGGAATCCCTTATAGATCACCGGTTTCTGCAGCGAGATAGTTGTCGTCGCTGAAGACAGCGAAGGATCCACGCGGCAGAGCAATAGGGCAGGGCGCTAAGGCCGGTCATTCGTCAGGAAATCGTGCGAGAAAATCAAACAGGCCGCTCGCCATGGTGGGTGAGGGACTTCAGGCAGCCACTCGAGGACCTCCGGCTGGGACTCAGTGCATTGACGCGGCAGTAGGTGGTGGTCTCCCCGGGCGCGCAGTCCTGGATGGCCATGCGCGCCCGTCGGGCCGCCAGCATGGCGATCTCCGCGGCGCGCTAGTCAGCGCGCGCTATGGCGCCCAGGTGATCCCTGACCTGCGGATTTGTACACCTGCAAAGCAGACTGAATCGGAGATTCCCTAGTGCTCACCGGCATGGGACTCTTCCGCCTGGCGGATCGTCGCCACCGCATCGGCCGCAAGGATATAGCCCTTCTCGACATTGTCGGCGGTCACTCTTCGCACCTGGGCCACATATGCTGCATGGCTGGGATAGTGGGCGTTGAGCTGTGCAATGGTCATGTCGGTCGAATAACCCCAGCGAACGCAGGCGCCTGATCCGATCGCCTCACGCGAGGGGCCGTTATCCGGATGGGCGGCCTTACTGATACCAACATTGAACTGGGTGGGAACCGCGAGCGCCGCAAGCCGAATCCCACCTTCTGCGAGACCATCCTTATCGCGATCAATCACCGACTGGTCGGGTCGCTGCAGGATCTGGGTCATGGAGAGGCGGGGGGCCGTCGGCGGGGGCGGCCCGCCTGCGGCCCAGACAGCCAGCTTGTCCAATGCGGAGGCCACGACATAGTTGGTGGGCACGCGAGTGCCGATTGACGGCACCGCGCAAAGCGGCGACAGGTTCGCTTCCAAGGAAACGCCGTTGTCGCGCAACTCAACTGCCTCGCGGCTGGCGCGCAGGTGCTGATCGACGTGCGAGGTGCCGGCCACTTCCCAAGTACGGAATTTTGGGGTGTCGGGCTTGCGCGCCGCAGCTTCGCCTGCGATCACATCGTACTCGGTATCGAGCTTGAGCACCGGCGAGAGAAGATCGCCGCGAATGCTCCCGCCCAGCGCCGACAGCAGTAGGAAACCATCGTAGACCCGCGCCAGGGGATGAATAGAATTGACATAGGTTGAGAGCCGCGCCGCCGACTGGGATTCTCCGACGGCGAGGTAGAGCTTGGGCTTCAGGCCGTTCAGCATGTCTACGTCGCCGGGATGGCGCAGCGCCTGACTGGCTTGGGAGAAGATGTCGTAGGACATGGCGTCACGATCGGCCTCCCCGTTGGGACCGGTGTTGGCAGCGATTTCACCCACGTCCAACGCACCATAGCGCTGCGGACTCCACTTTTTCAGCGCAGCGACGCCGATGGTCTGGGTGGAGACGCCGACCCAGGCATAGCCGCCCCGCATGATGTGCTCCCAGCCGAAGAACCAGAAATTCTCGGCGTCAAACTGGTTGGTGACGTTGTCCCATTCCACCAGCACCGTGCCGTTGAAGCGTTTCTGATCGGCGGGACGGCGCACCACGATGCGCGTGAAATACGGAAGACCGCTGTCCTTCACCGTGCCGGTTTGACCGGGTGGGATATTGTAGGTCCTTGCTGTTCCCTTGATGAAAAATTCCTCCTCCAAATACCCGTGGGACGCTAGGTTATGGTTCGAGGCAAAGAAAGTGTAATTGTGCGATGGAGCGCCGGGAATATCCGACGCCGTAATGGGGCCGCTGACTTGAGGAACAGGCAATGATGATGAAGCGAATGCCTGAATGGCGGCAAGGCCAAGCGCAGCACTCAACAGAAATCCAAAACACCTACCCAACATAACTTCCCGCCTCTGTTATCCAGAATCTCATTTTCGACGCCGAAAACGACACGATGGTACATCCGTCTCGCCTGGTCGCACATCGCAGATCGATATTTCATCGGTAACTTCGCATGCATTTCGCGGCCTACTTGGAACTGTCTATGAAACGCGGGTAGCATCTGGAGCGGCCGCTCGAGATAAACGTCCGTATTTCTCCGGAGCGGTCATTCGCAGCGCAACAGGGCCAACGCTTCCCCGGCGGTCGCCAAAGGCAGCGGCTGAAATATCACGTGCCTGTCATGCAAGGCGTTACACCTGCACGTCCGACACGCCTCGTTGCCGGTGAAGGAGTCGACTACGACAAAGGTCGCAGGAGATTTTAGGACGGCGAGCCGTTACGCCATGGCTGCAGCCGTTCCTGTCTTGCCCCTGTCAATGCAACCCCAGACGGTGAAGCCGATGAAGGTGGCAAGTGCGACCACCGGCACGGCGAGATCGAGCTGAACACCAAAGTCGATTCGGTGAGCCCAAATCGCCATGGCTACGACCGTTAGGCCCGCGGGCACAATCAGCGGCCATCCGCTATGTCCCATGTCGTGCAGACGCCGGGTATACAGGACGACAGCGGGGTACAACAATACCAACACCATCCAAGAGTTATATGGGCCGGGACCCGAATGCGTGTAGTCCCACACGGCGATCGCCAGGGGGACCACCGCGGCCATGAAGTGTTTGCGCGAGGTACGGCCATGTGAAAACACGTACAACGAGTCGAAGGTCAGGTCTTGCTCAGATTCTCCGAGCGTCAATACACGACGCTGCAATGCATCTCGGTAGTAGCCGAAGTAGGCCAGCATCAGTAGGCCGTTTAGGGCAACGGCCGCGGCCGCCAGCAATAACGACACAGGCTCATGTTCCAGCAGCGCCCAGAATAGCGCACACACCGAAGTCGGCATTACCACGCACAGCGCAGCCGGGGCGAATACGCCGGTCAATATGAATGCGCCTGTGATCAGTTGAATCAGCATCGCAACGCTCATCAGGCCGGAGTGCACAAAGGAACCCATCAGCTCAGCCGCAATCGGTTCATGGCCTGTCGGCATTGTCCAAAGCCCGAAGAATAGGTAATTGGCGCCGTTGACCAACATCCAGACGCCAAAAATGATGCGAGCGGCCAGCACTAACCGCTGCATGCCAGGACCCGCCGCAGTCTTCCCAGTCCCTTCCGTGCCAATGGGCAGCGCCTTGGGGCGCACAGTAAACATCGCGCGGTAGCAGGCGAAGAAAGCCACGCAGAGGAAAATATTGCTAACGAGTACTTTTCCACCGGCGATCATCGATCCCATTTGGTAATGCGCCAGTGGTGCATCCCACCAGAACACGTTGAACACGACAGTCATGCACACGAGAAGCATGAGCGGAGCGTAGAAGCCGAACAGGACAGCAATACCGGTCAACAGCTCGACGGCCTTCACGGCATCAAACAGATGGCTATGCAGAAATGCAAACAGCGTCTCATGCTGCAAAGGAACGGTGGTGAAATATCCCGGCTGCGGAAATATATGAACAAAGTGCTCAAGGCCCATCGGAATCATCCAAGCCGGGTACCAAAGTCGCACAGTCCAAATTACGTATTTCATCCGCCGCCCCCTTTTTTCTTCCTTAGATCTCGTACTGGGATTTGATGCCGCAGGAGAACATTAGCTTTAGTGAGCTATTCAAGCCTACTGCCACGTCGCCGCAGTTGCCAGAGACTTCGAAACTTGGATGCTGCAAAGCGGTCAGTCGTGTTTGGCGGCTCGGGGCACGATGAAGACGCGTGTCGATTTGGCTCAAATCCGCCGTTCTTTCAAAGAGCCATCATGCTGTCGGGCATGCTTCGGAGCAGGTAGCTCTTGATCCGCACTGCAGTTCCTGAATCGCCGAGCGCGCTAGCCGGCTACGCAACCGCACCTTCAACCGCAGACTTCCGTAGGGTCTACTTAAGCCGAGTGAAATCCACGCGGTAGGGCTCAACTCGTGAACGACGCCGATCGCGAGTGGCAATTCCTTCGCCAGACCAAGCGCGCTAGCGACTGCCGGCATTGCTCCGACGGCCGAATGCATAGCTCGCCGCTGGATATTCAATTTCCGGCCCCAAGGGCCTGGACGAATACACAGTGGCCGGCTTTGGGGCACCCATCGCTCTAAAGCGCAAAGGGGATGAGAGAGCGCACTTGAATGACCGCAGACGTATCGTTGACGTTGTCGCAAGCCATGCAACTGGCATTGGACAGATTCAACATCGGCGACTGGATCAAGGCTGAGCAGTTGGCGAGATTTGTGCTTGACAGCGACGAACGCCATTTCGGAGCGCTGAGTCTGCTCGGCATTCTAGCAGCTCAAACTCACCGTTTAGAAGAAGCCGCCTGCCTGCTTTCGCACGCAGCCGCGACTAGGCCAGCCGACGCGTATGCGCACAACAACTACGGGAACATACTCAACGAGCTCAGGCGCTTCGAGGAGGCGTTGGAAAGCTACGAGCGTGCGGTTCAAATAAAGCCAGATTATGCTGAAGCCTACTACAATCGCGGCTCGGCTCTTGTCGAACTCATGCGCTTTGAAGAGGCGGTAGACAGTTACTCGCGCGCGTTACAAGTCATGCCTCGCTATGCCGAGGCCCACAACAATTGTGGCAATGCGTTTCGGGCGCTGAATCGCCTGGACGAGGCGCTGGAAAGTTTTGCTCAGGCGCTGAAAATAAACCCGGAGCTTGCGGAGGCCCATAACAATCAGGGTCGCACGCTGCACGAACTAAAGCGCTTTGAGGAGGCGCTTGACTGCTTCGCGTCGGCATTGAGAATCAATGCGGTTTTCGCCGAAGCCTACTGCAACCGCGCGGACACATTGCTTGAGATCAAGCGATTCGATGAGGCGCTGGAAAGCTACGACCGGGCATTGCAGATCAAACCGGATTTTGCCGAAGCTTGCAATAACCGCGGCAATGCTTTGCGTAGTCTAAACCGACTGGAGGAGGCGTGTGCAAGCTACGCGGACGCCCTGAAGATCAGGCAGACGTTTTCGGAAGCGCACAACAACCGGGGCGCCGCTTTACTGGAACTCGATCGAGCTCCGGAGGCGCTGACGAGCATTGCTCGAGCGATTGAGATCAGACCAGACTTTGCGGAGGCTTACAATAATCGTGGGGCGGCACTGCACGAGCTCAGGCGATTCGAAGAAGCATTAGAAAGCTTTGAATGCGCACTTAACGTCAAGCCAACCTTTTCGGAGGCATGGAACAATCGTGGCAATACGTTGCGGAATCTCGGGCGGCTTGACCAAGCATTGGATAGCTATGCGCGTGCGATCGAGCTAGATCCGGGCTACGCGGAGGCCCACAGCAATCGCGGTGACGCCCTGCGTGAGGCGCAGCACCTTGAAGAAGCGCTGAATAGTATTTTGTGCGCGCTTCGTCTGAATCCCCGCCTTGCCGAGAGCCATAACAATCTTGGCGCCACGCTGCAGGACCTCAACCGATTCGAAGAGGCGTTGAACAGCTACGGGCGAGCATTGAAAATAAAGCCGGATTTTGCGAAGGTTTTGATTAACCGTGGCGGCTTGCTCCTCGAGCAAGGTCAGATTGAGGCTGCCCTGAGCGAT
>DASYER010000110.1:0-7640 GCA_036498905.1 Steroidobacteraceae bacterium | reverse complement strand
GATCGCAGGAGTCGAGATGATCAATGACGTGCACGTAATTCCGACGGTCCTCGCCTCCTTCTTGGCTTCGCTGGTCGAATTCGTTGAGGCCCTGACCGTGGTGCTCGCCGTTGGCAGCGTTCGCGGCTGGAAAGCCGCCTTGGGCGGGACCGTGAGTGCGATCGTCACGCTTGCGGGCCTGATATTTTTTCTAGGCAGGTCAATCACAATAATCCCCTTGTCGCTGCTGCAAACTGCCATTGGTCTGCTGTTGCTGCTGTTTGGATTGCGCTGGCTGCGCAAGGCAATCCTGCGTGCCTGCGGAGCGATTCCCCTGCACGACGAGGAGGTGGCGTTCGCGAAACAAACGGCCGCGCTGCAGTCGCGGGCCCCCGCCGCCGGTCGCTGGGATCGGCTCGCATTCACCACCACTTATAAAATTGTGATGCTGGAGGGCATGGAGGTCGTGTTCATCGTCATCGCCTTGGGCTCGAGCGCTGCGCTCCTGGTGCCGGCGACAGTGGGCGCGGCGAGTGCGCTGGGATGCGTAACGTTCCTGGGGCTCGCGCTGCACCGCCCGCTGGCAAGGATTCCCGAGAACACTCTCAAATTTGCGGTCGGTATCCTGCTGTCGGCGTTCGGTACCTTTTGGACGGGCGAAGGAGTCGGCGTGGCCTGGCCGGCTGGGGATTGGTCACTGCCCGCACTGGTCGTGATCTATATTCTCTTCGGCGTCGGGTTAGTACTCCTATTGCGTCGGCGTGCCGATTCCGGATTGCTGGTAAAACCCAAGTTGGCACCGCAATCCAGGCGCAACCTGATGGCGCGCCTGTTCAAAGAGTTGGTTTCATTGTTCATAGACGATGGATTGCTCGCGATCGGCGTCGTCGCATGGGTCGCGCTGCTTTCACTGAGCTTACGTGCGCTGCCCGATGCGGCCGCGCCGCAGGCATGGGGATTCACGGCCGGTCTTGGCGCGATTTTGTCCTTGAGCGCCACGCGCGGCGTGCGCCGCACCTCCTGAGGACTAGCTTTACGCGGTAAAGTGAGTGGCGTAAGGTCGGGGTAGCGGCAGATCTGGACCATGGACATCTACAGCAATTTATTCGAGTCGATGATTTCCTGCTGCGACCGCATCGGGTTCCGGCACGGATTGATCTGTACGGTTGCGATGACGACGCTCGGTCTGAGCTTCTGTCTGAATCTACTTATCCTCACCAATCTGCTGTGGCTGCTCGGCGTTCTGCAAGATCCTTACCGCAGCGGCGGCAGCGTGCATCCGCAGCATTACGTGCTGGCGATCGTGTGCATCGGTTTCGTGACCAATACGATATTGGCGCGCATCAAGTTCAGTGCCGACAGTCAATTCAGGGGGCATGTGCCTGAATTTGAGATCCGACCACTCGCGGTGCCGAGATTGTCTTTGATTCGCACGCCCGCTGCCGTGTACTGCCTGGGCTCGACCTTGCTATTCGTGGTTACTTTGACGTTGGACCTGCTGATCCGCGGATAGGCTGTATACATTTCTGTAAGAATCGCAGTCGTGAGCCGCTCAGTGGCAGCATCCGGCTTCACGTCTCATGTTTGATAAAAGGGGCGATCAGTGAAGAAGCATCTCTTTGGTGCCGCATTCACCGCCGTGCTGGCTCTTGGCATTGCGCGTGACGTCCATCCCCGGGGTGCAACGAGTCCGGCGGCCCCTGTGATCAACTACAAACTCGCCAAATCGGTGCCGCTTGGCGCACCGGATCGCTGGGACTACGTCGTTTTCGATGCGCCGTCGCATCGGGTCTATGTCGCGCATGGCGATCGCCTGACGGTCGTCGATGGACAAAGTGGCAACATCGTTGGACAGGTCGAGGGGCTTCCCGGCGGTACGCACGGAATTGCCATCTCCCACCCCACGGGGCTTGGCTACACAGATGACGGGCAGGCCGGGCAGGCAGCCTCTTTCAATCTCGAAACGCTGAAGATCGTCAAGCGGCTCAAAGCCCAGGACGATGCCGATGCCGTCACCATCGACCCCACCAGCGGCCATGTGCTGGTCGTCAACAGCGAGCCGGGCACCCTGACCGTCATTGATCCGCGCCGCGATGAAGTCGTGGCCACCGTGGATGCGGGCAGCAAGCTCGAATACGTCGTCGCGGGAGAAAACGGTAAGGTCTACGCCAACGGTGTGGCGAAGCGGCAGATCTTTCGAATCGACACCAAGACCAACCGCGTCGATGCGACCTGGCCCATTCCCGGCTGTGCAGCTCCCCATGGTCTTGCCATCGATACGACCGCTCACCGCCTGTTCGCAAGCTGCCAGAACAGAGAGCTCGTCGTGGTCAATACCGATAGCGGAGCCACCGTCGCGACCCTGCCCATTGGCCGAGGCACGGACGCTGCGGCATTTGACTCAACTCGCAAGCTGATATTCAGCTCCAACGGCATCGATGGCACGATCTCGGTCATTCGCGAGGTGGATGCCAACCTTTTTGTCCCGGCCGGCATCATCAAAACCCAATCCTCGGCGCGAACGATGAGCGTCGATTCGCGCAGCGGACGCCTTTACGTCGCGGCTGCCGATGTCGATACGAATGCGACGGCCCGGGCCTCTGGGCCCGCCGCGCGGCGCCCGCCTCTGGTGCCAGGATCCCTCAAGCTGCTATTCCTGGATCCGGCGGCCCAATAACATTGCAAAGACCCTTCGGCCGATCCCTTGGCAGGTTGACGCAGAGTGCTTTGCAATGCAAAGTAATGAGGCCACGAACACCGGAACTGCTCTGGCATGGCCGTGGGACTAGAATGCCGCCAGGACTTGCGGCTGGTTTCAATCTGAATCGGAAGGAGCATCATGCTGGTCGTCACAACTGAAAATGTTGCCGGTCACCGGATCCGGGAAACCAAGGGCCAGGTCTTCGGCGTCGTCGTGCGCAGCCGCGGACTGGGAGGCAATATCATGGCGGGCCTGCGCTCGCTCGCGGGCGGTGAAATCATCGAGTACACCCAGATGCTTGAGGAGGCCCGCCGCCATGCGGTGGACCGCATGGTGAAGAACGCCACGCTCATGCAGGCCAATGCCATCGTGATGATGCGCTTCGATTCATCCGAAATGGGCCAGACGATGAGCGAAGTGGTGGCCTACGGCACCGCAGTCATCATTGACCCTGTTGGCTGAACACCGTGTTGCGCAAAATCGTGCTCGGAATCGCCGTGCTGCTGGCGGCGGCGGGCCTGTGGCTGCTGTGCCTGCGGTTATGGTCGCCCGGATTGCAGCTGCTGGTGGTGGGCGCGCTGATTTTTGCCGGCACCGCGTTTGAAGGCTGGCGCTATCGAAAGGGCTCGGGGCCCGCGGGAGCCCGCTGGCAGCAGACCGAAGAGAAATTCGCCGACCCGATCAGCGGCGAGGAAATGGACGTGCAGTACGACCCGGTGTCCGGCGAGCGTCGCTACGTGCCTCGCCGGTCCTGAACCGACGCCCTAGCCTGCTGCCGATGAATAACGCCGCACCTGCTGGCGCTGCTCACCGAGGCCGTCAATCCCCAGATGGATCTCATCCCCTTCGCGCAAGAACACCGGCGGATTGCGCCCGGCGCCCACGCCTGCAGGTGTGCCGGTGCTGATGATGTCGCCGGGCTGCAGGCTCATGAACTGGCTGACGTAGTGCACCAGGAAGGGCACATTGAAAATCATGTCGCGGGTGCTGCCGTTCTGCATGCGCTGGCCATTGACGTTCAGCCACAGGTGCAGGTTGTTCAGGTCGCCGGCTTCATCGAGCGTCACCAGGTAAGGTCCAAACGGCCCGAAGGTGTCGCAGCCCTTGCCCTTGTCCCATTGGCCGCCGCGTTCGATCTGAAAATGCCGCTCGGACAGATCGTTGCATACACACACGCCCGCCACGAAATCCAGCGCCCGCTCCAGCGGGACGTAGCGGGCCTCCTGGCCGATGATGATGCCCAGCTCCACCTCCCAATCCGACTTCTGGGACTGCGGTGGCATCACGACCGGATCGTTCGGACCGATGATGGCCGAGGTCGCCTTCATGAAAATGATGGGTTCAGCCGGGATCTGCATTTTTGCTTCCGCGGCATGGTCACGGTAGTTCAGGCCGATACAGACGATCTTTCCGACCGCGCCCACCGGCTCGGCAAACCGCGCCACAGCGGGTACCTCCGGTAGCGTTGCCGTATTCACATCCCTGAGCGCGGCAAATCCCGCCGCCAGGAACGGGCCGTCGATATCGATAACGATGCCCGAGAGGTCGCGGCGCCGGCCCTGAGCATCGAGGATGCCCGCCTTCTCCTGACCCTTTGCGCCATGACGAAACAGCTTCATCGAGATCCTCCTGTGGCGCGTCGCGAAGTCCCGGCGCGTGCCCCCAGTATGGCGCGGGTATGCTCGCGCACAACAGTCTTGATCGTCTGCAGCCGCTGCGCGTCGAAATCGGTCCAGTTCAGCGCCTCCAGCGTGCTCTCGCGATTCGTCAGGAAGGTCGAAATCTGCCCCAAGATGGCCGTTGCCTTGACGCGGATGACCTCATCGGAAGGGTCGCCCCCCGTCACGATGGCGATCAGCTGTGCAACGGTGAGCATGATGGGCATCGCGACGCTCTGGCGCAGCATGCCTATGGCCGGGCCGGCCCCATCGGCCTTGCCGCGAGTGATGAAGCGGCTCCAGCTCTCCGAGCCTGCGGCGACCAGAGCATCAGCCATCGAATCCAGCAGCGCGCACAGCGCGTCGATGGCGCGCTCGCCCTGCGCATGCTGTCTGACCTGCCTTGCTTCAGCGAGTGCGGGCGCGATGATGATCATCACCCGATCGATGATGAATTGCGCGCAGGCGCGGTGCAGGCCCTCCTTGCCACCGAAGTAATACTGCAGCGCGGGCGGATTCACCCCGGCGTCGGCCGCGATCCGCCGGGTCGAGGCCTTGGTGAATCCCTCCTCGCCGAATACACGCAGCGCCGTAGTCACGATGCGCGCGCGGGTCTCCTCTCCTCTGGCATATCCGCCATCCTCGGGATGACGGCGCTTGATCCGGGCTGTGGGCATCAGGTTCCTCCTCAGGGGCCAAATGTATTCCACTTGACACAAAAGTTCCAGTCGGACAACATCTAGCGTTCGGAATACTTCTGACAGGATCTGCCATGGCTGACGCGCCCGCCCCCGCGACCCCGACCAATGGTGATGGCAATCGGCGCATTCGCACCGTGCTGTTCATCGTGCTGGCCATCATCGCGGTCATCGGCATCGGCTTCGGGGTGCGCTGGCTGGTGTACGGTCGCTTCATCGAGACCACCGATGATGCGTATCTGCGCGCCGACACCGTGACGGTGGCGCCACGAGTGAGCGGTTACATCGATCAGATCTATGTGATCGACAACCAGGTGGTGAAGGCCGGCGATCCCCTCATACGTATCGATCTGCGCAACTACAAGGCGGTACTGAACCAGCAGGATGCGACCGTCGACGCGCGCAATGCCGACATCGAGGCCGCGCAAAGCCAGATCACGCAGCAGCAGGCTGCCGTCGAATCAGCGCGCGCGCAGCTGGTGGGCGCACAGGCCAATGCCGTATACGCCCGCGAAGAGTCGGATCGCTACAAAGGGCTGCGCGACCAGGGGGTCGAGACTGACGAGCGCTATGCCCAGGCGCTCAACCAGCGCAACCAGACTGCCGCGGCGGTGCTGGGCGCCGAGGCCAATGTCAAAGTGGCAGAGCGCCAGCTGCTGGCCATTCGCAGCCAGATGACCCAGGTCCGCGCGCAATTGGAAGGTGCCAAGGCCGCCTCGCACACCGCGCAGCTGAATCTCGACGACACCATCGTGCGTGCCAGCATCGCCGGTCGCATTGGCGACAAGACCGCCCAGATCGGCCAGTTCGTGCAGCCGGGCACCCGGCTCATGTCGGTGGTCCCGGTGCAGGATGTATACCTGGTCGCAAACTACAAGGAGACCCAGGTGCAACGCATGCGGGTGGGCCAGAAAGCGAGCGTGAAGGTGGACGCGCTGGGGGATGAGGCCATCCCCGGTACGGTGGAGAGCTTCGCACCCGGCACGGGCGCGCAGTTCGCGCTGTTGCCCCCCGAGAATGCCACCGGCAATTTCATCAAAATCGTGCAGCGCGTGCCGGTGCGCATCAAGCTGGCGCCCTCGAAGGATGTCGCGGGGCGCTTGGTCCCGGGCCTCTCGGTCAGCGTTGAAGTCGATACACGCACCGACGGCCGGTAGTCATGAGCGCAGCCAAAGTCGCGCACGCCGAACCGAATGCGACCACGCAGGACTGGATTGCAGTCATTGCGGGAGCGCTGGGCGCGCTGATCGCGACCTTGGACATTTCCATCGTCAACTCGGCGCTGCCGCAGATTCAGGGTGAAATCGGCGCGACCGGCACCGAGGGTACCTGGATCGCCACCGGCTACCTGGTCAGTGAGGTGGTCATGATTCCGCTCACGGCGTGGCTGTCGCGGATGGTGGGCATGCGCACCCTGCTGCTCACCTGTGCGGTACTGTTCACCGCCTTTTCGGTGCTGTGCGGCGCCAGTCACGACCTCACCACGATGGTGATCGGCCGCGTCGGTCAGGGCTTCTTCGGCGGCGCGCTGATTCCGACCGCGCAGACGATCGTGCGCACGCGCCTGCCGCAGCACCAGATTCCGATCGGCATGACGATGTTCGGACTCATCGTGCTGCTCGGGCCGCTGATGGGCCCGGTGCTGGGTGGCTGGTTGACCGAGAACGGCAGCTGGCAATGGTGCTTCTTCATCAACGTTCCCGTGGCCGTCGGTCTGATCAGCCTGCTGCTACTGGGAGTGCCGCACAAGAAGGCCAACATTCACGAGCTGGTGGAGGCCGACTGGGCCGGCATCATCGGCATGTCCATCGGCTTGAGCTGCCTGACCGTGGTGCTGGAGGAAGGACAGCGCGACCAATGGTTTGATTCGAGCCTGATCCGCATCCTGTCCGTGTTTGCGGTGCTGGGGCTGACGGTGCTGGGTATCACCCAGTTCACCAGCAAGCGCCCCGTATTGAAACTCAAACTGCTCAAGAACTTCACTTACGCCAGCGTGATCCTGATCGTGATCACGATCGGCATGGTGTTGTACAACATCCTGTACGTGCTGCCGCAGTTCCTGAGTGGCGTGGCCGGCTACAACTCCTTCCAGTCTGGGTGGATCCTGGCGCTGTCCGGACTGCCGGCCTTTGCGCTCATGCCGGTGCTGCCGCGCGTCCTGCGCTTCGGCAATGTGAAGCTGGTGGTGGGGTTCGGACTGATCTGCTTCGCGATCAGCTGTTTCATCGATATTCACCTTACAGCGCAGTCCAGCGGCCGCGACTTCATCGCCTCGCAGCTGCTGCGTGGCGTGGGGCAGATCTTCTCCTTCATGCCGCTGAATCAGATTTCGGTGGGCGCGGTCGAACGCTCGGACACCGCCGATGCCGCGGGCCTGTTCAACATGGCGCGCAATCTCGGCGGCACGATCGGCCTGGCGCTGCTGGGCGTGTTCATCGATCGGCGCACCGAAGTCCACGCCGATGCCATACGTGAGTCGGTGAACGCCAATTCGGTGCTGCTGCAGGACCGGCTGGCCGAGCAGGCCGCCGTGTTTGCCGCACAGAGCGGGGATCTGGCGCTGGGGCAGAAATCGGCAATCGCCTCACTGGCAGCCCGGATACA
>DASYER010000109.1:0-18644 GCA_036498905.1 Steroidobacteraceae bacterium | reverse complement strand
TGCAGTCCGGCCGACACGCTGGTGACTCATTTCACCTTGTTGAAGCGGCCAAGTATGCAGGTCGTCACTTCATTACAAACGATGGACGCCTGCTAAAGAAGGCACCGGACATCTGGAGCGCACTTCAGATTCGTGTAATTTCGCCTGTTGAGTTCGTCGCCGAATATTTCTCGAGCGCGCCGCCTGCGACCGCAGGATCGGCGGCAAAAGGAGATCGCGCAGTGGTGACTCCGGAGGCAATTAATAAGTACCTAACTCAGGAAATTCGCAAATTCGAGGACCTCGAAGACGCTCGGCTGACTCTTCAATACTTGCTCCAGGAGCCGGACCAAGAGGGATGCAACTGGTCTGGTGGGGTACTGAATCCGGGATCTAAAGGATCTGCGAGGTACGGTGCGCCGCACGCGAAGCTCGTCATTGAGTGCTTGTGGGAATACATCAACGGATAGAATGACGCTGATGACCTACGAGAATGCCCTAAACATTTACGTGGACGGCTCATCCTATTCGCATCCCAGGCGCGGCGGGATAGGTGTTCGATACGTTACAATCGACGCGAAAGGCAACGAAGTCGTCCAAAACGACGAAATGCAAGGTCACGAGGGCGCAACGAATAACGAGATGGAACTACTTGCATGCATCAAAGGCCTGGATGGGGCGAACGACCATCCAGACATTAATGCCGTAGAGCGCGTTTACGTCCTTACCGACTCAATGTACGTCACGAGCAATTTGGGTCGGGCCAAGTTCGAGTGGCCAAAACGCAAGTGGCTAACACGCGACGGTCGCCCGGTTGAAAATTCCGATCTGTGGAAGGAACTGCTCCGGGCGCTACGAAAAATCCGAAAACGAGTCGAATTTGAATGGGTAAAGGGGCACTCTAAGGATCAACACAATAAGGCCGTAGACAAGCTTGCAAAGCAATCGGCCAAGGGAGTGCTGAAGAAGCCACTCAAAGTGATAACAGTGCGGAGGAAAAAATCATCTGCAACTGTCATACGTGGGTGTGTGCCAATGCGTGGTCAAGAAATGGCAATCCGCATAATCACCGACACATACATGAGAGTTCAGCGTCTCTACAAGTACAAGTATGAAGTGCTGGCGGATGCTTGTGAGACACACAGCGCCAAGGTGGATTGGATCTATCACCAATCCGAAGAATGCCTACGTGCAGGACATCACTACGAGGTCGAAGTGAATCATGAAACAAACAATCCGCGAATTGTTCAGGTGATTCGCGAATTGGCAAGAGATTAAATGGGAAAGTGATGTGCGACTGCCACCTCGGTTCCGCCGAGGCCCAGAGTGGGCCGGTGGCCTTAATTCCTAGAGGCTTGGTTCCTTGGAGTCTACGGCCGTCCATATGTGGCCATCGCTATGCGAGAAGCCCTGGGGGTAACAATGGGGGTAGGTACCAGATCGCCTTATTTGAACCGCGGCGTATTCAATGTAGTACGGCGCGCTTCGATTCCCACACAAGAATGAGCAGCAAGTAAGGAAGCAGACCACGATGAGCGTTTTCAAGAGACTTCTTAGTGCCCTACCTGCCGAGCACCACGTGGAACTTACGACGGCCTTGAGTCGCGGGCGGGCCAATTCCTACGACACTTCTGCACCCAATGTACCAAGGCGGCTCGCGTCTGAACGGCGCGTCGCGACCCGAAATATGGACGAGTTGATTGGCATGTGCCGCATGGTGCTTGCGGACAGTGCTGTTGATGATCATGAGGCGCGGTTCCTGCTCGACTGGATAGAAAAGAACTACCTCGCGGCAAGCGAATGGCCCGGAAATATTCTGTACCCGCGACTCGCCGCTGCCATGGCCGATGGCCACCTGGATCCGGAGGAGGAAGCTGAGTTACTTCAGGTGCTCGCAAAAGTCGCGGGGGGTCCGCCAGCCGCGGCAGGACCTGCTGTCAGCGGTGCCGTGCCCTACGATGACCCGCCCCCGACAATTGCGTTCCCGTCGAACTGCTTCGTGCTCACAGGACAGTTCGTCTACGGGCCCCGGACGAAAATAACGGCTGTAATCGAGAGCCGTGGTGGGCACGTTGCCAGCGCTGTGTCCAAAAAGTGCAACTACTTGGTCGTGGGGACATTCGGTTCTGACGAATGGCTGCATTCGACGCACGGGACGAAAATCATCAAAGCAATAGAACTGAAGCAAGACGGGACGCCGATCCGGATCCTGACTGAACGTCATTGGACTGACCAGCTGGCGTGAGGTGTCTGCGGCGCGAAATCCTCACGGATTTCCAAGAGCTTAGACTCAGTCTCATCCGGCGGCGATTCGGCTGTGATTCTGCACACGACCAGGGGCGGCACAAACGATGGCCGACGGGCAGGAAGGATACGCCCCTGGCCGCCTATGGAAAGCGGTGGACGGAGCTGACGAGGCGGCGGTCGTCGACCTGGAACCGAATATGCAAAACGAACACAGCACTTGACGCGACTTTTCACGCCGTTTTCACGCGGCGACCTACGCATATTCGTAAGTCTTTGATTTGTTGGCGCTCCCTACGGGATTCGAACCCGTGTACTGGCCTTGAGAGGGCCATGTCCTAGGCCTCTAGACGAAGGGAGCGAGGTTTCAAGCTCTGGCGCGAGAGCGCGGTATTATAGAGAGCTGTACACATTGCTCAAGCACTAGAAGCCATACTCCTTGAACTCACCTGTTGACCCTACGGCAGCGGCCGTAAAGCCCCGGATTATTCCGCGGTCCGACCACACTGTTTCCCGAGCGCATATCTCGCCGAACGCACTGCGAGTGCTGTATCGATTGCGGGAGGGGGGCTTTCAGGCCTTTCTTGTCGGCGGCTGCGTGCGGGATCTGCTGCTGGGCCTGGAACCCAAAGATTTCGATGTCTCCACCGATGCGCTGCCCGAAGAGGTGCGCAAGCTGTTCCGCAACTGCCGCCTGGTCGGCAGGCGTTTCCGTCTGGCGCATGTGTTCTTTGGTCGCGAGACCATCGAGGTTGCGACTTTTCGCGCGTCCAGCGCCCCATCGCAGGCCGAGGAACCGGTAGCTGATCTTGATGATGACGAAGGGGTCGCGGGGGAACCTGCGGAAATAGCCGAGGAGCCGGTGGTTGAACAGGACTACTCGCGCCGCAGACGTGATCCATTTGATCAGTCGGCGGATACGCACCGCGCGTTCGATGAGTCCGGACGAATCCTGCGCGACAACGTCTACGGCAATATCGATGAGGATGTCTGGCGGCGCGACTTCACGGCGAATTCTCTTTACTACAACATCGCGGATTTCTCGATCTGGGACTACGTGAACGGTGCGGCCGATATCGCCGCGCGTACGCTGAGCATGATCGGCGATCCGGAGACGCGCTATCGCGAAGATCCGGTACGGATGCTGCGCGCCGCGCGCTTCGAGGCGAAGCTCGGTTTCACGATCGACCGGGCGACTGCGGCGCCCATCGCACAGCTGGCGGACCTGCTGGGTGCCGTGCCGCCCGCACGCCTGTTTGATGAAACCCTGAAGCTGTTCCTGACCGGACACGGCGCTCGCAGTTACGAGGTGCTGCGACGGCGCGGTCTGCTCGCGGCCATACTGCCCACCGTGGATTCGTATGCGGCCCAGCACTCCGGCAACCTGGTGGAGCAGCTGCTGCTGCAGGGGCTGCGCAATACCGACGAACGCGTTGCCGCCGACAAGCCGGTCGCCCCGACTTTCCTCTTCGCGCTGCTGCTGTACGGGCCCATCGCGCGCATCATCGAAGCCATGCCGCCACAGCACTGGCATGAGACCGGTGCCATTCTGGATGCCTGCGACCAGGCCATGCGCGAAGCGCAGTCGCGGATTGCCATTCCGCGGCGCTTTGCGCTGGGCGTACGGGAGATGTTTGCGTTGCAGCCACGCCTCGAGCATCCGCGCGGACGACGCGCGCTGCGGGTGCTGGAGCATCCGCGATTCCGCGCCTCCTATGACCTGCTGCTGCTGCGCGCGCAGCTGGGCATGGCACCCCAGGACATGGCTGACTGGTGGACGCGACTGCAGGAGGCCTCGGACCAGGAGCGCGAGGAAATGGCCGACGATGTGGGCGGGGCTGCGCCGCGCCGTGAGGGCGCGCGCCGCGGTCCGCGCCGCCGCCGCCGCAGGCCGGCCAGTTCTGCTTGATGCCGATCTGGCAGCCGGCCTACATCGGACTGGGTAGCAATCTGTCGGACCCCGCCCAGCAGGTACGCGCGGCGCTGCATGCCCTGAAGGGTCTGCCGCAGACGCTGTGCGTCACCGTCTCACGGCTGTACGGGTCGCGCCCCTTGGGGCCGGTCACCCAACCTGATTTCGTCAATGCGGTCGCCGGGCTGGTCACGCGATTGCCGGCACTTGAGCTGCTGCGGCACTTGCGCAGGCTGGAAGGAGTGGCCGGGCGTCCCGCAGTGCACGAACACTGGGGACCGCGGGTGATCGACCTGGACTTGCTGGTCTTTGGCCGCGAGCAGTGCGCCAGTGCCGAACTGGTGCTGCCGCATCCCGGTGTAGTGGTGCGCAATTTCGTTCTGTATCCTCTAGCGGAGATTGCGCCGGATCTGGAAGTGCCAGGATGTGGCCCGGTCCGCGAGCTGCTACCCCGTGTTCACTCTGATGGCCTCTGGCCCCTATGACTGCGGCTGCCACTTCATTTCGCTATATCGTCGTCGAGGGCCCGATCGGTGTGGGCAAGACCAGTCTCGCGCGCCGTCTGGCAGACACCTACGGGGCGAGCCTGATCCTCGAACAGGCGGCCGAGAATCCCTTCCTGGAACGCTTCTATCGCAATCCGCGCGCCGCGGCCTTTCCCGCGCAACTGTATTTTCTGTTTCAGCGTACCCAGCAGCTGCAGGGCCTGAACCAGTCGGACATGTTTTCGACCGTACGCGTAGCGGACTACCTGATGGCCAAGGATCAGCTGTTCGCACGCATCACTTTGGATGAGGCCGAGTTCGCCCTCTATGAGCAGGTCCATGCGAAGCTTGGCGTGGTCGCATCGAAGCCGGATCTGGTCATCTATCTGCAGGCGCCGGTGGATGTCCTGCTGGCACGCATCGCCCGTCGGGGCATCGCCTTCGAGCAGCAGATCGAACGCGCCTATCTGACGCGCCTCAACGAGGCCTATTCACGCTTCTTCCACGAGTACGAGGAGGCGCCGCTCCTCATCGTCAATGCCGCATCGATCGATCCGATCGGCAATGAGGCGGATTACGAGGACCTGCTGGTCGCCATCAGCCGCGTCAAACGCGGTCGCAACTACTACAACGCCATGCGGCATGGAAGCATCTGAATGGACAGGGTCACTACCATCGCGGCTGTGCGTGAGCGAGTGCGCCGCTGGCGCGCGCAGGGTCGACGGATCGCCTTCGTGCCCACCATGGGCAACCTGCATGCCGGGCACATGAGTCTTATCCAGGCCGCGCGCCAGCATGGCGAGCGCTTTGTCGCCAGTATTTTCGTCAATCCGATGCAGTTCGGGCCCAACGAGGACTATGCGCACTATCCGCGCACCCCGCACGAGGATGAGGCCATGCTCGCCGCGGCCGGGTGCGATCTGATGTTCATGCCCGATGTGGCCGAGATTTATCCCAACGGTCCGGAGAATGCGGCGCGCGTGGAAGTGCCGGTGCTGTCCCACATACTGGATGGCGAGTTTCGGCCCGGGCATTTCCAGGGCGTCGCCACGGTCGTCACCAAGCTGTTGAATATCGTCGAGCCGGATGCGGCGATTTTCGGTGAGAAGGACTTCCAGCAGCTGACGGTCATCCGCCGCATGGTCGCGGACCTGTGCATGCCCATGGCCATCATCGGCGCGACGACCGTGCGTGAAGCGGACGGACTCGCGATGAGTTCGCGCAATCAATACCTGACGGTCACCGAACGTGGCACTGCGCCGATCATTCATCAGCAACTGCAGCTGGCGCGCACCCGGCTGCTGGCCGGAGTCGCTGACCGGGATGTGGAGACGGCGGGGCTCGCGGCGCTGAGCACGGCCGGATTGCGGCCGGATTATTTCGTCGTGCGCGATGCCGCGAACCTGCAGCCGGCGCTCCCGGACAGCCCCGAAAGGGTGGTGCTGGTAGCAGCCCGCTTGGGCAAGGCGCGCCTGATCGACAACCTGCGCGTAAAGCAGTAGCGCCCCAGCGCCTGGATCAGGCCGGGTGCTGCTGCAGCGCCCAGTCGATATGTTCCCGCAGCAGTGGCGATGCCTGATCGCGGCGCGCCAACAGGGTGATCCGCACCTGCGGTGACTGCGGCGCATTGCCCAATGCCACCGCGATATTGCGCGACCAGCGCTCGTAACCGATGCGATAGATGGCCGAGCCGCGCATGCGCTCTTCGAACTGCGCTTCGGTCCAGGCGAACAGCTGCGTGAGCTGCACGCGATCAAGCCCGTGGCGAACCTTGAAATCCGGATGCGCGGCGGCGTGCGCAAATTTGTTCCAGGGGCACACCAGCTGGCAGTCATCGCAGCCATAGATGCGATTGCCCATCGCGCGGCGCAGTTCGACCGGGATCGCCCCGTGATGTTCGATCGTCAGGTACGAGATGCAGCGCCGGGCATCCAGCCGCTGCGGCCCGAGGATGGCCTGGGTCGGGCAGATGTCGATGCAGGCCGTGCAGCTGCCGCAATGCGGGGTGGCCGACGCGTCGGCGGGCAATGGCAGATCGGTAAGTATTTCCCCTAAGAAGAACCACGATCCGGCATCGCGCGACAGCAGGTTCGTGTGCTTGCCGATCCAGCCCAGGCCGGCATTGCGGGCCAGCGCCTTCTCGAGCACCGGGGCGCTGTCTACACAGACGCGGAAGCCGAAGGGCCCGATGCGCCCCAGCAGGTGCTGGGCGAGGGCTTTGAGCTGCCCGCGCAGCACCTTGTGATAGTCACGGCCGAGGGCGTAGCGCGACACATACGCCAGCTGCGGATCCGCCAGTACCGCCTCCGCGTCGGCGGCATCGGCCGGAAGGTAATCCATGCGCACGCAGATCGCACGCACGCTGCCTGGAGCAAGGTCGGCGGGGCGGCTGCGCAGTACCCCATGCCGCGCCATGTAGTGCATGTCGCCGTGGTAGCCGTGGTCGAGCCAGCGCAGCAGATGCTGCTCATCCTGGGTCAGATCCAGCTCAGCGACGCCCAAAGCCGCAAATCCCAGCTCCCGGGCCAGTTGTTCGAGCTGCAGGCGCAGGTCCGCCAGGGCGGAGGGTGCAAAGTTGGTCGGGCCGGCCATGGCAGGCCAGTATAATGAGGCCATGGCACTGCCAATCGCCGTTTATTCCGCCGCACAGGTGCGCGCGCTTGACCAGCGCGCCATCGAGTCTTTGCCGGTTTCCGGCTACACACTGATGAAGCGTGCCGGGGAGGCCGCGCTGCGCTATCTGCGCTCGCGCTGGCCCATGTCCACCCGGATCGTCATCGTCTGCGGCGGCGGCAACAATGGTGGCGACGGCTACGTGCTCGCGCGCTTTGCCCAGGCGGCCGGCCTCGAGGTCAGTGTCATTGCTGCGGCGCCCGTCGCGGGCCTCAAGGGTGAGGCGCGGCAGGCACATGCGGATTTTGCCGCCAGTGGGGGCGCCGTGCGGGCGCTGAGCACGGCACTGCTGCGCGAGGGTGAGGTGATCGTCGATGCAGTCTTCGGCATCGGATTGAAGGACACGGTGCGCAATGCCGGCGCCGATGCCATCCGCGCCATCAACGGCGCGGGCCGTCCCATTTTTGCCATCGATATCCCCTCGGGTCTGGACGCCGACAGCGGCATGCCACTGGGCGAGGCGGTTCGCGCTGACTCCACGGTGACCTTCGTGGGGTTGAAGACCGGACTGTTCCTGGGTGAGGGGCCGGAGCGCGCCGGGGGCATTTTCTTTGATGATCTGGAAGTTCCGGTACCGGATATCCCCCAGTTCAGTCCGCGGCTGCAGCGCATTACCGAATCCTGTGTGGTGCAGGCGTTGCCGCGTCGGCCGCGCGAAGCTCACAAGGGTGATTTTGGCCGCGTGCTCATCATCGGCGGGGGCGTCGGCATGCCGGGCGCAGTGCGTCTGTGCGGCGAGGCGTGTCTGCGGGCAGGCGCGGGCCTGGTCACCGTGGCCACGGCGCCGGAAAATCTGATGGCCATCGTCGCCGGCCGGCCGGAGCTGATCTGCCTGCCCCTGCACGACCCGGCGGAACTGGTGCCCGCGCTGGAGCGCGCCGATGTCGTTGCCATCGGTCCGGGCTTAGGTCGCAGCGCCTGGGCGCAGGAGCTGGTGCGGCTCACGCTTGCGTGCAGCAAGCCTTTGGTCGTGGACGCGGATGCGCTGAACATCATTGCCGAAACCGGCAGGCGCCAGCGTGACAATTGGATTCTGACGCCGCATCCGGGTGAGGCCGGGAGGCTGCTGGGCATCGAGACAGCCGAGGTGCAGGCGGATCGCCTGGGGGCGTTGGCAGCCTTGGTCAAGGACTACGGCGGCACGGTTGCGCTCAAGGGCGCTGGAACTCTGGTGGGGCACGGCGGCAAGGCGCCGGGCCTGTGTGAACGGGGCAATCCCGGCATGGCCAGCGCCGGTATGGGCGATGTACTCACGGGCGCCATCGCCGGCGTGCTGGCGCAGTGTGCGGACCCGTGGCTCGCAACTCGTGCGGCCGTCATGGCGCATGCGCAGGCCGGTGACGCGGCCGCGCGACCCGGCGAGCGGGGCCTGCTGGCCAGTGACGTCGCGCGCGAGCTGCAGGCGTGCGTCAATCCTTGATCGCGGCGACGCCTGAGGAAACCGAGGCCTGTGGCGCGCACCTGGCTCGGGCAATCCCAAAAAGCCTGCCGCAGATGCTGCAGATCCAGCTGCACGGCGATCTGGGCGCCGGCAAGACCACGCTGGCGCGCGGCTTCCTGCAGGCCATGGGCTATTCGGGTCTCGTGCGCAGTCCGACCTACACGCTGGTCGAATCCTATGCGCTGGGCGCCGTCACGGTGGTACACAGCGATTTTTATCGCCTGCGCAGCCCGGACGAACTAGAAGCATTGGGGTTGCGTGACCTGGACAGTGCGAATCATGTGTGGCTGATCGAATGGCCGGAGCGCGCGGGCTCCTGGCTGCCCGCCGCAGACATCAACATCACCCTGGTGGCCCGTCCGGCATTTCACAGCATCGAGCTGAATGCACCCAGCGCAGCCGGTGCGCAGTGGCTGGCACAGCTTCACGGTTGAATTGCCGGGCCGGGAGTCGTAGATTACGTGGCAGATATGCCTGCGAAGTCTATGAAAAGACATGTTTTTGTATCGTTAGTGCTCGGAATGGTGCTGGCGACCGGTCTGCCGTGCGCGCCGGTTTCAGCAGCACCTCCGGTGCGGATGCGGGCGATGGAGCTGGTTGCGGACGAAACCGCGACCGCGATTTCGCTGCATCTGAGCGCAAAAGTGGCCTATCGGCTGACCACTGCAAAAGACCCGAGCCGTATCTCACTGACGCTGCATCACGTGCGCGCGGCAGCGGGGCTGGTGATGCCACCCCCGCAGGGCATCGTCTCGGGTGTCACTGAGCAGCAGCAGAGCAATGGCGATCTGCGCGTCACCATTTTCGTCGATCGGT
Source organism: Steroidobacteraceae bacterium (assembly GCA_036498905.1). GTDB lineage: Bacteria > Pseudomonadota > Gammaproteobacteria > Steroidobacterales > Steroidobacteraceae > DAIDKA01. Next base: position 9,094 of record DASYER010000109.1, on the reverse strand, counting down.
CGCTGCCTGTGCATTTGTCCTGGGATGCTGCGAAGCACAGCGCACCGACGCTGGTCGTGCGCGTCGATACCACGCGCCGCCCCGTGCAGGCGGCGCACGCACCCCGCCAGTCCGGACGCGACGTCATCATTGCGGTGGACGCGGGGCATGGCGGCGAGGATCCGGGTGCCACCGGTCATGCAGGCGTGCATGAAAAGGACGTGGTGCTCGCGATCGCGCGCGCGTTGGCAAAACGTATCAGCAGCGAACCGGGCATGCATGCCGTCCTGACGCGCGACCGCGATGAATTCCTGACACTGCGCGAACGCATCCGTCGGGCCCGGGTCGCGAACGCCGATCTATTTGTGTCCGTGCATGCCGACTCCATCGCGAACAGCGCCGTCTCCGGCTCCTCCGTGTACGTGCTCTCCGAGCGCGGTGCGACCAATGAGGCGGCCCGCTGGCTGGCCGAGCGCGAAAATGCCGCGGATCTCATAGGCGGCGTGTCGCTCGCCGACAAGAACAAGACACTGGCCTCGGTGCTGCTCGACCTGTCGCAGTCGGCGAACATCAGCGCCAGCATGTCCGCGGCGCAGAGTGTCATCGGCGCCCTGCACGGTGTCGGCCTGGTGCGCAAGCCGCAGGTGCAGCAGGCGCAATTCGTGGTGCTCAAGTCCCCCGACATTCCCTCGATGCTGGTGGAGACCGCGTATATCTCCAACCCGGCCGAGGAGCGACGATTGCGCAGTCCGGCGCAGCAGACCGCTCTCGCCGCCGCCATATTCAGCGGCCTGCGCAGCTATTTCACGGACAATCCTCCCGCCGGCACTCACTTCGCCCTGGCGCGCGAAGCGCACGCGCCGGCGCAGCTGGCGGGTCTGGGAGCAGCCGCAGACTGAGCGATCCGAGCGGCCGAATCGGGCATACTTTCGGCAAATGCCTATTCGGATACTTCCTGACGAACTCATCGACCAGATCGCCGCCGGTGAGGTGATCGAACGTCCGGCGTCGGTGGTCAAGGAGTTGGTTGAGAACAGTCTGGATGCCGGCGCGCGGCGCATCGAAATCGACATCGAGCGCGGTGGCGTCGGCCTCATTCGCGTGCGCGATGACGGCCTCGGGATGGACGCAGCGGAGGTGACCCTGGCGTTGCAGCGTCACGCAACCAGCAAGATCACTTCAATGGATGATCTGCAGTCGGTCGTCACGCTGGGATTTCGTGGCGAGGCGATGCCCTCCATTGCGTCGGTGTCGCGGCTGCGGCTGCTGACCCGCACGGCCGCGGCCGACCACGCCGTGGAGATCCAGGCCGACGGGGGGACGCGCTCCGCCGTGCGTCCCGCCGCGCACGTGGTCGGCACTACCGTCGAGGTGCGCGATCTGTTTTTCAATGTGCCCGCGCGCCGCAAATTCGTCCGCAGTGATGCGACCGAGACCGGGCATGTCGTGCGACTGGTCGAGCGCCTGGCGCTGTCCCGACCGGAAATTAGTTTTCGGCTGCGTAGTGGTGATCGGGTCATGCTCGATGCGCAGGCCAGTGATGCCGTCCCCCAAGCGCTGGAAGCACGGGTGCGAGCCATTCTCGGCGCGGATTTCCTAGAGCAGGCGCTGCCGTTCGAACATGCCGCGGGCCCGGTGTGGGTGGGCGGCTGGCTCGGACTGCCCACTGCCTCGCGTGGTGCGGCAGACCAGCAGTTCTGGTTCGTGAACGGCCGCAATGTCCGCGACCGGCTGCTGATGAATGCCGTGCGACTGGGCTATCGCGATGTGTTGTTTCACGGCCGTTATCCGGCCTACGTGCTGTATCTGACGCTGGATCCGACCATGGTGGATGTCAACGCGCATCCCACCAAGCTCGAGGTGCGCTTCCGTGATTCGCGTCAGATCCATGACTTCGTATTCCGCGCCGTTGCGCAGGCGCTGGCGCAGACCCGACCCGGAGCGGCCGAGCCGCCGCCCGGCCAATCGCTGCCCACACCTGTGGTGGCGCCAAGCGCCAGGGTGCGAAATGGCGCTGCCGCGGGAAGCCCGCACTACGAGCCGGGCCGCGATCCGTGGCATGTGGCGCAGCGGCTGCAGGAAGAGGCGACCCATTCCTACGCGCTGAATCTGGGCGCACCGCAGCCGCCTGAGCCCCTCGACATCGACTCGGAGCGGCCATTGGGCACGGCGCTGGCACAGATCCGCGGCACCTATATCCTTTCCCAGACCGAGCAGGGGGTGGTGCTGGTGGATATGCACGCCGGGCATGAGCGCGTGCTCTATGAACAGTTGAAGACCCAGTATGCCCAGGGAGTGCCCTCGCAGGCCTTGCTTGAACCGCTGGTCGTGGAGCTGGCCTCCCATGAACTCGAGGCGCTGCTCGAAGGCCGCGCCGAATGGGAGCGCGCGGGATTCGAACTGGATGCGTTGGGGCATACACGTCTGGCGCTGCGCCGGGTGCCGGCCATGCTGTCGGGCGCGAAAGTGACGCAAATCGTGCGTGAGGTCGCAAGCGACCTGGATAACCCGACCGCGGGACATCACATCGAGGATGCCTCGGACCGGTTTCTCGCGACCCTGGCCTGCCGCACGTCGGTGCACGCCAATCGACGTCTGTCGGTGCCGGAAATGGACGCGCTGTTGCGGCAGATGGAACACACACTGCGCGCCAATCAATGCAATCACGGTCGGCCAACCTGGGTGCGTCTGAGCTGGATGGAAATGGACCGCCTGTTTCTGCGTGGCCGCTAGGTCGGCAGGATCGTGGCTGAGATGACAACGCCGGTACTGATCCTGACCGGGCCCACCGGCAGCGGCAAAAGCGAGTGGGCCATGCGCCTGAGTGCGCAGTGGCCGGTGGAGATCATTTCCGTGGACTCTGCACAGGTGTTCCGCGGCATGGACATTGGTACGGCAAAACCGGATGCGGCTGCACAGGCCGCGGTCGCCCACCATCTGATCGACATCCTCGATCCGGCCCAGACGTACTCGGCGGGACAGTTTGCGCACGATGCGGTGGCCCTCATCGGTGAGATCCGGGCGCGCCGCCATATTCCGTTGCTGGTCGGGGGGACCATGTTGTACCTGCGAGCCCTGCGCCACGGGCTGGCGCAGCTGCCGCGCGGATCGGTGGCGCAGCGCCAGTCGATCGACGCTGCCGCAGCCCGCTGGGGGTGGCCGGCGCTGCATGCGCAGCTGGCGCGCCTGGACCCGCAGGCCGCGGGCAGGATTCATCCAAATGATGCGCAACGTATCCAACGTGCACTGGAAGTGTGCCAGCTCACCGGTCAGAGGTTGTCGCAGCTGCAGGCCCACAGTCCTGCTGCGTTGCAGGAGCCTGCCCCAATTTGGGCCTTGGTGCCTGAACCGCGTGCATTACTTCACGAGCGCATCGCCACCCGCTTCAACCAGATGATGGCGCAGGGATTTCCCGAGGAGGTACGCGCGCTGCACGAGCGCGGCGATCTGAGCGCCGAGCACGCATCGATGCGGGCCGTGGGCTATCGGCAGCTATGGCGCCACTATGATGGTCAAATCACTTTGGCCGAGGCGGCCGAACAGGGCGTCGCCGCTACCCGACAGTTGGCGAAACGCCAGCTCACGTGGTTACGTGGGGATGAGAGCATCCGCGTCGTGGACCCTGCGGTCCCGGGTGCCTTCGAGTCATGGAGCTTGGAGGTGGGCGTGGCCCTGAGTGGTTTTATCCGCTGATCGGCCCCGTGGTAGAATACGCGGGACGCCTTGCTGTGCGAGGGGTCAAGCTTGCTTGCTGCCCGGCAGTTTCCCTTTCGGGGCTGTCGACGAACCGAACAACTAGAAGCGCCAGAGAATAAGGAGAACCCCGATGGCCAAAGGCCAATCGCTGCAGGACCCATTTTTGAATGCTTTGCGTAAAGAGCGCGTTCCGGTCTCCATCTATCTGGTCAACGGGATCAAGCTTCAGGGTCAGATCGACTCATTCGACCAATTCGTGGTGCTGCTGAAGAACAGTGTCAGTCAAATGGTCTACAAGCATGCGATCTCGACGGTCGTGCCGGCGCGCAATGTGCGCCTGGCCACCGATGAAAACGGTACGCCGACCACCACGGTCGAGCCTGCGGCGGAATAGGTCAGGCGCGATTGGAATCCACTTTCTTGCGACACCGTGATCGAACGCCCACGCACGGGTGAACGCGCGGTGCTGGTGCGCGTCGGACTGGGCGCACCGATCGATCCGGAGGACCTGGAGGAGTTCACGCAACTGGCGACCTCGGCGGGTGCGGTGCCCGTGGCGACGATTACGGCCCGCCGCGAGCGCCCCGATCCGAAATTCTTTGTCGGTTCAGGCAAAGCCGATGAGCTGCGCGACGCGGCCGTCGCGACCGAGGCGGATCTGATCCTCGTCGATCACGTGCTCTCACCCAGCCAGGAGCGCAACCTGGAGAAGCACACCGGACGACGCGTGCTCGATCGCAACGGACTCATCCTCGACATCTTCGCCCAGCGCGCCCGCAGTCTTGAGGGCAAGCTGGAAGTGGAACTTGCGCAGCTGAAGCACCTGGCGAGCCGCCTGGTGCGCGGCTGGACCCACCTTGAGCGCCAGGCCGGCGGCATCGGCATGCGCGGTCCCGGTGAGACCCAGCTCGAAACGGATCGGCGCCTGCTCGGTCAGCGGGTCAAGGTGCTGGGCAAGCGCCTGGAACGCATACAGCTGCAGCGCGAGACCGGACGGCGCACCCGCATGCAGATCCCGGTGCCGACTCTGGCACTGGTCGGCTACACCAACGCGGGCAAATCGACGCTGTTCCGTACGCTGACGGGCGCGCCGGCCTATGTGGCCGATCAGTTGTTCGCCACGCTGGATCCGACCGTACGGCGCATCCGTCTGCCGGGTGGCACACCTGCCGTGGTCGCCGATACGGTCGGCTTCATCCGCGATCTGCCGCATGAACTGGTCGCGGCGTTCCGCTCGACGCTGACCGAGGCGCGCGAGGCCACGGTGCTGCTGCACGTAATCGATGCCAGCGATCCGCGACGCAGCGAGCGCATGGAACAGGTTGACGAGGTGCTGCGCGAAATCGGCGCCGGCGATATTCCCCAGATCCTGGTCTACAACAAGATTGATCGATTGCAGATGGCGCCGCGCCTGGAGCGTGACGCGGACGGACGCGTATCCTCGGTGTGGATCTCTGCGATGCAGGCAATCGGGGTTCCCCTTCTGGCGCAGGCGATCACCGAACGGATCGCCCGCACCGTGCAGACTGCGCGGGTGCGGATTGCGCCTGGGGCAGGACAGCTGCGCGCCCGCCTGTACGCGCGCGGCGTCATCAAACAGGAGACCGTCCTGGAGGACGGTCAGCTCGAATTGCTGCTGGAGCTGCCCAGCGTCGACTTGCTGGAGCTGGCGCAGGCACCCGGGGTCGTGGTGATCGAGTCCGGATCCGACACGCCTTGTACGCCCGAGGCGGGCTACCTAGAATTGGCCGCCGCTGCGAGCGCGGCCAAATGACACACATTCTCTCGGATTTTGGCGCCGCGCTGGCGCTGCTGTTCGTGCTGGAAGGTATATTTCCGTTTCTGTCACCCGGGGGCACCAAGCGCGCCTTGGCCCGGATTCTTTCGTTCGGTGATCGCGAAGTGCGCATTGCCGGACTGGGCAGCATGCTGGTCGGGGTATTGCTGCTGTTCCTCATCAACTGAGCAGGCATCATGGGAAAGTTCGTCATCGTCATCGGTACCCAGTGGGGCGATGAAGGCAAGGGAAAGGTCGTGGATCTGCTGGCCGACCGCGCGCGCGCGGTGGCGAGATTCCAGGGCGGCCACAACGCGGGCCACACCCTGGTCATCGACGGGCACAAGACCGTTCTGTCACTGATCCCTTCGGGCATTCTGCGCGAGCAGGTGCGTTGCTTCATCGGCAACGGCGTGGTGTTGTCGCTCGAAGCGTTGGCGACGGAGGCGACCAAGCTCATCGCCCAGGGCGTTCCGGTGTTCGAGCGCCTGCGGATCTCACCGAACTGCCCGCTGATCCTGCCTTCGCATGTGGCGCTGGATCGTGCCCGCGAGCACGCCAGTGGCGCCAACGCCATCGGCACCACCGGCCGCGGCATCGGGCCGGCCTACGAGGACAAGGTGGCGCGGCGCGCCCTGCGCGTCGCCGACCTGTTCCAGCGCGAGCGCTTCGCGGCAAAGCTCGGCCAGGTGCTCGACTTCCACAACTTCGTGCTGCAGAACTATTTCAAACAGCAGCCGGTGGATTTCCAGAAGACTCTCGATGAACAGCTGGCGTTGGGCGAGCGCATCAAGCCCTGTGTCGCGGATGTCACCCAGGCGCTGGCCCGATTGCGCGCTGAAGGCGCGAACGTGCTGTTTGAAGGCGCACAGGCAGCCATGCTGGACGTTGATCTGGGCACCTATCCTTACGTGACCTCCTCAAACACCACCGCCGGGTACGCTGCGACCGGCACCGGAATCGGACCGCGCGTGTTCGATGAGGTTCTCGGGATCGTCAAGGCCTACACGACGCGCGTCGGCGCAGGCCCGTTCCCGACGGAACTATTCGACAGCGACGGCGAACATCTCGCCCGCGTCGGACATGAGTTCGGCTCGGTCACGGGCCGCAAGCGCCGCTGTGGCTGGTTTGACGCCGTGGTGCTGCGACGGTGCATTGCGCAGTCCAGCGTGACCGGCCTGGTGGTCACCAAGTTGGACGTGCTGGATCAGCTGGAAACCATCCGTATCTGTGTCGGCTATCGCAGCGGTGAGGAAGTCTTGAGCGAGATGCCACTGTTCGTCGATGCCTATTCTGAGGTGGTTCCGGTCTATGAGGAGATGCCGGGCTGGCGTCAGTCCACCGTCGGGACGGTGCGCTTCGAGGAGCTGCCGCAGAACGCGCGCCGCTACCTGGATCGCATCCAGGAACTGGCGGGAGTGCCCATTGATATGATCTCGACCGGTCCGGATCGTGACCAGACCATCGTGCGACGTAATCCCTTTGTAAGCTGAATTGCGCGCAATTGACCGGAAATTGTAACCTCGGCTTGCCGGGAGCTTAAGGCAGCGTAATTTTCCTGTTGTGCCGTCAACCACCGGATGCGTTGGACGCTTCTCACAGCGTAGACTGCGAATGAGTAGAGAACTACTTCATTAACAGTCGGTTACAAGTCATCCAACCCGCGATCTTCGGAGAATTGCATTCATGAAGTCGACCATCCAGGCAGTACTGTTTGCCGTTGCACTTGGCACGCTTAGCGCCGGTGCGGTGGGAACGGCCTGCGCTCAAGGCACCCCGGCTGCCGGTACGGCGCCTGCGCAACAGACGCACTTTCGGGGACACTTCCGCCACTTCGGTGGCTCGCAGTTCGTGGGTTCGCTGCTGCGCGCGACCCGGCAGCTGAATCTGACGCCTGATCAGCAGACAACCATCAAGGGCATTCTGGCCAGCACCCGTCATACGCATCAGCCGGGAACTCAGGCTCAGCAGCCAGGGATGACAGTACTCGGCAATCCGGGTGACCCGGGCTTTGCGGCTGCGGTGCAGAGCGCCCAGGCCAACGCCTCCGGCCGAATCCAGAACGAGTCGGCATTGGCCGGGCAGATCTACGCCGTGCTGAACTCCGCGCAGCGCCAAGAGCTGCCGGGCGTGCTGGCATCGATCCAGGCCAAGGAACAGGCGCGGCGCGCCTCGTGGGCGGCCAAGCACAACAGCGGCAACGGCTGACGATCACAATGCGAGCAACGCTATACAGTCTGGCTCTCGCATCCCTGCTGCTCCAGGGTCTCCCGCAATCCGCGCGGGCGGCCCTGGGCGGGACGGCTGACTCTGTCGAGTCTGATCGTGTCAGCATGAAGGCGCTGACCCGTCCCGTCCCGGCCGGCGCATTGAGCAAGAAGGAACTGCAGCTGCCTTCGGGCACCGTGGTGACCGAATATCTGGGAGGCAATGGCTTGGTCTACGCCGTCACCTGGCACGGGCCGAGTCTGCCAAACCTTCATCTGATACTGGGCAACTACGCGGCGAACTACCAAGCCGCTGCGCGCCAGCCCGTGGTGCGACGGCGGCTGGTGCGCCTGAACACCCCCGACATCGTCATCGAGTCCAGTGGCAGGATGCGTGCCTTCACCGGCCGCGCCTGGATTCCCACCATGCTGCCCGCCGGCGTCACGGCTGCGGATATTCAGTAAGCTGCAATGGCTGATGCTGGCGCTGCCTGATCCGACGCCTTTGCCAGGCGCGCTTCATGGCGGGGCACCTTAGGGAGAGACTTTCTTGCATAAATTACTTGCCGGTCTGATCTGTTCATTGCTGTTGCTGGCCGGTTGTGGCGGAGGCGGAGGGGCTGTCACCTCATCCTCGGGCACCGGTACTGGCACTGGGACGGGCACTGGCACTGGCACTGGCACTGGCACAGGAACCGGCAGCACGACCAACAACGTGGTCAAGGCCATCGTGGATGGCGGCCCGGCCGCGTTGGCGGCGGCGAACATCGGCGCCGTGAACATCATGTATGTGAACGTGACCGTGTGTGCTCCGGGCAGCACGACGACTTGCCAGACGATTGATCATGTTCAGGTCGACACGGGCTCCCAGGGCCTGCGCCTCATCTCCTCGGCATTGAATTCGACCATGCTGGGCGCCCTGCATGCAGTCAGCCTGGGCGGCACGGCGGGGCTGGCCGAGTGCACGCTGTTCGTGGACGGCTACAGTTGGGGCCCGCTGGTCTCGGCCGACGTGCATGTCGGTGGCACGGATACGGCCACCAGCGGTGAATCGGCACCGAATATTCCGATTCAGGTCATCGGCACCTCAACGTATCCGGTTCCGTCGGACTGTGACACGGCCGGTATGAGTAACGCGGAAAACACCGTGGCTGAGTTTGGCGCAAACGGCATCATCGGTGTGGGCCTGTTCAACTACGATTGCGACACTTTCTGCGATACGACCGAAGGCGTCAGCAACGGCAACAACTACTACAGCTGCACCAACTCCGGGTGTGCGGCCACGCTGGTACCAGTGGCCAGCCAGATGGTCAATCCGGTGCATGCGCTGGCGGCCAACAATGGCGTCAGCGACAACAATGGCGTGATCATCGAGCTGCCGACGGTGGCCGCCGCGGGCGCCGCGACAGTATCCGGAACGCTGGTATTTGGCATT